>NZ_JBFULU010000043.1:0-65366 GCF_054049735.1 Bradyrhizobium sp. P5_C12
TCCGGCAGGTCGCACCAGTGTGCACCCGACCGCAAAACCCACAGACATCCGTTGACGAACAGACGATTATCCGCAGCCGTACGTCCCGGGTCGCCAGCTTTCCCCGGCAGCAGTGGTGAGATCCTCGCCCATTGCGCCTCGGTCAGCTCATATCGCTTCGCCGCCATCATCCGCTCCGTGTCGAATCACGGAACTCTATGAATCAGCGATCAAACCACTTGGGAATCCCGAATGTCGATCGGGCCTAGGTTGTGGACTCAAACCTAGCCCATAGCCGGGTGGCAACAAGCAGAATAGCGGCAAGGAAGTTTCGGGCGGTTTTGTCGTAGCGGGTTGCGACGCGGCGAAAATGCTTGAGCTTGTTAAAGAAGCGCTCAATCAGGTTGCGTTGCCGACAAATGAGATGGTCAACCGAGCGTTGGACCTTGCGGTCGCGGGAGGTCGGGATGTGCGCCCGCCCGCCACGAGCTTCGACAAGATCGATGATAGCTCGGGCGTCATAGCCACGATCCGCGACGAGGTCGCGATCCGGCTTGAGCCCTTCGATCAAGGTCGGCGCAATGGTCTTGTCGGACGACTGACCCTGCGAAAGCACAATCCGTACAGGCATTCCCTGCTGATCGACGACCGCGTTGATCTTGGTGCTCAATCCTCCGCGAGAACGGCCAATGGCGTTATCCGGGCCCCCTTTTTACCGCCCGCCGCATGCTGGTGAGCGCGGATAATCGATGAGTCGATCAGTTGCAGAGACTGCGGCGATCTCGCCGCCAGGGCCTCGAATACTCCAAGCCAGATGCCCGCCTTCGCCCAGCGATTGAAACGGTTGTACACGGTCGTGTAAGGCCCGTAGCGCTCCGGCAGATCCCGCCAGGGAGTGCCGGTGCGCAACACGAAGAAGATGCCATTGAGAACCTTGCGATCGTCCGGCCGGGGCCGGCCATTCTTCCTCCCCTCGGCTCCCGGCAATAACGGCGCGATGATCGTCCATTCGGCGTCCGTCAAATCGAAGCGTGCCATCAAAGCCTCCATTTGGAAGCCTTGAATCACCACGTCTCATCGACCACAAGGGGTTTGAGTACGGAACCTAGCGCCTCGTCAGCGCGGGGCAGGCCGCTCCCGTCCTCAGCCAGGCGATTGCGGCGATTACGGTGACAGTGCACCCAGTGGCTCCGGCCGCTTTCGCGGGTTCGAAGGATCGTGAATCAAAGTGTACTGCGCAGGCGACATGGCGAAGCCCTGAGTGATCAGCCTCACAGATCCAAGACTTGCCTTTTGACAGGCTCTGCATACGCTGCGCACGTGATGTTCGGGGCTGTGATGGGCGCATTCCGCTGGTTTTCATTGCTATTTGTGGTCTGGCTAACCTGCGGTTCGGCGCACGCCGAGCGTCGCGTCGCGCTCGTCATTGGCAATTCGGCCTACAAGAGCGTGCCGAGGCTTACGAACCCGGTGAATGATGCCACGCTGATCGGTGGCATGTTCAAGAAGGCCGGATTCGACAGCGTCGACATCAAGCTCGACCTCAGCGTGGTCGATATGCGCAAGGCGCTTCGCGAGTTCGCAGGCAAGGCTCGCGAGGCCGAAGTCGCCGTCATCTACTACGCCGGCCACGGCATCGAGCTGGACGGCAACAACTACCTGATCCCGACCGATGCTGCCCTGGAGACGGACAACGACGTGTTCGACGAGGCGTTTCCGCTCGACCGGGTGTTGTTTGCCATCGAACCGGCCAAACAGCTCCGCCTCGTCATTCTCGACGCCTGCCGCGACAATCCCTTTGCCAAGACAATGAAGCGCACGGTCGCCGCGCGCGCCATCGGACGTGGTCTTGGCAAGGTCGAGCCGACCAGTCCGAACACCATGGTCGCCTACGCCGCGAAGGCGGGCTCGACCGCCTCCGATGGCGACTCGAAGAACAGCCCGTTCGCGGCCGCGCTGGTCGAGCGTCTGCCCACACCGGGACTCGACCTGCGCAAGGCCTTCGGCTTCGTGCGCGACGATGTCCTCAAGACCACCGGCTACAAGCAGGAGCCGTATGTCTATGGCTCGCTGGGCGGTGACGACGTGTCCCTGGTTCCGGCCAAGCCGGTCGCTGCGGGACCGCAAGCCAACCCTCAGGACGCGATCCGCCGGGATTATGAGCTGGCGCTGCAGATCGGCACCAGAGAGGTTTGGACGGCTTTCCTCGCCACGTATGCCGACGGGTTCTACGCCAGCCTGGCCAAGGGGCAATTGAACCGGATCGCAGCAGAAGAGTCGCGCGCCGCCGCCGCCGATAAGGCGCGGCAGGCCGAAGACGAGAAAGAGCGGCTTGCGGCGGAGCGGGCCAGGAAGGCGGAGCAAGACAAGGCGGCGGCAGCCGCCAAGGCCGCTGAAGATGCGCGGATTGCGGCTGAGAAGGCCAAGCAGGTCGAAGAGGCAAGGGCCGCCGCAGCCGAGCAGCGCAGGAAAGAGGCCGAGGCCGCAGCAGCCAAGGCGCTCGCCGACAAGCAGGCAGCCGAGAAGGCGCTTGCGGACAAACAGGCCACCGACAAAGCCGCTGCCGAGAAAGCCGCCGCAGAACTGGCGGCGAAAAAGGCTGCCGAGAAGCCGGCCGGTGCGGATGGCGAACAGAAGGTCGCGGCGCTCGCGCCGCCGTCGGCGCAGCCTGTCATGTCACCCCAGGAGGTCGCGAAATCGGTGCAGTCGGAATTGCGCCGGGTCGGGTGCCTGACTGCGTTGGCTGACGGTGACTGGAATGCGACGTCACAGCGCTCGCTGACGCTGTTCAACAAGTATGCCGGAACGAAACTCGACGCCAAGCTCGCCAGCTTCGATGCGCTGGATGCGATCAAGGCCAAGCCGGGTCGCGTCTGCCCGCTGGTTTGCGATCATGGCTTCAAGGCCGATGGCGATGCGTGCGTGAAGATCACCTGCCGCGCGGGCTATCGCGTCAATGACGACAACGAATGCGAGAAGGCGCAGGAGAAGAAGCCGGTCGCGACGCGGGAGGACGCCCAGAAGCGCGATAACCAACGTAAGGAGGTCGACGCTGCACCGGCGAAGCCGCAAGCGAGCGGGCAGCTCATCTGCAATAATGCTGGGTGTCGACCGGTACGGCCCGGCTGCCGGATTGAGCGCGCGAAAATTGGTGGCTCGTACGGCATTACAGGAACCCAGGCCGAAGTGTGCAACTGAAGCGGCAGGATAGATTGCGGCGATGAAAGAGATCTCGCTCCAGGATAGCGAGCGCTTCGTTCCAACTCTCGATGATCCGTTGTACGGGAAACCAGTGTCTCTCCAAAAGCGGTGACACGCCGCTTAGTCGGCTCCTGGTCAGCTCCTGGCCCTTCGGGGATATGAGGTTGCGCAGCGCCGATCTCCACTTTTGTGGCGGCGCGGTCCTCGCCATGCTGCACGCGCGTACCGGATTTATGGGGACGGACCCTGGTTCGCCATCAAGGCGCGGGGCAGGCGGCCCCGGTCTTCACCCAGGCCTCGACCAGCGCGCCGGCCTGCTCTTGCGCGCCCGGGAATGTCGCTTGCTGGGCCCGTTTCGGACTTGGGCATAGCCGGACATCGGCCCACAATTCTGATATATACCACTCAATTTCCCCGAGCTTGGGGGGCGTCTTGAGCAGCGAGCACGTAGAGCGGCCGCTGGCAGCTACTCTGGCCGCGGACATTCGCGGGCATCGCAGGTCCGCAGAATACAGCGGCAAGGACGTGGCGAACTCACACAGGAGCCCGCCGGCTTTCGCATAGTTGGAACTACGAGGCTTTAGTATTGCGGTTATACGCGCTGCAATTAAGCCATGCAGCGATGTCCATCGGCCGACGCGTCTGGAGTGGCGAGCATGATGTCGATAAAATTTCCGCTGTGGCTTCGCTTTTTCCTGCTTGTCGGCGTCGTCGCCTTTGCGGGAGGCGCAAGTCTCCTTGCCTATCGGTACTACAGCCGCCCGGTAACGCTGACCGTGGCGGTCGGCTCGGTCGACGGCGAGGCGGCCAAGGCAATGTCAGCGATAGCAGGCGAGCTCGTTTCAACGAACGCGCCGGTCCGGCTCAAGGTCATCGACAGCGGCACCGCGCTTGAGGCCGCTGCCGCTTTCTCCGCGGGCAAGGTCGATCTCGCTGTGGTTCGCGGCGATGTCGGCGACTTGTCGCAGGCGCAAGCCGTCGTCGTCGTCAGCCATATGGTCGTGCTGATCATCGCGCCGCCGGGATCGTCCATCGACGGCATTGGCAACCTGAAGGGACGCACGGTCGGCGTGGTCGGCGGCGTTGTGAACGCCAAAATTGTCGATGTGTTGACCAAGGAATACGATCTGGCGGCCGCAAAAGTTGTATTCAAGAACCTTGCTTTGACGGATGTCCGGCAAGCCATTCAGTCAAAACAAGTCGGTGCCCTGCTTGTCGTGATCCCGCTCGCCGAAAAATACCTCTCGCTCGTCCGCGGATTTTTTCAGCTCGACCATAAAAAGGTCCCGGTACTGATCCCAATCGAGTCCGCCGGGGCAATTGCCGAGAATGAACGCGCTTTTGAAAGCTTCGACGTCCCGAAGGGCACGCTGCGGGGATCGCCGCCGGTCCCGGAAGATGACCTGACGACCCTGAGGACCTCGCTATACCTGGTTGCGCAAAAGAAGCTCGGCACTGATCTGGTAACCAGCCTCACGGAGGCGATCATGCGCGCGCGCAGAAATCTTCTGCGCGAGCAGCCGATTTTCGCGCAGATCACCGCGCCCAGCACCGACCAGGATGCCTACCTTCCGCTGCACCCTGGCGCGGCAGCCGTCTACAACAGCACCACGCAGAGCTTCATGGATGAATACGGCAACTGGATCTATTTGACGCCGATGGTACTGGGTGGCGCTGCCACCATGCTTGCGGCGGCGTGGAAATTCCTGGGCGTCGGCAACCGCGCAGCCGAAGGCCCGCTCGATTCCCTCTATGCCCTGGCGCGCCGGATTCGGAAGGTCGATTCAGAGGCTGAACTTTCGGATATCGAAGACGAAATCGACAGCATTCTAAAGGCGGAGCGCGCCAAATCCGCTGCTGGAGACGAGAGCGCGGTGGATGATGCCACATTGAACGTGGCAGCCCACCGGCTGGAGAGCTTGATTCACGACCGACGCACATTGATCGCCAGGGGACCCGCAGTTGCCTCCGCGGCGTAGGCGGCACACCGCTAAATCGCGACACACCGGTGAATCATGAATGCAATCGCGCTATCGTGCATCACGTTTCTATGCATCTCAGGCGGTGCCCTGCTGGGTATGTTCCTTCCCGGGCATCACCTGAGCACAGATGACAAGGATGTGGTCAGGCTGGGCACGGGCCTCATCGGGACGATAGCCGCGCTTGTCCTCGGCCTGCTGATCGCCTCGGCGAAGGGCTCCTACGACACGCAGAGCACTCAAGTCACGCAGATGACGAGCAATGTCGTCCTGCTCGACAATCTGCTGGCGCAGTACGGACCGGAGGCGAATGACGAACGCAATCTGTTGCGTCGCGCCGTCGTTGCTTTAGCCGATCGAATGTGGCGCGAGAAAAGTTCCGAGGTTGCCAAGGCGAACCCCTTCGAGGCGAGCGCCGTAAGCGAAGCATTCTTTGCGAAGCTTCAGCAGCTTTCGCCGCAGGACGATTCCCAGCGCTCCCTGCAAGCCAGGGCCATACAGATCGCCACCGACATTGCGCAAACCCGCCTGCTGCTGTTCGCACAGACGAACAACTCGATCCCTATGCCGTTCCTGGTGGTGCTGATTTTCTGGCTCACCATCATCTTTGGAAGCTTCGGCCTGTTTGCCAAACCCAGCGCAACCGTTTTCGGCGCGCTGTTCGTTTTTGCACTGTCGGCCGCCGGGGCGATCTACCTGGTCCTGGAGCTGGGCCAGCCATTTTCGGGTTTGATGCAAATTTCCAGCGCGCCACTGCGCAGCGCCCTCACGCCGCTCGGTCCCTGAGCCATTCGCATGATCGGGGTTGCCGGCCAGAGAGCGCCCGCCCTAAGGGACGGGGCAGGCCGCCCCGGTCTTCACCCAGGCCTCGACCAGCGCGCCGGCCTGCGCCTGCGTGCCCGGCGCGGGCGAGCGGCCGAAGCCGGGCTTCCAGGCCCAGCCGACCAGGGTGTCCTTGCCGATGTGGTCGATCAGGTCTTCCACCTTGCGCCCGCCATTGCGCGCGGGATCCCGGATCTGCTCGCAGATCTCGCCGACGGTCTTGCCTTCCCATGCCATCTCGCGCGGGGCGAGATGCCACTCGGGATGGCCGGGCATGCGGCCGGGCTCGAAATTGGCCTTCTGGTGGCAGGTGTTGCAACGCATGGACTCGAGCCCATGGCCGTCGGCGCCGCGCGTGACCGGCGGCTGATGCAGGCGGGCATTGTCGCCCTGGTGCGGCCTGTCGCCGGCCGGATGGCAATTGGTGCAGCGCGGATGCGTCAGCACCTTGCCGAGCTCGGTGAAGATCGCCGCCGAGCGCTTCTCGGTGTCGCCGATCGAGGTGAAGCTTTCGGGCGAGGCGAGGGCATGGCTCGCCGTCTCCGAGGCCGCGTAGGCCGCGCACAGGCTGCTCGCGAGCGCCGCGATCACGGCCATCGTCTTGAATCGTGCGTCGGAGATCATGGCTGGTGTGTCCCCAGGCGCGCTCACTTGGTGGCGATGAGATAGCGGTTTGAATCGGCGAGGATCACGTCGCGCACAGCCTCGTGATATTTGATGTAGCCGGTGCAGCGGCAGAGATGGCCATCGAGCGCATCCGCGATGGTCTGCTCCAGCGCCTCGCGCGGCACCGGCGTGCGCGACAGACGTTCGAGCAGCACCTGGCCCTCGTTGACGAAGCCGGCGGTGCAGTAGCCGCATTGGAAGGCGAAGTGCTCGACGAAGGCCTTTTGCAGCGCCGACAGCTCACCATCCTTGGCATGACCCTCGACGGTGCGGATCGACTTGCCGTCGAAATTGACCGCAGGCGCGATGCAGGTCGGGCTGGTGTAGCTGGTGCCGTCGGGCGCGTCGACGATGATGGCGCAGCTCAGGCATTGCGCGGCGCCGCAGCCGAACTTGGTGCCGGTCATCCCGAGCATCTCGCGCAGAAAATCGTTCATCGAGAGGTCGTCGCGGACGTCCATCGGACCGTGCTTCTGGCCGTTGATGGTGAGGCTGAGGGTCGTCACGCGAGCACTCCCTTCAAAAGGCTTGATGTGACCGGCAGCGATCGGAAGCGATGGCCGGTGGCGTCATGGATGGCGTTGATCAGCGCCGGTACGATCGGGATCATCACGACTTCGGCCATGCCCTTCGGTGCTTCGTCGGCTGTCTGCGGCTTCAGCATTTCGATCTCGAGATCGCGGAGCGGCAGGTCGGAGCCGCGTGCGACCAGATAGCGGCCGAGATTCCATTCGCCGTTGCCGGGACCGCCCTCGAATGGCGGCAGCGTTTCGAGCAGCGCGTAGCCGACGCCCATGGCGAAGCCGCCCTGGGCCTGGCCCATCACGACCTCCGGCACCAGCGCGGTGCCGCATTCGAATACGCTGTAGGCCTTGGCGATGCGGAGCACGCCGGTTGCGCGCTCGATCTCGACGCGGACGACCGTGCCGCACATCGAGGTGTAGGCGGTGCCGATCCGGTTGTTGTCGGTCGGCGGAAACTTGACGCTGGTGCGGTTGATCCGTTCGAACTTGCCGTTGCCGCGGCGGATCGCCAGCGCGTCGATCTCGGCGCGGTACTGCTCGCCGAACACCGGAAAGCGCGCCCGCGACCAGGCCCAGCGGGAGAAGCTGTGCGCAACCGCACCGGTGACGAAGCTGCGCGCATGGGCTGTCGCGGCCAGTACCGGCAGCGCCAGCGGTTCGAGACCGGGCATGGTAAGCTGCCCGTTCTGCCAGCTTGCGGCGGCCCATTGCCGAGCGCGCGGATCAGTCTTTGCGATGTGCCACAGCTCCAGCGCCGCGGGCCACAGGCCGTAGCGGAAGATGACGCGGGCGGCTTCTGCGGCGGAATGCGTGCCGACATGCGCGCCGATCGAGGAACTCGTCGGCGAGCTGATCGCGGGCACCCAACGCGGATTTTTCTCCGCGGCATCCTGGGTCTTCTGGTCCATGGTGGAGGGATCGCCGGACGTGACCAGGCCGAGCACGTCATAGCTATCGACGCGAGCGACCGAGACCTCGTCGGCGATGGCGCCGAGATGGCTTGCGACCCGGTTGGCCAGCGCCGTTCCGATGCCGTTGCCCATCTCGACGTGATCGCAGAAGATCACGATCTTGCCGTCAGGTCCAAGCTCGACACGGCCGAGAGAGCCGTCCGCGCCGGAGCCATAGTCTTTCGTCACGCAGGCGACGCCGGTGCCGACCAGCCGATCCGACGATGTTTGCTTGAACTGTGCCCGCTGCTGCCAGATTGGATGCTGCTCGAGCTTGTCGAGGATTTCCGGCGTGCGCACCGAGACGATGTAGGGATTGCCCGTCATGGTCCGACCGTTCTGGGGCAGCGCGTTACGCCGCCGGAAGTCGATCGGATCGCGCTTGAGCTCGGACGCCGCCTCGTCGATCAGGACCTCCAGCGCCGTCATGGCCTGCAGGATGCCGTAGCCGCGCATCGAGCCCGCGCTCACGCCGCGCGAGTGCACCGCGACGGTCCTGACGTCGACCTTCGGAATGTCGTAGATGCCGATCGCGCCGGTGGCCGCGACGACGGCGACGCTGGCCGAGAAATGGGCGAGCCCGCCGCCGTCAAGCACGTGGTCGGCGGCGAACGCCCTGATCTTGCCGGTCGCGCGATCGATGCCGATGCGCGAGCGCATCTTGATCGAGTGGCGCTTGATGCCGCCCTGAAACTGCTGGTAGCGGTCATGCGCCAGCCGCACGGGCCTGCCGGGAAAGCAGACCGCCGCGAGCGCGACATAGAGAATGAAAGGTGTGTGATCGCGGCCGCCGAAGCCGCCGCCGACATGGGCGAACTGCGCGTTGATGTGCGCCGGCTTGTAGGGCGCGCGGGCCTTGCCGAAGAGATGCGCGATCGACTCCGCCGCCTCGTAGGGCGATTGTACGCCAAGCAGAAGTTCGAGATTGCCGCCTTTGCCGTTGTACCAGGCGAGCCCGCATTCCGGCTCGAGGAACATCGGGTCGACCGATTGCGTCTCGAACTCGCGGTCGAGCACCAGCATGGAGGCGTCGTCCGCGGCAAGCTCGGCGCGGATCTGCTCGCCATATTTCGCTGCCTTGGCGTAATCCGCCGGCATTTCCTTGGCGAGCGCCGACCACACCGGCAGCGCCGCGCTCTGCACCTTCTTGGGCGAGACCCAGCCCGCCTGGATCGGCGAATAGACATCCGGCTTGTCAGGCGAGGGACCTGCCACGCGGGTGAAGCGGAAGGCCCCGTAATCGGGGACGACGACAGGCCCGGTCTCCTCGCCGAATTGGACGAAAGTGCCGTCGCGCAGCGCGAGACGCGCCTGGTCGAAGGCGTCGAATTTTTCGAAGATCAGAAGCGCGACCGGCTGGCCGAGATAGAGCGGCGTCTTGCCGATCGGACAGAACAGGTCGCCCGCATAGAATTCCGGCACCTGCGTCCCGATCCGGTCGAGATCGGCGGCCGTCACCACCACCGACGGCTTGAGCGCGCCGCCGAGGCGGGCGAGATCCAGGCCGGTGTAGACGTGCGTGGCGTCGTTGGCGCGCACCAGGATGGCGTGCGAGGTGATCTGTGGCCAGCCCGGCAGATCATTGGCGCGGAAGTCGGAGGCGTAAAGCTTCGCGCCGGTGACCTTGGCGACGCCGTCGACACGGCCGGCGCCCTTTGCCGCGGGATTGAACTTGCCGCGTCCAGGCAGCGTCTCGTGGGCTGCGAAGGGAGCTGGCGTCGCCGAGGCAAGATGAGACAGGCTGACCGAGATGCCTCCCGCCGACAACCACTTCACGAACTCGCGTCGCGAAGGCTCCATGATCAGATCCTTGTACAAGGTTTCGAGGGCATCACGATGCTGACGGCATCCATGCCCGGAAGGTCCGCGCCAATGCTAGCTCGAATCCGTCGTGATTCGTCATGCGACGATAGAAAGGGTCAGGGCGTTTACAACCGGTGAATGTCGTGCGCTTCCCGGATGGGATCGACGTTTCGCGCTTGCTTTAGAATCGAATCAAACTGAAGACGGATGGGCAACGGGGGCGAAACTCAAATGCAGCACGATCCGAACGACGTCTCTCCAGTCAGAGCGGATATGACAAAGCTCTCGCGGCGCCAATTGCTCGATTACGGTCTCAAGGCGGGCGCGTTGTCGCTGGTCGCAGGCAGCGCGCAGGCCCAGCATGCCGCGCACGACCATGCGGGCGCCTCGCACACCGCGGACATGTCGCCAACGATGGGGATGGTTCCGGAAACGCCGGTTCCCGCCATGGATCAGCCGCTGCTCGAGCCCGAGGTGCGGCGATCTGTCAATGGCGTTCTGAGCACGACGTTGCGCTGCGGCTACGCCTATCGCCAGATCGGCGGCGTCCGGCTCTATGTCCGGTCCTATGAGGGCGGCAGTCCCGGGCCGACCCTGCGCATGAAGCCCGGCGAGACCCTGCGCATCAAGATGATCAACGACCTGCCGCCGAACCGCGACGGGCTTCCCGCCGACATCAGCCACCCGCACCAGTTCAACAACACCAATTTCCATTTCCACGGCGCGCATACCAGCCCGAGCGGGATCGCCGACAACGTCATGCGCTCGATGGCCCCGGGCCACAGCTACAACATCGAGATCACGCTGCCGGCCGATCACACCCGGGGCACCTACTGGTATCACCCGCACCACCACGGCAGCGCCGACATCCAGATGTCCAGCGGCATGGTCGGCGCCGTCATCATCGAGGGCGATTTCGCCGACGTGCCCGAGATCGCCACCGCCCGCGAGCGCCTGCTGGTGCTGACCCAGGTGGTCTACGACGCCAACGGCATGGTCGAGAATTTCGAGACGCTGTTTCCGGAGACGGCGACGCGTTTCCTGGCGATCAACGGGCAGCGGCGGCCGGCGATCGAGATGCGGCCCGGCGAGGTGCAACGCTGGCGTATCCTCAATGCCGCCTATCAGGACGACATGCTGCTTGATCTCGAGAAGCATGATCTGCAGGCGATCGCTTATGACGGCATCCAGCTCGGTGCCGTGCAGCCGCTGAAGCAGCTGCTGATCGCGCCCGGGCAGCGGGCGGATATCCTGGTGAAGGCGGGCGGCCCCGGCACCTACGCCTTCAACGCGGCGCCCTACGACCAGGGCCACCCTTCGCCGGTGGGGCCGCTGGCGCGGGTCGTTGTCGCGGGCGCGCCGATGGACATGAAGCTGCCGCGCGCCCTGCCGCCGGCACCGCTCGCGCCCATCAAGGACACGGAGATCACCAACCGCCGCAAGGTGGTCCTGTCGGCGACCGCACCCGAGGCCGACGCCGCCGGCCACTGGCAGGAATTCGAGTTCTTCATCGACGGCAAGAAGTTCAATCCGGCCCGCATCGATCAGCGGGTCAAGCTCGGGGCGGTCGAGGAGTGGACCATCCTCAACACGCATGAGCATGACGACCACGTCTTCCACATCCACACCAACCCGTTCCAGGTGGTCTCGGTCAACGGCAAGGCGCTGGCGGTGCCGGAATGGCGGGATTCCGTGATCGTGGAGCGCAAGGGCGGCGTGGTCGTGTTCCGCTCCCGTTTCCTCGATTTCACCGGCGTCTACATGCTCCACTGCCACATGATGAACCATGAGGAGATGGGCATGATGCAGACGGTCGAGGTCTACAAGCCGTAAGCTTCTGGGGGGATTGCAGGAATTTGGCGAATGGCGGGGGCTGATCCGGGTCCGGCCGGGCTTCCCTTGGCGGCCGGCATGGCCTATTACGCTGCAACGCAAAATTCCCCCCAGAAGACATCATGATCCGCCTCGACAACGTCAGCAAGCAAGCCGGCCACCAGATCCTTTTCATCGAAGCTTCCGCCGCCCTCAACAAGGGCGAGAAGATCGGCCTGGTCGGGCCGAACGGGGCGGGCAAGACCACGCTGTTCCGGATGATCGCCGGTGAGGAACTGCCCGACGAGGGCCAGGTCTCGACCGATCGCGGCATCACCATCGGCTATTTCAACCAGGACGTCGGCGAGATGAGCGGCCGCAGCGCCGTGGCCGAGGTCATGGACGGGGCGGGACCGGTGAGCACGGTGGCGGCCGAGCTGCGCGAGCTCGAGACGGCGATGGCCGATCCTGATAAGGCCGATCAGATGGACGAGATCATCGCGCGCTACGGCGAGGTGCAGCACGCCTTCGAGGAGCTCGACGGCTATGCGCTGGACGGCCGCGCACGCGAAGCCCTCTCAGGCCTCGGCTTCAGCCAGGACATGATGGACGGCGACGTCGGAAAACTCTCCGGCGGCTGGAAGATGCGCGTGGCGCTCGCCCGCATCCTGCTGATGCGCCCCGACGTCATGCTGCTCGACGAGCCGAGCAACCATCTCGACCTCGAAAGCCTGATCTGGCTGGAAAAATTCCTGCACGATTACGAAGGCACGCTGCTGATGACCTCGCATGACCGCGAGTTCATCAACCGCGTGATCTCAAAAGTGGTCGAGATCGATTCCGGCTCGCTCACCACCTACACCGGCAATTACGAATTCTACGAGCAGCAGCGTGCGCTGAATGAGAAGCAGCAGCAGGCCCAGTTCGAGCGCCAGCAGGCGATGCTGGCCAAGGAGATCAAGTTCATCGAGCGCTTCAAGGCGCGCGCCTCGCATGCCGCGCAGGTGCAGAGCCGGGTCAAGAAGCTCGACAAGATCGAGCGGGTCGAGCCGCCGCGCCGCCGCCAGACCGTCGCGTTCGATTTTCCGCCGGCGCCGCGCTCGGGCGAGGACGTCGTCGCCTTGAAGAAGGTGTTCAAGGGCTACGGCAGCAAGCGGATCTATGACGGGCTCGATTTCATGATCCGCCGCCGCGAGCGCTGGTGCGTGATGGGCGTCAACGGCGCCGGCAAGTCGACGCTGCTCAAGCTGGTCGCCGGCGCGAGCGAGCCCGACGAGGGCACCGTGGCGGTCGGCGGCAGCGTCAAGATGGGCTATTTCGCCCAGCACGCCATGGACCTGCTCGACGGCGAGCAGACGGTGTTTGAGTCGCTCGAATATGCGTTTCCGACCGCGGGGCAGGGAAGCCTGCGCGCGCTTGCCGGCTGCTTCGGCTTCTCCGGCGACGACGTCGAGAAGCGCTGCCGGGTGCTGTCGGGCGGCGAGAAGGCGCGGCTGGTGATGGCGAAGATGCTGTTCGACCCGCCGAACTTTCTGGTGCTGGACGAGCCGACCAACCATCTCGACCTCGCCACCAAGGAGATGCTGATCACGGCGCTGTCGGATTTCGAGGGCACCATGCTGTTCGTCTCCCACGACCGGCATTTCCTGGCGACGCTGTCGAACCGGGTGCTGGAGCTGACGCCGGAGGGCATCCACCAGTTCGGCGGCGGCTACACCGAATATGTCGCGCGCACCGGGCAGGAA
Source organism: Bradyrhizobium sp. P5_C12 (assembly GCF_054049735.1). Taxonomy (NCBI): domain Bacteria; kingdom Pseudomonadati; phylum Pseudomonadota; class Alphaproteobacteria; order Hyphomicrobiales; family Nitrobacteraceae; genus Bradyrhizobium; species Bradyrhizobium sp. P5_C12. Next base: position 13,482 of record NZ_JBFULU010000043.1, read on the forward strand.
GCGCCGGGGTTGCGGAGCTAATTCTTCGTGCTGTGGGCGATCGTCTCGATCTCGTTGGTCCAGATCCCGCCGGAATAGCCTTGCGGAAGCCGGGCAAACAGCTCCGGCGTATCGATGCCGGTCGAGAACTCGCCGCCGCTGTAGGGACCGAGCACGAAAACTGCACTGTTGGCGCCGGTCATGCGATTGAGAAATCGATCGGGCCAGCCCCATAGCCAGGGCGCGACGTTGATCGGCACCAGCACCATCGCATTTCGGCAGGCCGGCGGCACGAGGCCGGTCCAGCCATAGCTGATATAGCCGAGCAGGCAGCTCCGGATCGCCGCGCGTGAAATCGTGCGGACGTCCGGCGTGAGGCGACGGATCACCTCGATCGGTTCGTCGCCGCCGTAGACCATGATCCTCCGCCGTCGCTCGGCTGGCATCGCGTTCAGCACGGCCGCGAGCTTCTCGCCCTCGTGTGCGTCGCGGCTCTTCACATTGATGAGGAGTTGCTTGTTAGGGAAGGCGGCAAACACCTCGGAGAGCGTCGGCATCATCCCGATGCCCTTGCCACGAAACGGGAAGGTTTTGCCGCTATCGGCGGTGTAGCCGTAGCCGATGTCCAGCGTTTTGAGCTTTGCCATGCTCTGCTCGCGCGTGACGCCGTGGCCGTCGGTGCGGCAGTCGAGCGTCCAGTCGTGGAATATTGCGAATTGACCATCGGTGGTCGGGTGCACGTCGAGCTCGACCACGTCGGCGCCGGCGTCGAAGCCCGCGCGCATCGAGCGTACCGTGTTTTCGAGGTAGTCGTGCGTCGGCGGCAGCATGCGCGCTGCGGTGCAGGTGTCGTTCTTCACATCGCGCTCGTCGAAGCGTTGCGCCATGCCGCGATGGGCGAGCATGACCGGTTTACCGTCACGATGCGGCGCGAGAAGGCTGGTGTTGTTGATGTAGACTCCCGCCGCGACGGCGATGACGGCCGCCGCCGCAAATTTCAGTTTCCGACCCACGGATGATTCCCAATTTCCGCGATCACCCTCAGTGGCGTTTGAGGTCGATTTGCGGCGATCATCAGGGATGGGCGCTGCTGAGCGCCCATCCACTGAGTCGGAGAACCTTCTCCGTCGCTAGCGCAAAATCTCGCGCAGCACCTCGCCGTCGACGCGGTGCGGCCTGACGCCCAGAATCTGCATGATGGTCGGCGCCACGTCGAGATTGCGCATGCGCCGGATCGTCTTCTCGCGGATCTGGGGGCCTGCGGCAATGAAGGTCGCGCTCATCACCGGCAGCTCGGGATCATGGCCGTGGGCACCGTAGAAGTTGGGCATCGACAGCATGGTCGTCGCCGCGCTGAACGGCGCATCGCCCAGGCGGGCGACGCCGGGGTTCTGGATGCCGTCGAAATTGTAGCCCGGGGCCATCAGCGCGAACACATCGCCAAAATCCTGGCCGATGGTCTTGCTGGTGCACTGCCCGATCCCGGCCTCGCACTGGAGCGGTCGGGTCTCGACCACCGTGAAGATCCGTCCGTTCGCGAGTGAGCCGTTGAATTTCGGGTTCGGGTCGACCGCATTCTTCACCGCGTCGGTAATCTGCGTCACCAGTGCCGCGTAGGTCGCCGGATCGACGGTGCCGCCCTGTTCGCGTTGCTGCAGGTTGACGTAGATGTTGGCCGCCGGGCCCGAGGTGCGGATCGCCACCTTGGTGGTGTCGATGCCGGCATTCTTCAGGATATTGGCCATGCTGACGGAGGTGTGGAACGGCGCGAAGCCGTGGTCCGACACCACGATGACGTTGCTGTCCTCGCCCGCCGCCTCGGCGATCCGCTTCACCGCCTTGTCCGCCGTCTGATAGGCGAAGCGGATATAGGACGCGTAACGCGCGACCTTGGCGGGGTCCTGGCCGGCGCCGATCGAGCTCGGGTCCTTCGGGTTGGTGCCCTGGCGCGGGTCGGTGAGCAGGAACTGGTGCTCGGAGCCGTCGGGCTGCTCGATATAGACCATGACCAGGTCGGCGTCGGGATGGTTCTTGATCGCGCGCTCGCCGATCTCGGTCTGGTAGCGCACGAAAGTCTTGACCATGTCCTCGTACATCGCCTCGATCTCGATGTCGGGGAAGTTGGTGAAACCCGGGCTCAACCGCTCCGGAATGCGGAAGTCGGCCTGCGGCCGCCAGAACCCGATGCTGTTGTTGATGTCGTCGACATCGGCCAGCACCGGCGCGTTGCGCGGGATGAAGTTGGCGCCGTAGCGGGCGAAGCGCACCACCGACAGGTCGGGCGCGAGCTGCGAGACGAAATAGGCGGCACCGACCTTGGCTCCGCTGCCTTCGAAGAAGAACGGTGCGTTCTCGCCGCCGAACTTGACATAGGCCGGTCCGGTCGACGGCGGGGCGAACGGTCCCGCCGTAATGCCGCGCGTGGCGTCGAAGAAGACCAGGGTGTCGTAATTCACCTTGCGGTCATTGGTGGTGTCGAGCGCGGCGACCCGGATCGCGTATTTGAGGTCGAGCGTCGCCGCGCCTGCGCAGGTCGCGGTCGACGCCGACGAACACGAGAACGTCTCGATCGGCGCCGACGTCGCCAGCACCGGGCTGAACGAGAAGCGGCCGGCCGCCTGAAGGGCGGTGGCGACCGCCGCATCGGGCGCGAAGTCGGTCCGGGACAGCGAGAAGCCCTGGGCTCCGATGCCGCCGAATGCGCCGAACGGCACGGTGTAGTCGGTGACACGGACCGGCTGGGCCGGTTGCACCACCGTGCCGTTGATCGAGATGTCGGCGCCGTCGCCGCCCGGCCACGTTGCGGTGACGACTTTCTTTCCCTGCTGGCGGAGCTGCACCCACAGCGGCAACGCGCTCGGCCGCGGCGAGGGCCCGAGCGGGCTCTCGCGGTAGCCGCCGATCGGCGCCGCGAAGCCGCTGAGACTCGACGAGATCGGTCCAACGATCGCCTGGAACGTGTTCGAGGGGATGTCGTTGTGGACGGCGGTCGAGCCGGTGGCGATCTCGATATGCGACACTGCGGTGAGCGACGGCGAGGCCGTCACGTTCTGCAAGGCCACGGCACCGCGGCGGCTCAGCCGCGCCAGGCCGCCGTCGCGCGGCAGCACGCCTTCCTCGATGAACTGCTTGATGAAATCAGGCTTGGCACCGTCGAGCGAGATGAGCACCACCGGCGGCGACCTGCGCCCGTGATGGTGGCCCCGATCATGGTCGCGATCACCGGAGTTGTCGGAACCGCGGTCGCGGCCATTGTCGTCCTGATCGGCGAGTGCCGGCGCCGCGGCGCCGGCCAGCGTTGCCGCGAGCGATAGCGAAGATATCAGGGAGAAGAGCTTTTTCACGTGAGCGCCCCATGCATTTTGCCGCGCAATCTGTGCGCGTTTAACCTGGAATGACACGTGGAGTATCGAGTGCGGCCGACGACGCGCGTATGACGCTTGAGCGACGCATGTGCGTCGCTGCATGATCGTTGTCGCAAGCGTCCAACCAACATCTCTGTCGCGCAAGTGAAGGGAACCCAGCAACGCAGGCCTGCGCTCGCGCGTCTTGAACGCTGCGAACTCGTTCGCTACGCTTGAGAAAATTTGGGAGTGAAGGCGTGAAGCAGCTCAGGATCGGCGACATCACCATCGATGCGGTGATCGAGCGGGAGGGGCCGTGGCGGCGGCCGCAAGATTTTTTTCCGGCTTATGACGACGGCCTGTTCAAGCAGCATCTGCCGACGATGGAGCCGGAGGTGTTCGACGCCGCGCGCGGCATGATGGTGATCACCTATCAGACCTTCGTCGTGCGCACGCCGCGTTATACTATCCTGGTGGACACCTGCACCGGCGAGGACAAGGGCCATCCGCCGCCGTTCGATTTTCCGGGCAAGGAACGCTGGCGCAACGAGCTGTTCGCGCTCGGCATCGGTTTCGAGCAGATCGACTATGTGTTCTGCACGCATCTCCACATCGACCATACCGGCTGGAACACGATTTTGCGCGATGGCCGCTGGGTGCCGACATTCCCGAACGCGAAATATGTTTTTCACAAAGGAGAATACGCAGCCTGGGAGGCGGAGCACGCCAGGGGCAGCAACCCGCCCGGCACCGTCTTCCGCGACAATTGCCTGCCGATCGTCGAGGCCGGGCAGGCGCTGTTGGTGGATGACGATTACGCGCTCGACGACACCGTCACGCTGACGCCGACGCCGGGGCATTCGCCCTGCCATTGCTGCGTGAACATCTTTTCGAAAGGCCAACGCGCGGTGGTCGCCGGCGATCTTATGCATCACCAGATCCAGTGCCGCGAGCCGGACTGGTCGGCGAAGCCGGATTGGAATCCGCAGCAGTCGGCGGTGTCGCGGCGAAAGTTCTTCGCCGCCGTCGCCGACACCGACACGCTGATCCTGCCGATCCATTTTCCGGCGCCGACGGTAGGCCTGATCAAGCCGCTCGGCGCCGCGTTCGATTACCGCTTCAAGCGGGATTAACCACCGTCTCGCCGTCATGGCCGGGCTTGTCCCGGCCATCCACGACCTTTGCTACACGGAAACAAGAACGTGGGTGCCCGGGACATCTGGCGCGAAGACGCCCTTCGCGCTTCTGCCCGGGCATGACGAGTTCGTGGAGCGACCGTGCGTCCGCCAATCTAATAAGTGTAGAACATCCGCTGGATCTCCTTCGTGTCGGTCGTCTTGGTCAGCGCCAGCATCAGCAAGATACGCGCCTTTTGAGGGTTGAGCGTATCCGAGACGACGAAGTCGTGTTCGTCGTCCTTGGCTTCGCCATTGCGCGCGACGATGCCGTTGCCGACACGGCTGCTCCGAACGATCACGACCCCCTTCTTGTGGGCGTCGTCGAGAGCCGGCTCGACCGCCGGCCGGGCAAGACTGCCGTCACCCACGCCGGCATGCACGATCCCCTTGGCCCCGGCGGCGACAAAAGCGTCGATCGCGACCCGGTTCATGTTGGCGTAGCCGTAGACGATATCGACTTGCGGCAGGGTATCGAGGCTGGAGACGTCAAATTCGGAGTCCGCCGTGTGCCGGCGCGTCGATTGACGATAGAAATACGGCTTGTTTCCCTGCATGTAGCCGAGAAAGCCGAGCTCCGGCGTGCGGAAGGTGTCCGCCGTCGAGGTGTTGTTCTTGGTCACATCGCGCGCCGCGTTGATCTGATCGTTGAGAGCAACGAGCACGCCCTTGCCGACCGCCTCGTCGCTGCCAGCGAGGATCACCGCGTTGAAGAGGTTGATCGGCCCGTCCGCGCTGATCGCCGTCGAAGGCCGCATCGCGCCGACGATGACGACGGGTTTTTTGCTCTTGACGACCAGGTTCAGGAAATAGCTGGTTTCCTCGATCGTATCGGTCCCGTGCGTGATCACGATCCCATCGACGTCGTCCTGCGCGAGGAGCGCGTTGACGCGCTTGGCGAGCTTGAGCCAGTAGTCATTGTTCATGTTCTCGCTGGCGATCTGGAAAACCTGCTCGCCCTTGACGTTTGCGACGGTTTTCAGTTCGGGGACGGCGTTCAGGAGGGTCTCGATGCCCACGGTGGCAGCGGTGTAGCCGACCACGGTGGTGCTGCTCGCCCCGGAGCCCGCGATCGTGCCTCCGGTTGCCAGAACCATGACATTGGGCAGACCGGGGCCCTTTGCATTCGCGACTTCAAGACCTATGAGCAGCGCAAAGAGCAAGCTCATTGTCGCCATTATGTGATGACGCACTCGAAACTGCCACATCTCGACATCCCCTTCCAAAAAAGCCTCGTCAACGCACCCCATTTCGCTCAGCACTGCATGATCCGTCAGCCGACGGCTTCTGTCTAGGGTGGTGATGTTTTTCAGATGACGCGTAGTGCGCGCGGGGAGGCGGCCTTGTCGTCATGCCCGGGCAGAAGCGCGAAGCGCGTCTTCGCGCTGGAGGTCCCGGGCATCCACGATCTTGGCTTCGAGTGCGCAGAACGCGGACGGCCGGGACAAGCCCGGCCATGACGGAGTTTGTTTGCTGATTGTCAGCTAAAGAAGCCGCGAATTTGCAGCGCCTTACGCGCTGACCTCGCACTTCTTCATGAAGCTGTTCTTGGCCGCACCGGCGAGCGGCTTGCCGTCGGAGCCGACCGCCTTCGGCGTGCAGGCGTCTTCCTTGCACTTCTTCATGAACGAGGTCTTGGCGGCGCCGGCGAGCGGCTTGCCGTCCTTGCCGACGGCCTTGCTTGCGCAGGTGTCGTCCGCAAAGGCCGAGCCGACTGCAAAGGTGGCGACGATGGCCGCCAGGAAAATCCGTTTCATGATGAGTGTCTCCCTTAACCGAAATGGTCGGCGAATTGGAGCCTGAAATCATGGCGCAATCAAGCAGGATGAGGACTCGCGGTCGCGTCGCCGGAGACTTTTCGATACTTCGCCCGCCGCGCGGACGCGCGCTCTTGCTGCACTGCGCGCAGACCGGGCTGGGCAATCCTGCTAGCGTCGGGCCGGCCAAGCTGGAAACGGAGCATCGCAAATGGACGCCGTGACCCTGGACGTGCCGGAGACCACCGATCAGCATTCCCACTTGGTTCAGCCCGTGACCATGGAATGGCAGACGACACGCTTTCCGGGCTGCGAGGCCAAGACGCTGCTGTTCGATCGCAGCACCGGATTGATGACGGCGTTGATGCGATTCGCACCTGGCGCCGTGCTGCCCGACCACGAGCATGTCGGCGTCGAGCAGAGCTATGTGCTGGAAGGCGCGCTGGTCGACAAGGACGGCCCGGCCAAGGGCATGGCTTGCAAGGCCGGCGAGTTCATCTGGCGCGAGGCGGGCAGCCGCCATGCCGCCTGGTGTCCGGACGGCGCGCTGATTCTCGCGATGTTCCAGGTCCCGAACAAGTTCTTCGAGGCCGATGGCCGAGTCGTCGATGCCGGCGGCCAGGATTGGGACGAGACCTGGGGGCACACGGCGGCGCAGCGGGCCAAGACGTAAGCCCTGTAGCCCGGATGGAGCCAACGGGTCGGCGCGAAGCGCCGCCCGATGACAGGCTCCGCGCAATCCGGGGCCAGACCAACCGCATCGCTCGACCGCTCGTGTGGCATGAAACCCGGATTACGCCGCGCTCCATCCGGGCTACGGACCTCGTCGCATCGCTATGCCCCGCGCGCGAGCAGCGCCTTGAAATCGGCTCGCGCCCGCTGTGCCTCGGCCCGCGCGACCTCGGAGGCCTCGCCGAGGCCGAAATAGCCGTGGATCAGGCCGGCGCCCTCATGGTGCTTCACCCGCACGCCTGCGGTTTCCAGCGCCCGCGCATAGGCGGCACCTTCGTCGCGCAGCGGATCGAACCAGGCGGTCGCCACGATCGCGGGCGCGACGCCGGCGAGCGAGGTGGCGCGCAGCGGCGAAACGCGCCAGTCGGTGGCGCGAGCGGGATCGGCGAGGTAATGGCCGGCAAACCATTCCATCACGGCGCGGGACAGAAAGTAGCCGTCGGCATTCTCTGCGCGCGACGCAAAGCGTGCATTCTCGCGGGTGTCGGCATAGCTGCCGACGACGTCGGTCACGGGATAGACGAGAAGCTGTGCGGCAAGCCTGATGCCGGCATCGCGGCAGGCAATCGCCGTGGCCKCCGCGAGATTGCCGCCRGCGCTGTCACCGGCGACGCCGAGACGCTTTGCATCGTCGCCAAATTCCGCGACGCGGTTGAAGATGTCGCTTGCGGCAGCGAAGGCGTCCTCGAAGGCGCCGGGAAAGCGCGTCTCCGGCGGCCGCCGATAGTCGATGGAGACGACGACGGCGCCAGTCTCTATCGCGAGGTTGCGCGCCTGCCGGTCATGGGTCTCGAGATCGCCCGCGACCCAGCCGCCGCCATGGAAGAAGACCACGGTTGGCGCAGGAATGGTGCCGACGCGATAGACACGTGCATCGAGCGGGCCGGCGCCGCCTTTCACCTTGATATCCTGCACCGTGTCGACGGGCGGCGGCGGCACCTCCGCACGCGAGGCAGCCAGTGCGCGCAAGGCATCGCGCGCGCTCTGTGGCGTCATCGTGGTGGGATCGCGCAGCGGCAGCAGTGGAATGATCTGGGCGATGACGGGATCGAGCGGTGCGGCCATGATGGGTCCTCACGGGGTTCTTCGTCTTGCTTGGCCGTTAGCATAGTTTTCGCACGCCGCATCGGCAACCGGCGACGTGTTGCAATTGTAGCGCGTTGCATTGTAATGGCGGCAAACCAACGGGCAGGGAGGTCTTGGGGTGGAATTCGAAACGCTGGTTCAGTCGCGCCGCAGCGTGCGTGGTTTCAAGAACGAGCCGGTGCCGCGCACGGTGATTGAGGCGATCATCGAAAGCGCCAAGCGCGCGCCGTCCTCGATGAACACCCAGCCCTGGCATGTCCACGTGCTCACGGGCAACCCGCTCGAGGAGGTGCGCCGCCGCAACATGGAGGAGATGATCGCCGGCGCCAAGGTCAAGCGCGACATCGTCAGCCATGGCGAATATCAGGGCATTCACCGCACCCGGCAGGTCGACGTCGCCAAGAAACTGTTCGGCGCGATGGGGATCGCGCGCGACGACAAGCCGATGCGGCAGGACTGGGTGTTGCGCGGCTTCCGCCAGTTCGACGCGCCGGTCTCGCTGGTGCTCAGCTATGACCGCGTGCTCGACCCCGGCGCGGTCTGTCATTTCGACCTTGGCGCGCTCTGCTACGGCATCGTGCTCGCGGCCTGGGATCGCGGGCTCGGCAGCGTGATCAACGGGCAGGGCATCATGAGGTCCGACATCGTGCGCGAGGTTGCCAAAATTCCGGAGGACGAGATCATCATGACCTGTGTCGCGATGGGCTATCCCGACGAGACCTTTGCCGCCAATGCCGTCCGGTCCGATCGCGAGGCGAACGGCGACTTCGTGCGCTTCGTCGGATTTGCCGATTGACAAGATGCATCGCGTACGACGGAGGAGATTATTCCCCTCTGGAAATTTTTAGTGCGGACTCTCTGCCGGCCCTTGCAATCTCGATCGCGCGGGAGGAACAATATGCGAGATGAAAGGTTTGTTGCTGGCGCGAGGGAATTAACATGCGGCGGCTGGCTAGCCTGGTTCGACGGTTGTTTGGCCCGCGAGTGCGGCGCCCGGTTGATGATGACCCAAGTCTTCCCTTCACTTCCGAAGAGTTCAGTCGGCTGATCCGAAGCGGTAGACGCGAGGACATGAAGTTGCTTGCGGAAGGGCTGGCCTGCCGGTCCATTCCGGGCCGTGCGAAGTACCGAGCCGCGCACTAGCGGCGGGCTGCAAGTTTCGCGGGTGGACGCCGGCCGGTTTTCGGCTACCGCGTCAGCGCGACCTGCTTGAACGAGACCACCAGCGCCTTCTCCAGTTTTCCGGTCATCCCGCACAGAATGTTGTAGGCCTCGGTGCGCGGCATCGTCGGTTTGTAGTGGCGGTGCTCGATGAGCGCTGCGAAGATGTCCGCGATCGTGAGAATCCGGACGATGTCGTTGATGCTCTCGCCGCACAGCGCGTCTGGATAGCCGCTGCCGTCGAGAAATTCGTGGTGATGCCGCACGGCATCGAGAATCTCGGCCGAGATGTTCTCGTGATCCTTCAGAAACTCGTAGCCTGCTGCCGGATGCGTCTCGATCATGGCGCGTTCGTCGGCATCGAGGCGGCCGGGCTTGTCGAGGATCGCAAGCGGGATCCGGGCCTTGCCGATGTCGTGGAACATGGCTGCCGAATACAGCCGCTCGAGGTCGGTCCGTCGGACGCCGAGGCTCAATCCGAAGTCGATCGCCACGCCGGTCACGAGCAGGCAATGCTGGTAGGTTCCCTCATGGTGCCGCCGCACGGTGGTGAGCCATTCGGACAGGCCGTGCTCGGTGATGCGGTCGGCGATCTTGCTGCCCGCTTCCCTGGCGCCGTCGACGTCGAGGGGCTCGCCGAGGGTGACGGCCGTGAACATCGAAGCGATGGCGGTCGCCGCGGTTTCGACGGCGTTGTCCGGTTGCGGTGCGTCACTTGAGGCAGCAGAGGTCAGCTCGGCCGGGTCAGCGAGCGCTGCCAGCAGTCTGCTCTTGTTGATCGCACCGGGAAGAACGAGGGTGGCGCCGAGTGCGTAGGCCTGCGAGATGCCGACGTGAGACGAGTGCTCGACGAGGAAGATGCGCTTCGTGGCTTTCKCCAGCTTGCCGGCGCGCTTCTTGATGGCCGCGATGTTGCCGACGTCACGCAGCTCCGCGCGAACGACGACCGCGAATGGCACTTGTGACAGCTTGGCTTCCGCATCGAGGCGTTCGCCGGCGACGGTAAACTGCTGTTCGAGGGCCGAGCAGATGCCCGCCAATTTGTCGGAAGAATCGGCCAGCACATGCACAAACGGGCGAGCCGCTTCCGTGTTTCGGATGCCACCGTCGCCTTTGGCGGGGCTGGATATGGTTCGGGCATTCTGCACGGCGGGCCGCAACTACGGAGAAATTGAATGAGCTTGATGAATTCTGGAGCTTATTTGCTCGGAGTGGAGTTTGGCGCAGCAGCCGCTTTTGCGCTTGCCGGCTTCTTTTTGCTTTCTGCGGTGATGAAGTGCACGCCGGCCATGGTGCCGTCGATCCACACCAGTTCGCATCGCCGGTAGGCAAGACCCGTCGATGACAGCAGCATGAAGAATTCCTTGGCCTGGAGCACGTCGAGCGTCCCTTCGACCTCGATCTTGGCGCCACTTTGCGACACGTCGAGCAGGACGCAACTGCGTCGCCAGGTGCCGTCGGAGCCCATCAGATTGACAGCCTGCTTGTGATCCATCCGTACGCGAAGCGCCTTTCGACCGTCGAACCTCATCGGTTAACCCCCATTTTTGTGCCGCGATTTCCCGCATCGCCTGGGTTGGCACTCGCTGCAATTTCCCCCCAGCGCACTGTCCATTGGCTTGTCGACAAGAGAAGCGTTTCGAAAATCTGCTGCGCCCGTTCGCGTTCGACGAAGGAGAGCCGTGTGCCGCTGCGGTTGCTCAGGATCGCGAGCGTGGTTGCCCAGTTCAGCCGCGCGGCCCGGCAGGCCATGACGAGGCCTTCGCAATCGTCATCGGTCATGACGTGCTCCACGATCTCGATCGGAGCGCCTGAGAGCACCGACAGCGCCGTGAACAGATTGGCCGTCTCGCCGCGGATCGTGAAGCGGTTCACGGTGGAATCGTTGAGCTTGCCGACGCGGTTGAGCGCGACGATTTCCGGCCTTGCGCTCGCATAGTCGGCCGGGCAGGGCAGCTTGGGCGGAACCGGTGCTGCTTGTTGTGCAGGTGGAATGGCGGATGCATTGGTCTTGGCCAAGGTCTTGGCCAAGGTCTCGGCCGGGATCTTGGCCGGCGCCTTCGGGCCCGGCGAGACGGAGAGCAGCTTCCGTACGACCGGGTCGGGCGTGCCGGGCCGCAGCACCAGCGCCTTTGCAATCTCGCCGTCCGGATCTGCCCTGGCGACCAGCGCGGCGTAAGCTGCCTCGGAGAATTGGGTTCCCGAGTTCTTGATCAGCGCAAGGCAGATCGGGCCACCGCGTTTGATCAGCGCCTCGGTCACTTCCGGCTCGATCGAGTTGCGAGCGGCGATCGCGCGTTGGTGCCGCTCGCCGCACGAGGCCGCGATGGTCGCGAGACCGGTGGCGGAGATTGCCTGCGATTTGAGGAGGACAGGACAGGCCACGTCCGGGTCGTCGTGTGAGGCAAGGCGTTGCAATGTCTCAGGCGGGGCCACCGTGAGCTCGGCAAGCGCTGCACCGAGTTGAATCAGCGCGCTGGTCTCGACGCGTTCCGTCAATCGCAGGAGAACGCCGTCAACCACACCGGCGAGCAATTCCTGGGGCCGGTCGCGGCTACCGGTGAGCAACTGCACAATACCGGAGAGGATGCGAGCACAGCGGTCCGGCGGACACGTAGCGACCGCCTGTTCCAGTTCAACCAGAATATCCGCAGGCGAATTTGCCATCATGGCAGGGCCTGAATCTCAAAAGAAACTTTGACGAATGAACGGGCTCCATTGCGCCTCAGAGTTGTTAATATGAATCTTAGACTTTGACCCTTCGGGTATCAGTGCACCGTCCGCTTCGCAGGAAACGCTATCGAAATTTGGCAGGACGCCAACCGTCAGCTTGTCCTTTGCATTGGACCCTCGCCAACTGATCGAGAGTGGGCAGGATGATTCTTTCGGTCGAACGGGACAACCGAAAGGGGGAAACTCGGACCGGCATCGCCGCCGGACGCGCGTTGGTTTCGACGCGACGTTTCACATTGCCATGAGCAGTATTGCCCCAAAAGTATTTCGCTTTTCCGACGTCGATGAATTTCGAAATGCCATACGAGGCCTGAACTTCGAGTTCACGCCCTTCGTACGGAAGATTTCGGCGGAGCAGACCATTTTGTCGCTGCCCGGTTGCGACGTGAACTTCACGCGGGCGTTTCCCCGCGTCGTGGACGCGCAGCTCGTCGAGAATTGCACCGCCATCGGATTCACGATGGACGAGCTCAACGTGCCCATCCGCTTCAACGGCTCGCAGCGCGCCCGACCGGTCATCGTCATCGGAAGTGGCGGCGCCGCTTACACCACCATCGAGGAGGTGCAACGGCAACTTGCCTCGGTGGTGTTCAGGCCGGAGGTGACGGATCGCGGCTGGCCGCACGCGGTATCCAGCTTCAAGATATTTGAAACGACGGCCGCGAGCCTGAACCGGCTGCGCAGCCTGGTTCGGGAGGTACTGRCTGCCGCGTCGGAGCCCATCGGTGCCGCGGAAGTGCCGCTGAAGGCCGCAGCCATGAAGGAGTCCCTGCTTGGCGCCGTCGACGACGCGTTTGAAAGCGTCGTTCCCGCGCGATGGACCCTGCGGCCCAATGACGAGCGCAACTTCAGGATATTCCGGGACATCCGCGCGCTTCTGTCCGACGACCTCTCGCAGCCGATCTACAGCGAGGAGATTGCGCGCAAGCTCAACCTGTCCGTCCGCACCCTGCACGACGTCGTCCGCCGCTATCGCGGCATGAGCCTGCATCGCTACTTGCGCCTGCGCCGCTTGTGGCTGGTGCGCCAGCGCCTGCTCGCCGGTGCCGACAGCGTCAAGGCCGTCGCACTGGCGTTCGGCTTCTGGCATCTCAGCGACTTCTCCAGAAGCTATCGTGACCAGTTCGGCGAGACGCCGTCGCAAACGCTGGAACTTGGACGACAACGATAGCGCGGCAAATCGGTTGAGGCCGTACCGCTGTTTCGTGCTAGCGTGCCCGCCATGAGCAACCGCATCCTCGTCCTCTACGGATCCTACCGTTCCGACCGCATGGGCATTCGCCTTGCGAATTTCGTCATCGACCGCCTCCGCAATCGCGGCGAGGAGGTCGAGTTCATCGATGCCAAGGCAATCGGCCTGCCGATGCTCGACCGCATGTACAAGGAATATCCCAAGGGTGCGGCGCCCGAGGCGCTCGAGAAGCTGGCGGGGCAGATCCGCGGCGCCGACGGCTTCGTCTTCGTCACCGGCGAATACAATTGGGGCATTCAGCCCGGATTGAAAAATCTCACCGATCACTTCCTGGAGGAGTGGTTCTGGCGCCCGGCCGCGATCGTGAGCTATTCCGCCGGCCGCCTGTCCGGCGCGCGCGCCTCGACCGCCTGGCACGGCACGCTGTCGGAGATGGGCATGGTGGTGGTGTCGAGCACCATCGGTGTCGGGCCGATCGCGCAGACGCTGTCGGCCGAAAGCGAGCCGATCGGCGAGGGCGGCAAGGCGCTGGAGCGGTCGTTCCCGCGCTTTGCCGACGATCTTTTGTGGTGGATCGAGGCGGCCAAGGCGCAGCGCGCCCGCAAGGCGCCGCCGTATTGATGTCCCGTAGCCCGGATGGGGCGAAGCGCAATCCGGGGGGGCTGCCGATGACGTCAGAGATCCCGGATTACGCGGAGCCTGTCATCGGGCGGCGCTTCGCCGACCCGTTGGCTCCATCCGGGCTACGAATCCGCCGGGCTACGAATCCGCGCCTTACGCGGTCCTGACCTCGGCGAGGAAGCGGTCGAACTGACCGGCGAGGTCGCGCGACTGCGTCGAGAGTTGTTCGGCCGCGCCCAGCACTTCCTTGGCGGCAGCTCCGGTGTCGTCGGCGGCGCGCTGCACACCGGTGATGTTGGTGTTGACTTCCTGGGTGCCGCGGGCGGCCTCCTGGACGCTGCGGGAGATTTCCTTGGTCGCCGAGCCCTGCTGCTCGATGGCGGCCGCAATCGCCGTGCCGATCTGATCGATCTCGGCGATGACGTCGGCGACGTTGCGGATCGCGGTCACGGTCTCGTCGCTCGCGGTCTGGATCGCTGAAATCTGCTCGGAGATTTCGGTGGTTGCCTTCGCGGTCTGGCCGGCCAGCGACTTCACTTCGGACGCGACCACGGCAAAGCCGCGGCCGGCGTCACCGGCACGTGCGGCCTCGATCGTGGCGTTGAGAGCGAGAAGATTGGTCTGCTCGGCGATGCTCTGGATCAGCGTGACGACGTCGCCGATCTTCTGCGCGCCCTCGGCGAGCGCGCGCGCCGTGTCGCCGGTGCGGCGGGCGTTGTCGACCGCCCGCGTCGCGATCTCGGTGCTTTGCGCGACCTGGCGGCCGATCTCCGCGATCGAGGAGGTCAGCTCCTCGGTGGCGCTGGCGACCGTCTGCACGTTGGTCGAGGTCTGCTGCGAGGCCGCGGCGACGATCGCGGCCTGGCTGTTGGTCTGCGCCGCGGTCGAGGTCATCGACTGCGCCGTGCCTTCCATGGTGGAGGAGGCGCGGGAGAGGCCGCCGACGAGCTCCGTGACCTTGGCCTCGAACGCGCGGGTGAGGCCGTCGAGCGCCTGGGCGCGGCGCATCTTGCCGTCGTTCTCGGCCTGCTTCTCGGCCGCGAGCCGGTCGGCCCGGATCATGTTGTCCTTGAACACCTTGACGGCTGCGGCCATCGCCCCGATCTCGTCAGAACGCTCGGCGCCGGGGATCTCTTCCGCAACGTCGCCGTCGGCAAGGCGCGACATCCGCGTCGTCAGGCTGACGATCGGGGCGCAGACGCGGCGGCGGACCATCACGATGAGGCCGGCGCTGGCGATCAGCACGGCGAGGAGACCGACGAGTGCGATGGTGAAGCTGGTGCGCGCGGCGGCGGAGGCGCCGGCGAGGATCTGCTCGGCGTTGTCATAGAACGCGTCGCGGACCTCGATGATGGTGCTGAGGCCGCGCTGCGTGGCCGTGTAGTAGGTATCGACGTCGTGTTCATACTTGCCACTGACCGCACCGTCCTTCACCAGCTTGAGCTCGCGGCCGAACTCCTCGATATAGATCGAGTTGAACTTCTCCAGCGCAGCGGCGACGTTCGCCGGGGTTGACGGGTTGCCGCGCAATTCCTGCAGCGCCATCACGATCTGGTCGTTGCGGCCCTGCGAGCGGCTGATGTCGGCCTTCTCAGTGTCGGTCGCCGGTTTCTTGCCCCCGACCAGATTCTTGTGCAGGCTGGAGTTGAAGCCGCCCACGTCGCGCAGCGTCATCGCGACGTTGGCGTAGCTGGCTTGGCGGTAGGCATCGCCGTTGAGGATCGCCATGCGGCGCACCTGCTCGTTGAGCAGCGCGGTGACGGCGGCGTTGAGCACGGCGTTGTCGGCGACGATCTTCTTGGCCGCGTCCTTGCGCACCTCCGCGGGGCCTGCCATCGCCTTGTCGATGGCCTCGCGCAGCGCGACAAATTTCGAATTGATCGCGTCGATGTGGCTGCCGATGGTGCTGCCGTCGTCGAACGGGCCGGGCAGCTCCTTGCGCTGCGCATTCATCTTGTCGCGGGCGCCATCGGTCTGCTTGCGCAGCTTGTCGTGCTCGGAAAGCTGCGCCGGGTCGTAGGTCGCGGGCCCGTAGAGGATGTTGGTGGCGAAGCCGCGCTCGGGGTTGAGGTAGCGCGGGATGTCGCTGACGGCACGGACGATCGCGAGCCGGCCCTGCGCCTCGGCGATCCTGTCCATCGTCTGGTACTTCGTCACGGCGACATAGACGGCGAGGCCGCCTCCGACGGTCGACAACGAGACGATGGCGGCGGTCAGGAGCGTACCGATTTTCATGATCTGTCCGGCAATTGGCGCGGGGAAGAAAACGATTCTGCGCAAACGATAGGCAGCCGGTATTAATCCGGGGTTTACGCTGCCGGCTGCATGCCCCGCCGGCATGCGTCCATTCGTCCGGACGCAGGTCGCGCTACCGCGCCGGCCGATCGAGCTTGGCAAGGATCTCCAGCGTCGCCTGATCGCGTTCGCCTGCGAAATATCGGGCGATCGCCTGATCGAAAATCGGCTCACCCGACGCCGCGCCGAACAGCGTCATCGACGAGCGAAATTTTGCGTCATCCGGTGCACCCAGGATCGCGTTGATGCTGCGCCCCTGGACGGCGAGCACGAGGCCGGTGCATTCGACGAGGCGGGCGCCCAGGACGGGGTGGGCGAGGTAGGCGCAGGCCTCCGCCCGCGAGCCGATGGCGTAGCGCTGCGACATCGCGCTGAGGCCGAGGCCCGCAACCTGCGGGAAAATGAACCACATCCAGTGGCTCTGCTTCCGGCCCCGGGACAACTCCCCGATCACCGCGGGGTAGACCGGATTCTGGGCCTGAATGAACCGGTTTAGGTCGAAAGGATCGGACATTGGCTACCTTGGGGCACCCTGCCGGCCGCGATTATGCCTAACTTTTGGCTCCCAATGTGGTTTCTGGTATAGAGTCTCCGGGTGGGGGTGGGTCCCCCCGGGGGTCGATTTGGGGATCTGATGGTTTCCGACACCGCAAGAGCCGAGAGGCTGTTGTCGCGCCGCCGTATCGGGCGAGCCGAGACCATTTTGCTGTCTCTGGCCGCGATGGCGCTGTCGCTCGGCGCCGCCGCCTGGGTCTCGGATCTCAGCGATTCGACCCCCCTGGTCTCCGCCGCGTTGCCGCCGGCCAATACCCTGTCGTTCGACGAGCGTTTCACCTCGCTGTCGGGCCCCGCTCGCGATGCCGGCCTGCGGGGATTGGAGCGGTCCGCCCTGAACGCGGTCCAGCTCAAGCTGCGCGACGCCAAGGCGATGCTCGCCCAGAAGCTCCAGGGCGATGACTGGCGCTCGATCCTGACCGAGGACAATCGGCCCGCGGTCGACGAGCGGAGGCCGTCGCAGCGCGCCGACGCCGCCGTCCCGATGCCGCGCTCGCGCCCGTCCCAGGCGGACCTCTCCGCCCAGATCGCCTCCAGCCAGGCCTATGCGGAGACCAACCCGAGGGTCGACAACCGCAACTTCTTCGAAAAATTCACCGACAAGATCAGGCTGGCCTCGCTGACGCCCGACAGCGGCCTGTTCGGCAAGGCGCCGGATCTCGCTGCGCTCGGCTACGATTCGCGGACGGCGGTCTATGACATCTCGGCCAAGGCTCTCTACCTGCCGGGCGGCGTCACGCTGGAAGCGCATTCGGGCATGGGCCCGCTGATGGATGACCCCGACCATGTCGACCAGCGCATGGTGGGTGCGACCCCGCCGGCGACCTACGACCTGAAGCCGCGCGAAAAACTGTTCCACGGCGTCCGGGCGTTGCGCCTGACGCCCACCGAGGGCACCAGCGCGCTCGGACGCGTCGGCCTGCTCACCCACAATTACATGCTCGGGCCGCGCGGGGATTCCAACGGCTGCGTCTCGATCAAGGACTATGACCGCTTCCTCAAGGCCTGGGACAACGGCGAGTTCAACCGCCTGGTCGTGGTGCCGAAGCTGAGCGGATCGGCGACCGCCTCGCAGCGCGCGAGTACCGACTCCTGATATTTGCCTGCTGCGGCGGGGCTGCCGTTTCCCGTTCGTTAAGCCGTCCTCGTCCAGAAGCAGCCCATGAGTGATCCTTCAAGCTCCGACACACCGCTGCGTACGACGTTCAAGATCAAGCTGAACGGTGACACGCTGGCGATCGCGACTGTCGGCCAGGCCTATCAATTCCTCACCAATTTCAAATCGGTCGAGTGGATGGAATTCCGCTCGCTGCACGGTGACGCCGTCCACGCGCTGGAAGGCGCCGCTGACAACGCTATGCTCGCGGTGCAGGCGACCAACGCCGTGCGCGCGCTGTTCGTCAGCGCGAAGCTGCTTTAGAGCGGCCTTTCGGCGAGCCTTGTATCCACGTAGCCCGGATGGAGCCAACGGGTCGGCGCGAAGCGCCGCCCGATGACAGGCTCCGCGCAATCCGGGACGGTGCCGGTGACGTGCGAGATCCCGGATTTCGCTTCGCTCCATCCGGGCTACCGACTGCCGTCGTCGAACCCGCTCTTGTGCGCCTGCGACCAAGGCTTGACTGAACAAGGCTTGGTTCAACAAGGCTTGGCGCGTTTCGCGCCGAGGAAGAGGATCGCATGGATATTGCAGAATTCATTTCAAGCGTCGATCGCGCAGGCGCGGAGCAACCGACGCTCGCAGGGCTCGAGGCGTTCGAAAAATCGATCGGCTGCCGCTTGCCGGATGACTATCGCCAGTTCCTGCTGGGCTGCGCCGGCGGCTATTGTCAGGGCTCGGCCGAGTTCAACTGGCCGCAAGGGCATTGGGCCGGTGCGGTCCAGGAGGTGCTGGGATTGCGGGGCGACGTGTGCTCGCTGGTCCGGACGCGTCAGACGCCGCAATGGCCGACCGTCGATGAACTCGTGTGGATCATGAGCGACCATGGCGGCAACCCGATCTGCATGACGATCAACGAGGCGCACTTCGGCAAGATCTGGTTCATCGATCACGAGGTCGCCCGCTACGACGAGTCCTGGACGCTCGCTGAAGCGATGTCCGACAATTGGGGCTACGTGCTGCCGCTCGCGGATTCGTTCGGCGATTTCATGGCCGGCCTGTACGAGGAAGCCGAGGCGGCGTGAGGAGTGCATTCAGGGAATTACAACGGGCGCTGCCGATCTTCCTCCAGGACGCCTTAGGAGTTGCCGGCAAGCCCTTGGTTCGGTGCGCTGTTTCGGCACGCGATGGCCGCGGCGCCATGCGTTCTCACGGCTTGAACTCTGCCTCAGGAACGGGCAAACGGTCCGGGAAGACCGTGGCCCATGCCGTCCATTTCAAGCCTTGATCCAGGGAGAAGCCGATCATGAAACGCCGTACATTCCTCAAGGGCGGCGCGGTTGCCGGCGCGACGACGCTGGTTGCCGCACCTGCGATTGCGCAATCGGCCCCCGAGATCAAATGGCGCCTGACTTCGAGCTTCCCGAAATCGCTCGACACCATCTACGGCACCGCGCAGACCTTCGCGAAATACGTGGCGGAGGCCACCGACAACAAATTCCAGATCCAGACCTTTGCGGCCGGCGAGCTCGTCCCCGGCCTTCAGGCGCTCGATGCCGTCAGCGTCGCCTCGGTCGAGATGGCGCAGACGCCGCTCTATTTCTACATCGGCAAGGAGCCGGCGCTGGCCTATGCCACCGGCGCGCCGTTCGGCATGAACCATCGCCATCAGGAATCCTGGTGGGCATTCGGTGGCGGAGCCGAGCTTACCAACGAGGCGCTGAAGCCGTTCAAGGCGCACGCCATCCTCTGCGGCAATTCCGGCACCCAGATGGGCGGCTGGTTCCGCAAGGAGATCAAGACGGTCGACGATCTCAAGGGTCTCAAATTCCGCATCGCCGGCATGGGCGGCCACGTGCTGGCGCGGCTCGGCGTGGTGCCGCAGCAGCTCGCGGGCGGCGACGTCTATTCGGCGCTGGAAAAGGGCTCGATCGACGCCGCGGAATTCGTCGGCCCCTATGACGACGAGAAGCTCGGCTTCCAGAAGGTCGCAAAATACTACTACTTCCCCGGCTGGTGGGAGGGCGGCGCGATGCTGCACATGATCGTCAACGACGAGAAATGGGCCAGCTTGCCGAAGCAGTACCAGGCGGTCCTCAACCAGGCCGGCTCCGCGGCGGGTGCCTGGATGCTCGAGAAATACGACAGCGTGAATCCGGCCGCCCTGAAGCGGCTGATCGCCAATGGCGCGGAGCTGAAGGCATTCCCGCAGCCGGTGCTGGAAGCCTGCTACACCGCGACCCAGGAGCACCTGAACGAGCTCGCCGGCAAGAGCGATCTGTTCAAGCGGACCAAGGAGAGCCACGACGCGTATATGAAGGAGCTGCTCTTCTACACGCAGATCGCGGAAAACTTCTACGACAACTATTTGCTCAGCAAGATGCGCAACAAGACCTGATTGCAAGAAGGGGGCGCGGTGTTGACGCCGCGCCCAGCTCCGTAGCCCGGATGGAGCGCAGCGTAATCCGGGATCCCGCACGCCAGCGGCACCGTCCCGGATTACGCTTCGCTCCATCCGGGCTACGAGACTGATTGCGCAGGGACGAGCTTGGCCGTCTTACGCCGCACCCAGGCCCAGCTTCTCATAGATGCGCCGCGCATAGGCGCCGAAGGCGTCCGTGGTCTTGAGCGGAAGGGCGCGCGGGAAGGGCAGGTCGATGGCGAAATAATCGGCCATCTTCGCCGGTCCCGCCGTCAGCACCGCGCAGTGCGAGGACAGGAAGACGGCTTCCTGGATCGAGTGGGTGACGAAGACGATGGTCTTGCCGCTCTCGCGCCAGATCCGCAGCATCTCCAGGTTCATCTGTTCGCGGGTCAGCGCGTCGAGCGCGCCGAACGGTTCGTCCATCAGGATCAGTTTTGGATCATGCACGAAGGCGCGCGCGATCGCGGTGCGCTGCTGCATGCCGCCGGACAGCTCTCGCGGATATTTTTGCTCGTAGCCGGCAAGCCCGACCAAATTGAGCAGGTCGCGCGCCCGCTCGCGCGCGGCCTTGATCGGCAGGCCCACGATCTCGGCCGGCAGCAGCACATTGTCCAGAATGGTCCGCCATTTCAGCAACAGTGCCTGCTGGAACACCATGCCGATGTCGCGGGTCGGATCGAACCGGCTCTTGGCATTGCCGATCTTCACCGTGCCGCCGTCGGCGCCGTGCAGGCCGGCCAAAATCTTCATCACCGTGGTCTTGCCGCAGCCGGACGGGCCGACCAGCGACACCAGCTCACCTTCCTGCACGTCCATGGTGACGTCGGAGACCGCGAGAAACTCGGCGCCGCCGCTGCGATAGACTTTTCGGACGCCGCGCAGGCTGATGAAGGGCTCTGCGGTCATGCCAGCCATTTGTCCAGGTTGGCGGCCACGAACGCATCGTCGCTGAGGTCGGCGTGCTCGCGGCAGACGCGGTCGATCTCGTCTTGCTGCCCCGGGCTCAGGCCCTCGTCCGGATCGAGGCACCACAGGCCCTGCATCAGGCCCTGGCGCCGCAGCACCTCGTGGCAGCCGGCGATGCAGCCGTGAAAATTGTTGGCGACGTCGAAGAAGGCGCTGTTGCAGTCGGTGACACGGGCGTCGAGCGCCAGCAAATCGGCCGGCACACTATCCTTGTGCCGCGCCGCCCTGCAGCGTTCGAACTGTTTGATGGCGCTTGCGGTCCACACCGACCAGTGACCGAGCAGGCCGCCCTTGAAATAGGTGCGCGTGGTGACGCCGTTGTCGCGCAGGTCGAATGGCAGCATGAGGTCGAGCAGGATGTGATCGTCATTGCCGGTGTAGAGCGCGACGCGGTCGAGCGCGCCGGCGGCCGCGACGCCGCGCAACACGTCGAGCGTCCGGTAGCGGTTGAACGGCGCGATCTTGATCGCGATCACATTGTCGATGGAGGCAAAGCGCTGCCAGAACCGGCTCGACAGGATGACGCCGCCCACCGCCGGCTGGAGATAGAAGCCGACCAGCGGAATCTCGGCGGCGACCGCCGTGCAATGCGCGATGATCTCGTCCTCGGAGGCGCTCTTCATCGCGGCGAGGCTGAGCAGGCCGGCATGATAGCCGATGTCGCGCGCGGTGCGGGCCTCGGTCGCCGCCTGCCTGGTCGGACCGGCTAGGCCTGCAACCATCGCCAGCGGTCGCTGGGTCCAGTTGGCCGCGGTCTCGGCGGCGAGCTCAAGCACGGGACGATAGAGGCCGACGTCGCGGACCGCGAACTGGGTCGTGTGCACGCCGACGGCAAGGCCGCCGGAACCTGCGTCGATATAGTAGCGTGTCAGCGCACGCTGATGCTGTTTGTCGAGCTGACGCTCGGCGGTGAGTGCGAGCGGATGCGCCGGCAGCACGGTGCCGTCGGCGATCAGCTTGCGGACGTCAGAGTTGATCTGGCTGTGGTGCATGATGTCCTATCCGAATTCCGGGCCGGCGACGGCGAATGGCATTTCCTCGCCCGCGGTGGTGGCGGGGCCGAACCGCATGCGCTGGAACGGCCGTTCAACGGTCCAGCCCGATGCGGTCAATCCTTCCAGGAACGCGGCTTGCGAGGCGACGGCGTCGATCAGGAGGGGGCTGGTCTCGGATCGCGCGATCGCGTGAACAAGGCCCAGCGCTTCGGCGGCATGATCGGCAAACAGGGGGCCGATATGGCGTGCGGTCCGTCCGTCGCGGACCAGCGCGATGCATCCATTCGCTGCGACGATGCGCGAGCCCGAGCGTTGTGCGAAGGCTGAGAGGAGGCTGGTCCGGTCGAAGCCGGTGGCCCGCCGGTCCCGCGCGCGCAGCGCATCGATGGTTGCGGATGAAGACGGTGGCGCTTCGGCTCGCACGGAGCCCGCCAGTTTCAGCCGGCGCAATTGCAGCGTCGGCGTGAAGCCGAGCGGCCCGTACACGGCAACGCCGTCGGGCGTCGCGTCGAGCCAACTCGTCAGGCCGTTCTTGCGCGCCGTCTCCAGGCATGCGTCGACGAGGCGCGTTGCGAGGCCGCGGCGGCGATGCGTGCCTGATACCAGCACCATGCTGATCCAGGCGTTGTTGCCGGAATAGGGCAGCAGTGCCGCGGTCGCGACCAGTCGTGCGCCGTCGCGGATGCCGAACACGACGCCATCGCGCAGGAAAACGCGCCAATCCTCTTCGGTCTGATTCCAGTGCGCTTCCGCCGACAGCACCAGCCCGGCCATCGCGTCCTCGACACCGAGCTTGAGGATGGGCGGGCCGTCAGTAGCGTCCATCGCGCACCTCGTATTTGGTGGGCTTGCCGAGGCTCGGCATCGCGCGGGACACCCAGTCCGCGGTCCAGGCGATCAGTTGCTCGGTATCGACGACGGGCAGGCCGAACAGCTCGACCGCCTGTGACGTGTCGGTCAGCCACGCCGTCGGCTCTTCCTTGCCTGTCAGCACCGGCGCGCGGCCGAACCTTGCGCCGAATTTTGCGGCGAGATCGCGCACCGCGAGGATCTCGTGACCGCTGACATTGATCGGCGAGGTCGGTGCCGTGCAGTGCGCCAGGCAACGCAGCGCCTGCGACGAGGCATCACCCTGCCAGATGAAATTGACGTGGCCAAGGCTGACGTCGATCGGCGTGCCCGTCAGCACCTTTGTCGCAATATCGTGCAGCACGCCGTAGCGCATGTCGATGGCGTAATTGAGCCGGAACAGGCGGCCCGGCGTTTCGAACTTGCGCGAAAAATATTCGAACATGCGCTCGCGGCCGACGCAGGACTGGGCGTATTCGCCGGGCGGGTTCGGCGCCATCTCCTCGGTCGAGCCTTTGCCGTCGACCGGCACGAAGGGATAGATGCAGCCGGTCGAGAACGCCACGATCCGCGACGATGGGAACGCCTGCGCGACGAGCGCCGGCACATGCGCGTTCATCGCCCAGGTCAGCGACAGATCGCCCTCGGCGCCGAATTTTCGCCCAGCCATGAAGATGATGTTCGGCGCCTGCGGCAACGCCTTGATTGCAGCCTCATTCATCAGGTCGCAATTGATGGTCTCGACGCCGCGCTCATGCAGCCAGTCCTTGACGCTGGGGTCGCTGAACCGGGCCACGCCGATGACGCGGCGACCCGGCACGGCCGCCTTTGCGAGCCCCGCCAGCGTCGGTCCCATTTTGCCGGCGACGCCGAGGATCATGATGTCGCCGTCGACCTTGGCGAGGTCGTCGATGAGCGCCTGGGTCGGCCGGCACAGGAGATCGTCGAGTGCGGCGATGTCCGGGATGGTCTTCGGCAGGGTCTGGCGGGTGAGGAGCATCGATCGGTCCTTGGTCGGTTAGGTCTGCCGTTTTCAGGTCTGCCGTTTCAGGTCTGTCTTGCGTCGCCGACCACGAACATGCGTTCGAGGGCGAGGACGAGGCCGTAGAGGGCGACGCCGAGCAGCGTCAGCAGCACGACGGCCATCACCATCGCGGGCGTGTCGAGCGACGACTGCACCTGGATCATGAGGTAGCCGAGCCCGCGCTCGGAGGCGATGAACTCGCCGACGATGGCGCCGGCGACCGCCAGGATGGCGCCGACCTTCATGCCGGAGAAGATGTAAGGCAGCGATCCCGGCAGCTGGATCTTGCGGAACAGCGTCCAGCGCGAGCCGCGCAGCGATTTGACGAGATCGAGCAGGTCGGGCTCGACCTCGCGCAGGCCGCGCGCGGTGGTGAGCAGGATCGGGAAGAAGCAGATGCTGAACGCGATCAGGATGTTCGGCACGATGCCGTAGGAGAACCAGACGATCAGGAGCGGGCCGAGCGCGACCTTCGGGATCATGTTCAGCGTCACGAACAGCGGCAGCAGAACCAGGCTCACCAGCGGCGCCCAGCTGAAGATCACGGCCAGCGCAACGCCGACGACGGCGCCAAGCGCGAAGCCGCCGAGGATCTCACTGGCGGTGACCAGCGTATTGGCGCCCCAGGCGTAGTTCGCGGTTCCCAGCGTCTGCACCGTCGCGAGCGGCGAGGGCAGGATGAATTTCGGGACGTGGAAGGCATCCACCGCGACCTGCCAGAGCACGAGCACGGCGAGATGCACGATCAGGATGATCGCAAAGCTGCGCGCCGGACTTGCTCCGTCACCTGTCACCGTTTGCTCCCCGTTGCTGCGGCCTCCCGGCCACGACGACAAGCCTAACCGTCCCTGCGGCAAGTTTCAACCAGTTGGTTGATTATGGCCTGAGCGACTGCAGCACCAGATCTGCGACATGCCTGCGGCGGGCGCGCCGCTGGGCGCGGCTGGACAGATCCTTGCCGAAGATCGCCGACAGCGTCGGGGTGTTCGAGAAGAAGAAATAGCTTAAGCCCGCGATGGAGATATAGAGCTGGACGGGGTCGATCCCCTTGCGGAACACGCCGCTGCGCACCCCCTCGTTGAGGATGTGGGAGACGCTTTTCACCAGCGGCGAATGCATCGCCTCCAGCCGGGTCGAGCCGCGGACATGGCGGGCGCCGCCGCGGTTCTCGTCGTTGAGGAGCACGATGAAATCCGGGTTTGCCGCGAGGTGATCGAACGAGGCCTCGATCAGCTTGCGGATCGCCTTTTCCGGCGGCAGGCCTTCGAGATTGAGTCTGCGCTCCTGCTCGCGGATGTCCTCGTAGACCCATTCGAGCACGGCGAGGTAGAGCGCGTCCTTGTCGCCGAAATAATGATAGACGAGCTGCTTGTTGACGCCTGCGCGCTCCGCGATCTCGTCGACGCGGGCGCCGGCAAAGCCGTGCCGGGCGAATTCCAGGCGCGCCGCGGTGAGCAGTTTTCGGCGGGTGGCGACGGGGTCGCGCCGCTGCGGCACGGTGTCGCCAGATCGTTTTGCAGGCATTTCCAACCAAACAGTTGACAATTGGAGGGCGGACTTGTTGCATTGGTAGCCTCACACGGGGAGAGCGACAAGCCGGGTCGCGGCAATGAGGAGAGATGCGATGAAGCGTTTGCAGGCGGCGGGCTCGGCTCTGGGCTCGGCGATCGTCTTGGCCCTGATGCTCGGTATGCCGGCGGTGTCCGCGAATGCGGGCGAGGCGGTCAATCTGATCCTGAACTGGACGCCGACGGCCGATCACTCGCCCTATTATTACGCCAAGGCGCAGGGCTGGTACGAGAAGGCGGGCATCGACCTCACGATCGAAACCGGCAAGGGCTCTGGCGTCTCCGCGGCCAAGGTCGGGTCCGGCGGCTCGCCATTCGGCGTCGCCGATCTCGCCACCATGCTGGTGGCCAAGAGCAAGGGCGCCGACACTGTTGCCGTGATGAGCGTCTACGCCAACACCGGCCAGACCTTCTACTGGCTGAAGAGCTACGGCGTGAACGGGGTCAAGGATTTTGCCGGCCACAAGATCGGCAACCCGCCCGGCGACGCCTCGCGCGTGATGTGGCCCGCTTTTGCGAAGGCCGCAGGCCTTGCGCCCGATGCCGTCGGTTTCGTCAATATCGGGCCGACCGCGAAGGTCGCGGCGCTGAAGAGCCACACCGTCGATATCATCAGCGACTTCTACAACGAGCACGACGTGAAGGCGATCGAGTTCGGCGCCGACCTCGGCTTCGTCAATTGGAAGGACATCGGCCTCAACCCCTACGGCAATTCGCTGATCGTCAACGGCGTCTATCTCCAGAAGAATCCAAAGCTCGTCGAGGACTTCGTCCGCGTCACGCAAAAGGCCTTTGCGGCCTGCGTTGCCGACGTCACCCCGTGCCTGAAGGCGCTGCTCGACCAGGTCTCCGGTCTCGACAAGGAGAACCAGGAGCGGCAGTGGGAGCGCATCAAGTTCCTGATGACCGACGAGTTCACGACGACCAAGTCGCTCGGCTGGATCGACGGCGAACGGATGAAGAAGGACTATGAGCTGGTCCAGACCTATCTCGGCATGGAAAAGCCGTTCGACGTGACGACGGCCTTCACGACCAAGATGCTCGATCCCGGCATCAAGATGGATGCGAGCAAGGTGAAGAAGTAGCGCTGTCCGCGTCTAGCTGGCCCTCGCGTTGAAGCATCGCCCGGGCTCTGCAGCGCACCGCCGAGGAGGCGCTGCGCTGCAGCCGGAGCACGAGGACAGGCGCGACGATCAGTGCCTGTCGTCTCCGCGGCCGTCGTCATCGTCGTGGAAGTCGTGTTCGCCGCCCGCCCTGAACTGCGGATCGACGCAGGCGAAATTGCCGGCGTCGTTGGTCATGCCGTTGCCCTTGTAGGCGGGAATCTTCGGATAGACGCACAGCGGCCGGGTGCCTCCGGCCGGGAAGTTCATGGCAATCCTCGGATCGAACAGCCCGCCGGTCGGGTAGGGCGAGGTGGCGTTGGTATTGGTGGCCACGATGCGCTCCGGCGCGAGGCCCTTCTCGACCCAGTTGGTGATGGCCGACAGTTCCTCGGTGGCGAAGCTGGTGGTTGCCGCGCCGCCGCCGCAATGGGCCATGTTCGGCACCATGAACAGCCGGGCGAAATCGGTCGCACGGCCGTCCATGCGCTGATTCATCTTGCGATACCAGCGGGCGATGGCGGCGCCGGAGAAGATGCCGTCGTTGACCGAGGAGGAGACGATCAGCTTGCCGCCGCGCGCCCTGAACGGACGCAGATCCGTCGAGACCGCCGCCATGAAGTCCATCGAGCTTTCCGGATAGGCGGCGGTCCTGGTGAAGATCTTCGGCGCGTCGGTGTCGAAGTTGAATCGGAACACGAAGGCTTCCTGGCCGGTCGGCCCGTTCACCGGCGTGACGACGGGCGGCGTCTGGAAGATCATCGGGATCGCGCCGGCGCCGAGCGTCAGGTTGATCGCGGTGTTGACGCCCGGGACAGGCGCGGTCACGACGTTCCAGAGACCCCAGCCGGCGCCGGGCGCGGTGGGCGGCGTCCAGATGCCGGCATCCCAGAACCAGTTTGAATAGAGCCGCTGGCCCTTCGAATTGACCGGACCGGCATAGATCTTCTTCAGCGCGCCGACTTGCGCGCTGGTCAGGCAGGTGCCGCCATGCGGCGTGCTGCCGTGCGAGCCGGTGCCGCAGGTGTAGTTGGCCAGTGCCGGAGACACTTTCTTGGCCGTGCAGGCGTGATAGTTGTCGATGATGCCGTCGACCAGCCCGTCGAGCGCGTCGCAGGCGCTCAGGATCGCGGCCGAGGCGACCTGGAGATCCTGCTGCGGGAACGTGTCGGGGATGAAGGGCTGCCCGTTGACGTCCTTGCTGGTTGCGAGCGTGCCGAGCACCTGCTCGTTCCAGGCCTCCGCCAGGGCAGCCTGTGGCAGGTTGAAGCCGGGATTTTGCGAAATCACGCCGTCGAACAGCGACGGGAATCTCTGCGAGGCGACCATGGCGTCGCGTCCGCCGTTCGAGCAGCCCATGATGTAGGAATAGACGGTTTCGAGGCCGTAATAGTAGGAGATGATCTGCTTGGAGATTGTCGCGGTCTTTTCGATGCCGTTGTAGCCGTAATCCCGGCGCGCCTGGGCGTCGATAGCGAAATGGGCCGAGCCTCCGGCATTGGGATCGTCGTCCTGATGTCCGCCGACGACGTTGTTGGCATTGTCTTCGTGGCCGCCGTCATTGGCAGCCACCGCCCAGCCCTGTCCGAGTTCGACGCCGGCGGCGCCTTGCGGGTCGGCCTGGAGGCTGCCGTCGGTCCCGCCGCCGCCCATCATCTCGAAACGGCCGTGCCAGGTATTGGGCAGGTTGAGCGCGAAGCCGATCCCGTAGGTGAAATGATCGGGGTCCTGGGTAGAGACCCGCTTGTTGATGATGCCGATCACGTTGCAATAGCCCGACTTCTGCGTCGCGCTCAGGATCTGCGTGTGCGGCAGGGTGAGGCCGGTGAGACCGGTACAGGACGAGCGCGGAGCAACGCCGCTCGGAGGCAGTCCGTGTGCAACTGCCTGTGGGCCGAGAGCCGCCCAGCCGGCCACGATCGTCGACGCGAGAAATAGTCGTTTCATGTAGTGCCCTCCCAGTGTGGTGATTGTCAGAACGGCGATATCCCCCGTGCCGTCGTGCGGCGCCGCCCGTTGTGGCGGGCCTCGTCAAAGTGACAGGCGATGTCGTTGTCGATTGAGGCGTCGAGTTGGTCAGGAGGTCGCGCGGATCCGCCGTGCAGATCGCGACGCGTGGACCGCAGCGCGCCGGCCGCGATCGTCCCGCCGCAATGCGTCATGGCATGCGGATCGTCGCCCACCCTTGATGGAGGCACGGACGTTAGCTCCCCTGAATCCTGCTCGCGTGACGGCAGGTTTTCTCGATTGTTAAGCGGGCGATGTTGCCGTGTCAACATGACGCAACACGCGAGTCCGTCGTGCAACCTGTCGTAGAAGCTGCATGAGCAAACCGGCCGCGCCGCTCGCTTCTCGATCCGGATACGCTGCGGTAAAGTCCGCAATCGAATCTCGGACAACCGGCCGGATGCAGCTGCGCCGGCTTGTGAAAGATGGTCGTCGATGGAGCCAAAGAAGGCCGGCGCCAGGAAGCGGATCGCCAAAAGACCGCGGCGGATTGCACGCGCCGCAAAGCCGTCGCGCGTAGCGCCGCGAGCTCCGTCAGCCGCAAAGTCCGCGCGGCCAAAGTTGCTTGCTTCGGGCGATCTGTCCGATTCGCTCGGCTATCGCATCCGGCGGGCCCAGCTTTGGGTGTTCAAGGATGTCAGCCGGCGGCTCGCCGCCTTCGAGATCAGCCCGGCGCAATTCTCCGTGCTATCGGTGATCGAGGCCAATCCCGGCGTCAATCAGCTCGCCATCGCGCAGTCATTGTCGATCGAGCGGGCAGGGCTCGGCAGGCTGGTCGACCATCTGGAGCGGCGCGGTCTGGTGCAGCGCTCTGCCTCCGCCGTCAACCGCCGCTACTACGTGCTCTATTTGACCGGCGCCGGCACCGCACTCCTCGGCCGCTTGCGGCCGGCGATCGCCGAAAGCGAAAAGGCCCTCGCTGGAAAAATCGGGCCGCGTGCGTTCCGCGAATTGCAGCGGGCACTGTCGGTGTTTCTCGACGAGCCCTGAGTGGGCCGAGCGTCGTCCTGGCGAAAGCCAGGACCCATTACCCCAGGGAGCAGTTTGGCGAAGACTTGTCGTTCGGTACTCCCACCGTCCGCAATCGATAGATTCCGCGGTATGGGTCCTGGCCTTCGCCAGGACGACACCGGAGGTTGGGCAGGCTGTCCCGTGCCGACGAACCGCCGCACCCCACGTACCCCCACGGAGACATTAACCACGCGTTAACCAAATCCGCCGCATCGTTAACCATTCAATAACAGGAACGAGTCGGCCCCATGGAGGCTGTAGCCAAACCTCAACGTCAAATGGTGCGCCTGCGCGGGCGCTCCTACGTGGCCTTCGTGTTCGTGCCGACGGTTCCGATCCAGGATTGGCTCCAGGAGATCGACACCACGATCGCGCGCTCACCGGGCTTCTTCGCCGGCCGCCCCGTGGTCATCGACCTGTCCTCGGTCGATCTCAGCCAGTCCGGCATCAGCCATCTGCTCACAAGCCTTCAGGACCGCAACATCCGCGTGCTTGGGATCGAGGGCGTGGAGGAGGCGCGACTGGCGCCGTCGATGCCGCCGCTGCTCTCGGGCGGCCGCAGCTGCGTGGTCGAGCCGAGCGCGCCGAAGAAGCCCGAGGCGAAGGCCGAGACCAAGCCGACCTCGTTGCTGCTCGAAAGCCCCGTGCGCTCCGGCCAGACCATCATCTTCCCGGAAGGCGACGTCACCATTCTCGGCTCGGTCGGCTCCGGCGCCGAGGTCGTCGCCGGCGGCTCCATCCACATCTATGGCGCGCTGCGCGGCCGCGCCATGGCCGGTGTGAACGGTCACACGAGCGCGCGCATCTACTGTCAGAAGATCGAGGCCGAACTGCTTGCAATCGATGGGTTTTACCAGACTGCGGACGACATCGACGCCGCCTTGCGCGGCAAGCCGGCGCAGGCCTGGCTGCAGGGGAATACCATGCGAATTACAGCGCTGAACTGACCAGCAAAGGAGACATTTCAGATGAGTAAGGTACTGGTCGTGACATCAGGCAAGGGCGGGGTCGGCAAGACGACGACCACCGCCGCGCTGGGGGCCGCGCTCGCGCAGCGCGGCGACAAGGTCGTCGTCGTCGATTTCGACGTCGGCTTGCGCAACCTCGACCTCGTGATGGGGGCTGAACGCCGCGTCGTGTTCGACCTCATCAACGTGGTGCAGGGGGTGGCAAAGCTTCCGCAGGCGCTGATCCGCGACAAGCGGCTGGAAAATCTCTGGCTGCTGCCGGCGTCGCAAACCCGCGACAAGGACGCGCTGACGGAAGAGGGCGTGGGCAAGGTCATCGCCGATCTGCGCAGCCGCTTCGACTGGGTGATCTGCGACAGCCCGGCCGGCATCGAGCGCGGTGCCTCGATGGCGATGCGCTTCGCGGACGAAGCCGTGATCGTCACCAATCCGGAAGTCTCCTCGGTGCGCGATTCCGACCGCATCATCGGCATGCTCGATTCCAAGACGGTGCGGGCCGAGAAGGGCGAGCGGGTCGAGAAGCACATTCTCATCACCCGCTACGATCCCTCCCGCGCGGCGCGCGGCGAGATGCTGACCATCGACGACATCCTCGAGATCCTTGCCACACCCTTGCTCGGCATCATTCCCGAGAGCCAGGACGTGTTGAAGGCCTCCAACGTCGGCACGCCGGTGACTCTGTCGAATGCGGACGGCGCGCCGGCGAGGGCCTATATGGACGCGGCCAAGCGCCTCTGCGGCGAGAACGTGACGATGCACGTTCCGGCCGAGCGCAGAGGTCTGATGGATCGTCTGCTGCGACGGAGGGCTGCATGAGCATGGGTCTGCTTCGACTTCTCCGCGGCAAGAAGGCCTCCGCACCCGTCGCACGCGAACGGCTGCAGATCCTGCTTGCACATGAGCGCGGATTGCGCGGCCAGCCCGATCTGCTCGGTGTGCTGCGTGAGGAAATTCTCGCAGTCGTGTCTAGGCACGTCACGCTGGATCCGACCAAGGTGATCGTCCGGCTCGAGCGCGGCGACGAGGTGTCGACGCTCGAGGTCGACATCGAGGTGCCCAACGACTTCGAGCGCAAGCGCGAGGCGGTCGCGTAGGGGCCGGCCGGGAACGTCCAATTTGGGGTGGGTGAGAAGGCGGTCCGCCGGGCATGGCGGGCCGCCTTTTGTCGTCGCTGCGGGCGATCGGAACGAGACCTGCGACTTGATCGTTGTAGGAAATCCGAGGACCCACCAAGCGTGCACCGCGGTTTCATCAAACGGGAGAGCGCCCATGATATCGGAGCTCCAAATCCACACCATCGCACGCCAGATGCTCGAACGGCACGGCTTCGCTGCGATTGCGAAGGCCGCCGAGCAGGCCGTGGCCTGCGAGGGCCGCGGCGAGGCCGATGAGGCCAAGGAGTGGCGTCACATCGAGGATGCCATGAAGATCATGCGTGGACCGCACCACAGCTGATCGCCGGCCAGGAAACGCCTCAGCGGTCCTCGTGCTCGGTTCCCTGCGACTGGGACCGTTGGGTTTGCGGCTGACTGCGATCGCCGGTCTCCTTGCAGGGGAGCTGCTCCCAGGTACCATTCGGTGTCTGCTGATACGCGCTGCAGGTCGAGGAGGGCGATTTGTCCTCGGCTTTCTGGGTGCCTGAATTCTTCGCCAGCAAGGGGGCGGTCAGCGCCGTGACGGCCGCGAGCGTGGCGGCGAAGACGACATGGATCATCCGCATGAGGGGTTCCTGTTCGAATTCGAAGAGGCCCGCATGCTGGCGAGGATTGTGACGAATATTGGCCGCGGCGGTGGTTCCGCCGCGCCGTGCTTAATGCCCGGGAAAACCGTCTAGCCGCCCTTGCTGCGGATCAGGCCGGCGAGATTGGTCTTCTGGGCCTCGCACCAGCCGGGCATGCCGAGGCGGCGCTGGTCCATATCGGTCGCCTGCGTCGCGACCGCGACCTCGGCCATCAGGTCGTCGTCCTGCTTCTCGCCCATCTTGCCGCCGGTATGCATCCAGGCGATCGCCTTGCGCACCTTTTCGGTGATGCCGTCGGGCAGCTGCATCTGCTGCGCCTTCTGCACCAGGTCCTGATAGACGAGATCCGTGTTGGGGCATTCCACCCTGGCGGCGAAGGCCTGCAAGACCATCGTCACATAGGTCGACCGCGGATCGGCCGCCTGGGCCGGCGCGGCAAGCAGCAACAGGCCCGTGATCAGAAAACCGTAGCGCATCCTTGGTACCTCCTCGATTTTTTCGGGAGGCTAGCGCCCGGCGCGCCGCTCCGCAATGGTGCCGCGACGCGATTGTCGTCCGTCCGCTCGGTACGCTAACGTAGCGCGCCCCGGCCCCGGAGATCGACATGAGCCTGTTCAGTACGCCGTTCGATCCCGCACACGATACGGCGCTCGTCACCGGCGCGGGCAACGGCATCGGCCGTGCGATCGCGCAGGCCCTGGTCGGCGAGGGCGTCCGAACGGTGTTCGCCGATGTGAAGGCGGAGCGGGTGAGTGCCGCGATCAGCGCGAGCAGCAGGCCTGAATTGGCCGTGCCCTGGGTCGGCGATCTCGCCGAGCTGGACGCGTGCGATGCACTGCTCGCCACCGCGCACGCAGCGCTGGGCGAGGTGACGCATTTCGTCCACAGCGCATCGCCGCCGCGGCGGGAGGCCGATCATGCGCTCGCGGTCGATCGCAGGATCTGGCAGGAGATGCATGCGGTCAATCTCGACGCCGGCTTTCATCTGGCGCGCGAGATCGCCAAGCGGCTGATCGCGGCGAAGCGGCCGGGCTCGTTCCTGTTTCTCACCTCGCTGCATGCAGGCACGCCGCGCAACCTGCCGCATTATTCGACGGCGAAAGCCGGGATGGCGATGCTGGTGAAGGAGCTGGCCAAGACGTTCGGCCGCCACGACATCCGCGTCAACGCGCTGGTGCCCGGCGCGATCGCGGCCGGCGGATTCGTCGCGGATCCCTCATTGGCGCGGCACATTCCACTCGGGCGTCTCGGCGAGGCCAACGACCTCGCGCCGATGGCGCTGGCAGTGCTGTCGAACAAGCTCGCAGGCTACGTCACCGGCGCGGCCTTCGTCGTCGACGGCGGATTGTCGCTGACGAACTGGTTCGAGCCGCCGGCGCTCGACGACTAAAGTCCCGTTCCGATGGAATCGGAACGCCTAGCGCTGCCAAGCCGGCACGGGGTCGAGCGGTGTGCGATAGAGCTCGTTGTGGTCGCGATCGGTGACGCGCACCGCGCAACCCTTCTGCTGGAGCTCCGGCTTCACCTGCGACAGCTCGCTCGCCAGTTGATGGGCGCGGTCGGAGGCAACCTCGAGGTCTTCGAGGATAATGCCGCCCTGGTTCTTGAACTCTTCACCAACCACAAGATCGAAATAGTAGTAAGGCATCCGAATTCCCCGGTGTGATGACCCAAGCCTTGAAAACAAGCCTTGAGAAGCCTTCAACGGAAGTCTTCAACACATGTCCGATGGTACCACTGAGTCGATCTTTATCGAATGAACGAGTGGCGCAATCTCTTTGCTTATGGCGCAGAAATGATGTGCAGCCCGCGGGCGCCTTAAGATTTTATTAAATATGTCGGCGCGATCATTAGGCATGGAATTGCAACAGAACCGGGCTCCGGGAACCGGCAGTTGCAAGAGAAGGCCGGCGGCATAGATCCCGACGGCCTTTTCTCTTTTCGAAAACGCGACCGAAGCATCGATCACCGTAGTCGCCCGGACTCAACGCATCACGTCGACTCGGACAGCGTCTGCGATCTAGCGCAGAGGCATCGGCGGACGCACGACCGGACCGTCATCATCCGCAACGGCTTGCGTCGCCGCGACCGGCGGAGGGACTGCGGAAGCCTGTGAAGCTGGCGGCGGAGGTGCGGCCGGATAGGCCGGCATGTAGGTCTGCGACACGACCGGCTTCGGCTTGCGAACCGGCGGCGCCGGCGGCCGCGGCGGCGGCAACGCGGAGACTCGCGCACGTGGATCGACCGGAGGCCTCGCCTCGGCCACCGGCTTCGGTGCCGGCGTCTTCGCCATCTCGCGTGCCATCTGCTCCTGTCCGGCCTTCAACTCGGCGATGTTGGACTTGAGCTGTTCGATCTGCTGCGCCATCGCGGCGAGATCGCGCGTCATCGATTGCACCGATTGCGTAGCATCGGTCGCGGGCGCGGCGGCGCCGTCCTGCGCCGCCGGCGGCGTTGCGGATTGGTCAGCGCTCTGATCGATTGCCGCTTGCGTCGCGGTCGGCACGGGTTGCGCGGCGGCGGCGACGGGCGCTGTCTGCGAGGTCGACGGCATCAGCGATGCCAATGCCGGTGTCCATTCGGCGAGCATCTGTCTTGCGGTGTCGCCGTGTTTCTCCCACGCGACGGTTGCAGCAGCACTTCCTCCCGCAAACAGCACCGTGATGAACGCGCCGCGCAGCCACTTGGCGGCGGATGATCGCTTGTGCCGGCCGTGAAGATCGCTGGCCGCCACGCGCACGGCTGAATCGACCGAAGGTATTGCGGCAGGCGTTTCCGGTGCAACGCTCAACCTCGGCTCCAGGTACCTCGGCTCCACACCAATCTTGGGCGCCGGACGGTTCACGATCTCCGGCGCCAGGGCCGGAGCGTCCTTGCTGGCGCGCGTCGCCAGCACAATGTCGGGCGAAATCTGAACCGCATCGTGCGGATCGTTGTCCTTGACCGCGTCCTTCACGATTTCATCGACAATTTGCTTGCTGTTCAGCGTCGCGAGCATCGCAGCTCCTTTGAAGCCTTGGTCGTCCGCATTGGCGCGAGCCGATCGATTGCGTGAGCCCATCCCAAGCCCGGGACCCACGAGTCCAGCCGGATTTGACCAAAGCAAGGCGAGGGGATGGAGACTATGCGACGGTCTTTCGCCGTTTGTGGTGATGGAACCGGGTTTCACAAACACGGGCATGTGTTCCGCACTGCCTTTTTTTCTGCACGATTTGGGCAGATTCTGACGGTGCTGGGGGCGGTGTCGATCCGCTATTGGGGGGCCGGCGGTGCCAAGATCTGTTCTCGCTTTTCTCGTTGTTACCTTGCTTCCGCTCGGCGGTTGCATGCAGGCAACGCTTTCGCCGTCGACCGACGCGAGCATGACGCCGCGCGACCGGCAGCTGCTTTCGCATACGCCTTACGCGCAGGCGAGCGTGCCCGAGCAATATCTCCGTCACATCGTCGACTATCCGCGCAAGGAGCAGCCGGGCACGATCCTGGTCGATACCGATGCGCGCTACCTCTATTACGTTCTGCCGGAGGGCAAGGCGATCCGCTACGGCGTCGCGGTCGGCGAGGAGGCGATGGCCTTCTCCGGTGTGGCGCGCGTCGGCCGTCTGGCGGAATGGCCGGACTGGGTTCCGACACCGGAGATCCAGGCGCGGCTCGGACCGTATCCACCGCGCGTTGCCGGTGGTCCCGCCAATCCGTTGGGCGCGCGGGGGATCTATCTCTACTCCGGCAACAAGGACACGCTCTATCGTATCCACGGCACCAACCAGCCCGAATATATCGGGCAGGCGATCTCGTCGGGCTGCATCCGGATGCGCAACGAGGACGTGATCGATCTGTTCGATCGCGTGAAGCTCAACGCGACCGTCGTGGTGCTGCCGCCCGGACAGAACGCGCAGGCCGGGACGGGGTCACGCTGGCGCGGGTGAGGGCCACGATCCTGCGCGCCATCGCCCTCACTCAAGCGTGAAGGCGCGCACGACACGCGGCCTTTCAAGGGTGAACTGCTTCACAGCCGATCCGCCGCGGTTGCGCTATGCCTCAATGGCTCGTTGCCATTGGAGGCATCATGCAGAAATTCTTTTATCAATTGAATGAGGGCGACCGCCGCATCGTGCGCAGATGGCGGCTGGCGGCATTTGGCTTCTACGGATCGATCCTGGCCGGAATGGTCCTGTACGTGGCGCTGCACTGGAATCCGGAGGTCAATTATGCCTCGGCCGATTCCACGGCGCGCGCAAAGATCATGAGCACGTCGGGCGCCGACGGACGCGCGCCGTTCTCGCCTTAATCTTCAGGCCGGGCGATGCGCCATTGCAAGGTCGTCGCATTGCCGTTGACTTCGCCTGGCGTCTTGTCGGCGGGCGAGGTGTAGAGCGGACGGTAGCGATAGGCCCACATCTTGCTGCCGTCGTTGCGGCTGATCACGGTGAAGTCGCCGATCGCCTTGGCATCCGCCGGCGCGGCCAGGGGAACCCAGCTCTCGGTGCACTTTCCGTTGCAGTTCGACGTCTTACCGCTGGTGTCGCGCTCGTAATAATAGAGCGTCATGCCCTTGAGATCGACCAGCTTGGGGCCCTGCTTGGTCAGGACCACCTTGGCCGGCGCGGTCGTGGCCTCGGGCTTCGGCGCCGGAGCGGCATCGCCGCCGCCATGTCCGTTCGCGACCGCATGACCGGTCGAGAGCGCGATGGCCGCGGCCGCAATGATGAACCTGAACATCCGATACCCCCGAACGGCAAAGTTAATCGCGCGTTAACGCGCCGAATTGGGCCGACGGTAGCAGCCGAAGGTTAGTTCCGGGTTTCGCGGCACTGCGACGATTGCGGACCAGCCATACGGGCCTATGCCTGCGCCTCGCGCAGCGGCGCGCGGCTGAGATCGTTGCCGGCGGCAATGGCCTTGCGCAACAGCCGCATCAGCTCCTCGCCTTCCTTGGCGCTGAGGCCGCGCAGCATGATGCGCTGCGCCGATTCCACGGCCGGCGTGATCTTGCGCAGCGTGCGGCGGCCTTCGTCGGTGATCTCGAGCTCCCGGGCGCGGCGGTCGCGGCTGGAGGCGCGGCGCTCCACAAGCCCCTTCTGCACGAGACGGTCGATCACGCCGGTGATGGTGGTGCGGTCGTAGGCGATCAGGCCGGCGAGCGTCACCTGGTCGAGCCCCGGATTGGCCTTGATGGTCGCGAGCGCGGCGTATTGCACCGGCGTGAGATCGAATCCGGCATCCGCGATCTCGGCCAGAAACACCGCCACCGCGATCTGCTGGAACCGGCGCGCCAGATGGCCGGGCATGTCGTTGTTGTCTTTCACCGGTTTCTCCCGAGGGGCGCAGGCCGTGCTCATTGACAAGTATACTGATCATCAGCATACTGAGCAATATCCAAACAGAATGTTGTCAGGGAGGTGCGCATGCAATTCCATCTCAATGGATTTCAGCCGGGCGATCCCGAGATCGCCGATCCCGCCCTGCGCGTTCAGGCCTCGGGCGCACCGGGGGCCGTGCCTGAAGTGGTCGATGTCCTTATCGTCGGCTGCGGCCCGGCCGGCCTCACGCTCGCGGCCCAGCTTGCGCAGTTTCCGGATATCAGGACCTGCATCGTCGAGCAGAAGCCGGGTCCGTTGCTGGTTGGCCAGGCCGACGGCATTGCCTGCCGCACCATGGAAATGTTCCATGCCTACGGTTTCAGCGAGCGCGTGCTGAAGGAGGCCTATTGGGTCAACGAGACGACGTTCTGGAAGCCGGACGAGCGGGCGCCCGAGACCATCGTCCGCAGCGGCCGGGTGCAGGACGTCGAGGACGGGCTGTCGGAATTCCCGCACGTCATCCTCAACCAGGCGCGCATCCACGACGGCTTTCTCGAAATCATGCGGAAAGCGCCGGCCAGGCTCGAGCCCTACTACAGCCGACGTCTGCTCGACCTCGAGGTCGAGGCAGCCGCAGGGCCTGCCGACCATGCCGTGACGGTGCGCCTTGAACGCGTCGATGCCGGCAATGAGGGCGAGGTCGAGACGATCAAGGCGCGTTACGTCGTCGGCTGCGATGGCGCGCGCAGCACGGTGCGCAGATCGATCGGCCGCGAGCTGCACGGCGACTCCGCCAACCACGCCTGGGGCGTGATGGACGTTCTGGCGGTGACCGATTTTCCCGACATCCGCTTCAAGGCCCTGATTCAATCTGCCAAGGACGGTAGCCTTCTCATCATCCCGCGCGAGGGCGGTTACATGGTCCGCCTCTATGTCGAGCTCGCCAAGCTCGATGTCGGCGAGCGCGTCGCCAACCGCAACATCACCGCCGACGACGTGATCGCCAAGGCGCAGCGGATCCTTAAGCCGCATACGCTCGCGGTGAAGGAAATCGCGTGGTGGTCGGTCTACGAGATCGGCCAGCGCCTGACCGACAGGTTCGATGACGTGCCGGAGGCCGAGATCGCGACCCGGCTGCCGCGCATCTTCATCGCCGGGGATGCCTGCCACACCCACAGCCCCAAGGCGGGGCAGGGCATGAACGTCTCGATGCAGGACGCGTTCAATCTCGGCTGGAAGCTTGCGGCCGTGATCCGCAGGAAATCTACGCCGAGCCTGCTGCATTCCTATTCGGCGGAACGCCAAGCCGTTGCCAAGGAGCTGATCGATTTCGACCGCGAATGGGCGGGGATCCTCGCCTCCGCAGCCAAGGCCGGTGGCGCCGATGCGGCCAGGACGCAGGACTATTTTGTCCGGCACGGCCGCTACACGGCGGGCACGGCGACGCACTACCGCCCGTCGCTCCTCACTGGCGCAGCATCGCACCAGCATCTCGCGGCAGGCCTTGTCATCGGCACGCGCTTCCATTCCGCACCCGTGATCCGGCTCGCCGATGCCAAGCCGGTCCATCTCGGCCACGCCGCGGACGCCGACGGACGCTTCCGCATCTACGCGTTTTCGCGCGCCGAAGATCCGGCGGCGGCCGGCTCCGCCATTCGCGCGTTGTGCGACTTCCTCACCGAAGCGCGGGACTCTCCGGTGAAGCGATACACGCCGGCGGGCGCCGACATCGACAGCGTGATCGACCTGCGCGCGGTATTCCAGCAGGATCATCGCGAGCTCGCCGTCGAGGCGATGCCGTCGCTGCTGCTCCCGCGCAAAGGTCGCTATGGTTTGCTCGACTACGAAAAGATGTTCTGTCCGGACCTCAAGAGCGGCCACGACGTTTTCACGATGCGCGGCATCGATCGGCAGGCCGGTTGCATGGTCGTGGTGCGGCCGGACCAATATGTCGCGAACGTACTGCCGCTCGACGACTTCACTGGGCTCGCGTCGTACTTCGACGGGTTCATGCTGCCGGTGAACTGACGTTCGCGGTGTTGCGCTCGTCGTGCAGATGAACGGCGGATGAATACTGAACTCCGCGCACATTCAATCTTTCGGCTGATGCGGCTGCTCCAGGAGGAACGCTCGTTCCTCCCGCGCGTTCGGACTCGCAGAGGAGGAACACGCCATGAGACTCAGAAACATTTTGGTTGCAGCATTGCTGCTTGCCCCCACGGCCGCGCTGGCCGCGCCGGGCATCGTCACCGTCTCGACCGGCTTGCGCGCCGGGCCGGGTTCGGGATTCCCCGTGGTCGATCGCATCCCCGAGGGCGCCCGCGTCAACATCCATGGCTGCCTGCGCGGCAATGCCTGGTGCGACGTGAGCTTCTCCGACGATCGCGGCTGGGTGTCGTCGCAATATCTCGAATATCTCTACCGCAATCACTACGTCTATCTCCCCGACTATGTCGACGAGATCGACGTGCCCGTCGCGCCCTTCGTGCTGACCTCGTACTGGTCGAGCTATTATCAGGGGCGACCCTGGTATCGCCGCCATGCCTACTGGAATAATTACTGGACCTCGCACGAGCGCTTCGCGACGCGGATGACGATCGATCCGAGCGCGGCCCGTATCGGCCGTGCGGCGACGCGCGACGCGGCGATCGCACTGGGACGCGGCGGCGCGAACGCTAAGGCCGCTCCTGCGATCTCCGGCCGTGATGCGACGACGGCACGGCATGACGCGGCCATCGCAAAGCGCGACTCTGCGATCGCAAAGCGCGACGCTGCGGTTGCGGCGGATCGGACTCGCGCCGGACGAAGCGATCGTCTGGTGAACGCGCGGACGAGCGTGCAGCAGAACCGCAACCCGCGCGATGCGCAGGCGCGCATGGTGCACGAGCATGCGGCGAGCCGCGCCGCAACACATGCGCAGCCAACACATGCGCAGCCGATGGCGCGTACTCAGCCGACGCCACGCGCGCATGAAGCGCCGCGTGTGTCGGCCGCGCCTGCGGCCCGGCCTGCGACGCCGCACATCGCCCAGCCGAACGTGAGTCATGGTTCGCCGATGAATGCCCGTGCGCAGATGCCGGCGCCGCGCGCGGCCGCGCCTGCCATGCCGCATGGCGGCGGTGCCCCGCACGTCAACGCGGCACCGCATGGCGGCGGCGCGCCAGCCGGTGGTCCCGGCGAGCACCAGAAGCACTGATTGCCCGCAGAAAGCCCGGCCTTCGCGCCGGGCTTTTTTTGACTGTCGCAAGGCACGTACAATTTAAGATGGTTTTTCGCGCGAGGATTTCATCGATCGTAATATCTGTATCGAAAGCTGTAAGCATCCACTCGGGGCAGCGGGGCACGGGAGGATGACGATGAGACAGAGTCAGGCGGAGACGCGTCGCCAAAATGTCGCGAAGCGGTCGATGACCAAAGAGGCCAAGCAGCTGACCGGCCTGATCGCCGGACTGCGCAAATCCCTCGATGGCATCCACAAGGAGCGGGCGAACCCAAAGCTCTCCGGCGCCGAGATGGGCCTGCTTGACGAGCGCCGCAACAATCTGCTGCTGACCATCGCAGCCCTCGACGACCGCCTGTCGGCGGTGCAGGGGCTGATCGATCTCGGCCGGCCTCATATCATCCGCGTTCACTAAGAGAGGCGCGCACGTCGCGCTGCCGGCTCCGTCGCTGATGTGATGGGCCGCGCCCCGGCTGGAACCGTCTCCGCGCACAATGCTGCCGCGGACGGGCATCAAATTGCCATGCTCCCGGCGAATTGCCGCCAAAGCCCGCTGCCACGACGGCATGGGGTGCAAGGCAACGCAAGGGGATGCGCATTGGCCTATAAAATGGTCGCAGAACGCGACAACGCGAAGTACAGTTTCGCCCGCGAGAGCCGGTTGGTCATCGTAGCGAAGGCCAAGGTTTGGGCGAGCGAGGGTTGGCGGGTCGTCATTACCGATCAGGACGGCAAGGCCTACGCGCCGCCCGAGTTTGATCAATTGCTGGCGGCGTGACCGCAAGACGGGGCTAGGGGACGGCTTTGACATCGTTATTTCGACCGGGACGCGATCTGATCGCGCCTGCGGCGATTGTTGCAGCTGTCGCTTTGCTGACGGCGACGATCGCGTCTGCACAAAACCTCGACGCCGGCAAAGCGCCCGCCAAGCTCTTCGCCGATGGCTGCGCGACCTGCCACCGCAGCCCGCGCGGCCTCGCGAAAGGGCGCTTCAGCCTGACGCTGTCCTGGTTCCTGAAAGATCATTACGCGACCAGTTCCGACTCCGCCAAGGCGCTTGCCGCCTATCTGGCGTCGGTCGATGAGCCTCCGCGCGCTGCGGCGAAGCCCGCCGCGAAGCAGCCCCGATCCCCATCGCGTCCGCCTAGCCGGTGACGCTATCCGCGCCGATGCGTCTGCGCGATCAGCCGGTCGTGCACGGCGCGAAGGTCCGCGCTCATGCGGGTCTGTCCCGTCGTGACATAGGACAGCCAGGCGCCGTCGGCGGCGAGGCGCACGATCTGGAGCTCGGGCGTGCCGTCGGTGGCGCGATGCCGCTTCAGGCGCGCCTTCATCCAGTCGTTCCAGAGCCGGCGCAGCGACGGATCGGTGACCACGACCATGCTGAGCGCGGCCCAGGGCGTGGCGAAGCCGAACGCCTTGCCGGTGAAGACCGCGTTGACATAGGCGCGCGTGAAGCTGCCGCGCGGCTTCGGATCCGCTTCGACGGCGGCGTCGATCTCGGCGTCGACGCGGGCGAGCAGATCGGTGAACAGGCCTTCGATCAGCGCCTGTTTGCTGGTGAAATGATGAAACAGCCCGCCCTTGGTGACGCCGGCGGCCGCCGCCACCGCCTGCACGGTGACGCCTGATACACCGTGGTCCATGGCGATAGCCGCAGCGTGGGCGAGCAGGGCACGCCGCACCTGCTCGGGCTGCTTGGCGCGGGTGTAGGCGCTTGCACCCATCAATGCACCGTCGTCTCCGAGAACAGGTTGATGATCACGACCCCGGACACGATCAGGGCGATGCCGACGAAGGCGGCGGCGTCCAGCATCTGGCGGAACAGCACGAAGGAGAGGGTGGCGGTCAGGATGATGCCGACCCCGCCCCAGATCGCGTAGGCGATGCTCAGGGGAATCACCCGGATCGCGACCGACAGCGCGTAGAACGAGGCGACGTAGAACAGCACCATCGCCAGCGTCGGCCACGGCCGCGTGAACTGCGCCGATTGCTGCAGAAAGGCGGATGCGGTGACCTCGAAGACGATGGCGAGGGCAAGGGCTGTGTAGGCGTTGAAGGCGGACGTCATGGCGAACCTGGGAGCACGAAAGATACCGCGCGGTAGGTATGTTTAGCACGCGGAACATGGCTTTTGCCGGGAGCAGGTATCACGTGTGAGTGACGGGCCTGCGACAAATCGGATGCAGCCTGAAGCCGCCGCGCGATGAATCGCGCGGCGGCTCCGGGGGCGCAGTGGTCCGATTCGGCGCTAATCGATCCGCACGGAGAGCTCGACGTCTTCGGCAAAGGGCGTGGACATGTAGCCGCCTCCGGGCGTGCGCATGCGCGCCAGATAGTCGGGGCTGTCGTCGGCGTTGTCGGCGACGATGATCGCACCCGGCCTGAGATGGCCTTCGACCAGACCCAGGATCTCCGGGTAGAGCGCCTTGGCGCCGTCGAGCAGCACGAGATCGATCGTGTCAGGCAGATCGGCGCTGAGCGTCTTCAGCGCATCGCCCTCGCGGATTTCGACGAGATCGAGCAGCCCGCCGGCCGAGAGGTTGTCCCGCGCCCGCGCCGCCTTGGACGGCTCGAACTCGCTGGTGATGAGCCGGCCGCCGCCATTGTCGCGCAGGCCTGCGGCAAGGTGCAGGGTCGAGATGCCGAACGAGGTGCCGAACTCGACGATCGTTTTGGCGCGCGAGCTGCGCGCCAGCATGTAGAGCAGCGCGCCGGTCTCGCGGGTGACCGCGAGCGGGACGTCCCTCAGGCGTCCGTAGAGGTCGGCGTAATCGGTCTTGCTCCGCATCATCCGTGCGCGGTCGGCGTCGGTCAGGTGGGCGAAGGCAACTCGCATTGCGCCGCGTGCTGCTTCGTCCTCGTCGAACAGGCGATCCAGCAGCGGCGCAAGCGACGTGATAGTCGGGGTGGTCATTTGGTGTCTCCAGAGTTCGCGGCAAAAGCGCGTGCTTGCGTACGAATTGAAATACGACTAATTCGTCGCATTTCCTATTCGCATTACCCCGGGCGCATCTTGGCCGATCGTCGAAGCCGTTCAGTTTCCTCACGAAAACAGCCGCAACAGGTCCGCTCAAACGAGCTGGTCGCGGCTATCCTGGATGCCGCTGTTCAGGTCTTGGCGAAGGAGGGGGCGCAGCGTTTCACCACCGCGCGGGTGGCGGAGCGGGCCGGGGTGAGCGTCGGATCGCTCTACCAATATTTTCCGAACAAGGCGGCGATCCTGTTCCGTCTCCAGAGCGATGAGTGGCGGAGCACAAGCGAGCTCCTGCGCGGCATTTTGGCGGACCCGACGAAGCCGCCACTGGTGCGGCTGCGCGCGCTGGTCCACGCCTTCATTCGCTCCGAATGCGAGGAGGCCGCGATCCGTAGCGCGCTCAGCGATGCCGCGCCGCTCTATCGTGACGCGCCCGAGGCGCAGGAGGCGCGGGCAGCCGGCGAGGGCATTGTCGCGATCTTTATGCGCGAGGCGTTGCCAGAGGCCTAGGAGGCAACGCGCGAACTCGCCGGGGAGCTGATCAAGACGACGCTGAGCGAGGTCGGCAAGCGCTTCTCGGAGACGCCGCGCAGCGAGGCCGAGATCGCGCGTCGTGCCGATGGGCTGGCCGACATGTTCTGCGCCTATCTCGGCGAGCTTGCGCGACGCCGAAATCATTCCTGACATCTGCGTTTGCGGCCCAATATCGTTTCGGATTTCGCCGGATGATGGGTTAGCCTCGTATGGTCCTTCGTCCAGCCATCGAGTGCCGCGCCATGCATGTCCTCCGTCCGCAGTTCCGCATCGAGCAGCAGCGTGCGCTGGAGTTCGCGGCTGCGCGCGGCTTTGGCGTGATCGTGGCGTCGGATGCGCATGGCCCGCGTGCCTCGCACGTGCCGTTCGTGCTGGGGCAGCGTGACGGGAGCACGATCGTGCAGATCCATCTCACGGCGAAAAACCCGTTGGTCGAGCTCGCCGACGGCGCCAGGCGCTTCCTGCTGATCGTCGCGGGCGACGA
Source organism: Bradyrhizobium sp. P5_C12 (assembly GCF_054049735.1). Classification (NCBI taxonomy): domain Bacteria; kingdom Pseudomonadati; phylum Pseudomonadota; class Alphaproteobacteria; order Hyphomicrobiales; family Nitrobacteraceae; genus Bradyrhizobium; species Bradyrhizobium sp. P5_C12. The sequence goes on from NZ_JBFULU010000043.1 coordinate 58,377, forward strand.
CGCCTACATCTCCAACGATTGGTACGCCTCGCCCGACAACGTCTCGACCTGGCTCTACGAGGCCGTGCACCTGTCGGGGGTCGCGCATCTGCGCGGGCACAGCGAGAACCGCGGCCATGGCGATGCGCTGCTCGCGGTCTCCGAGGCGCGGCTACCCAAACAGCCCTGGGACCTCGCGCAGATGGAGCCCGGCAAGCGCGAGAGCATGCTGGCGGCGATCCGGGTCATCGACCTCGTGGTCGATCAGGTCGAGGGGCAGGCCAAGCTCAACCAGCACAAGAGCGATGCGGACCATGTCGCGGTCGCCGATCGACTGGGGCGGTCGGAGGAGACCGGACACCGGCGTCTGGCGCGGCAGATGCGGGCGCTGCGGCCGGGGCTCGGGTATGAAGTCTTGTAGCCCGGATGGAGCGAAGCGAAATCCGGGTCTTGAGCTTGCCGCACGATTCCCGGATTGCGCTTCGCTCCATCCGGGCTACGCCAGCTACGCTTGCCTCGCTCAGCATTTAACCTTACGGACCGCCACATGCTCGTCATCTCCATTCAAAGCCAGGTGGTCCACGGCCATGTCGGCAACAGCGCGGCCGCCTACGCCATGCAGGCGGAGGGCGTGAACGTCGCGGCGGTGCCGACGACACTGTTGTCCAACCATCCGCGCTATCCGAGCCTGCGCGGCCGGGTGCTGGACGCCGAGCTCGTCGCCGATCTGCTCAGGGGCGTCGAGGAGCGCGATCTGGTCGACGAGGCCGCCGTGCTCATCACCGGCTATCTCGGCTCGCCCGACAACGCCGTCGTCGTCGCCGATTTCGTCGAGCGCGCGCTGACGCGGAATTCAAGGCTGCTCTATCTCTGCGACCCCGTGATCGGCGATGACGGCCGCATCTATGTCGCCGACGGCATTTTGGACGTAGTCCGGCACCGCCTGCTGCCGGCCGCAAGCCTGACCACGCCGAACCAGTTCGAGCTCGAGCTGCTCTCGGGCGTCAGAATCGCGGACGCGGACGCCTTGCGCGCGGCGTGCGCGGTGATTGCGGGGCAGGGCCGGGTCGACGTCGTCGCCACCGGCTGCACGCTCACCGACACGCTGGCGGGGCAGGTCGAGACGATCCTGTGCGCGGACGGCCAATTGTCGCGCTTTGCGACGCCGCGCCTGCCGATCCGCCCCTACGGCACCGGCGATCTCCTCGCCGGGCTGGTCGCCGCGCATCTGGCCAAGGGCGCAGCGATGGAGGCGGCGGTGCGGCTTGCGGTCGAGACCATCTTTGCCGTGCTGGTGCGCACGCAAGAGGCTGGCACGGCCGAGATGCGCCTCGTGCCGCTGCCCGTGCGAGGCGCGTAACGCGTCAGGGGCTCAGGTCGCCCGCTTCGCAGCGGATTGTGCCGACTTCTGCGGCTTCGCCGGGTTCTTCTGCTCGCGCGCGGCCTGCGCTTTCGGCGGCTTCGGCTTCGATGCGACGTGGACCTTCCTCGGCTTTGCGTTCGCGACTTGCTGCCGATCCCCGCTGCCGCGCTTCGAGACGTATTCCTGGCCGTCGACCGGGCCGACATGCGGCGGATCGCGGCCGAGATAGGGCCGGCCGATGCCGAGCGCCTTGCCGTTGGCGTCGACCCACTTCCACAGGATCTCGGTCGAGACCCAGCGTTGCGCGCGGTTGTTGCCGGCGGTCGAGACGATGTCGGCCGCCATGCCGTGACCGTAGCCGCCGCGCGTGCTGCCGCCGTGATAGGAGCGGTCGGAGGCGGCCTTCAGGCCGCTGGCGATCGACTGGCGATAGTCGTCGCGGAACGCGCTGGTGATGCCCGGCGACAGGCCGGCGGCTTCGGCGGCGAGCAGCGTGCGAAACAGTTTTCGCTTGAAGCTCTTGTCCATGCCGCCGATCACGTAGTCCATCAGCGGCATGCCGGCATGGTCGGCCGCCTTCGGATCCTTCCAGCCGAAATCCTCGTCGACCAGCTTGGTGAAGCTGCGCATCACCGTGACCATCTTGCCCCTGCGCTTGACGGTGACGGCGCGGCGCTCCTGCACCTTGATCGAATCTTCCTTCGCGGTGCGCTGGTAGAGCGCCCAGAGATAGCGATCGATGCAGGCGTCGATGACGAAGCATTCGTCGAGCACGGCCACGGTGTCCGCGGACGGCGACGCCTTGCTCGCGACAGAAGCGGGCCCGGTCGTGATCGTTGCGGGCGAGAGCGCGTCGGATGGCACGACATCACCGGGGTCGGCGGATGCGAGCTTGATCGCGGGCTCCTGCGCCGGTGCGGCCTCGCCGCTGACGGCAACGGGTTCGGTCGAAACCTTGGAAGGGGCCGTTTCCACCGGCAGCATGTCGGTCGGATCGGCGGAGGCGAGCTGGACCGGCGCAGGCGCATCGGGCGCGGCTGTTTCAGCGGTCGTCGAGCTCGGCGCCGCAGCCACGGCGGCCGCGATGGCGGCCGTCAAGGCGACGCCATCCTCGATGGTGGCGGCGCGCGGGACATCGGCGAGTTCGAGGCGCGTGAGGTCCTTCGCGCGGGAGATGGTTGCCGCATTGGCGCCGCTGTTCTCGACCAGGGCCGGGGCGTAGGCGGACAGCGAGAGTGCGAGCCAGCCGACGAGGACGGCCGAGGGGCACGAGACCGCCACGATGAGAGACCGCTGATCGTTCATGATCCCTGCCTCCAAAAGGTTCTGTTCGAACCAGTGTTGCACAGCCAAGCACGCGGTAGGTCGATTGTTCGGAGGACGGTGTGGCGGCGCAATGGCGCAATTTCGGGAAAAGGAGCTTTTCAGGCGGGTGTTGCCCGGGGGCAACGCGCGGGTTCCATGCGGTTCCAAGGCCGGAACCGCCAAATTGGCGGCGTGGAGTCCCGTCAAATTGAGCGATCGAAGTTAACTCAATCTTGGATTGTGGAAATGCATTTCTCTCGCGCCGGCAATGTCCGGCCGATCTGGGAAGGACACGAGTGTGAAGTTGAAATGCATGCTGGCCGAATTTGCCGCCGATGAATCCGGCGCCACCGCGATCGAATACGGCCTGATCGCAGCGGGCATCGCGCTCGCCATCATCGAAATCATCTACGCGCTCGGCACCAATCTCGTTGCGAAGCTGCAATCGCTGGCGACTGCGTTGAAGTAGGTATCCGTCATCCCCGCGCAACGGCGAAGCCGTTGTCGCTGGAGGTGCGAGGCGTGCGGTGCGCGGCAGCGCGCGGGATGAGTGGCTCGGATGCAGTTGGGCCGTCGCCCTTCGAGGGCCGCTGAAGAAGCGGCCACCTCAGGGTGACGGGGACAGATTGGTGCGCCTTGACCGGGTGTTTTTTTGCCCGACGCCTCGCGCAACCTTGCGCCCGGCAGTGCGTTTGGTCGTCCATGAGCACGCATTCCTCGCTTCGTCCCATGGACGCCTTCGATCCCGCTGAACCCGCCATCCTGCACGATCTCGTCTCCGACACGATCATCACCTGGACCGCCGAGGAGGCCGACGACTATCGCCGCGCCAGCCAGCCGCGCGAGGATGGGACCGTGGCCTGGAAGGCCTATCTCTTCGACGGCTGGGGTAACGTGCTCGGCGGCTGATCCCGGGCTTGGGTGTCTGGGCAGTGTTTGGACAGTGTCACGTCGCGGCAGGCGGGGCGGCGCCAAGAGGTTGCGCGCATTAAACATATTGCCATGCGCTGGGCGCGATGTTGCAATGCACCAAGGCGTGTCGCAATGCAGCGAAAGACGATTAGATGTGCTCCGACCCTTCTTCCAGGAGCATCACCAATGAACAAGAAGACTTTGTCGATCGCCGCCATTCTGACGATCGCGGGCAGCACTGCCGCTCTCGCTGCCGAACTGCCGGCCTATGAGGCCAATGGCTTCCCGGTCTCCGCCGTGCAGGTCAGCGTGCTCGGTGCCGGACATGTCCAGCAGCAGGCGACGGCGCCTGCCGCGAGCGCCACGGTTCACCAGGCCAGCGTGCTGACGCCGCGCAAGGTGAAGACCGCGACGGTGACCACGGGCAGCGCCCGCTGAACTGATATCGCGAGAAGCGGCATTCATCGAAACCGCGTTCCCTTCGGGAGCGCGGTTTTTCTTTGCGGCAGCGACCAGCGCGTTTTCGTCGCGCGTGCGCGGATCGAGAAGCCGAAGCCGAAAAAAATCGCGCGATGCCTCGATTGTGTACGGCCGTTCAAGACGCGTGTGACCTCCTTAATAGTTGTTTTGCAGATCGCGCTGCTTGATGCGGCCGCCGCATCCTCAGCGGCCAATAATTGATTTCATACTGGAGTCCGTCATGCCCGTTGCCCAGAAAGCCGTCATTGCAAGCGCATCGCCGCGCGCGTTCATTCTCAGGCATGTCGCACTGTTCGCTGCGGCCGCACTGTTCGTGTTCGTGCTGAGCTTGACCTACGGGCTCGATCTCAGCCCCGGATTCTTCTGAGCGATAGATCGTAGGTCGCTAACCCACCCTACGATTGCGCAATCCGCATCTGCTGCCGCGTGCCAGCCCTGCGACCGCATGGGTTGAGCTGTGCCACCCGCCGACGTAACGCTTGCTGCATGGATCAGCGGACGAGCGGCGCTGACGCTCCCTTTCGAACGAACGATGCGGCGCCGGCACTGATCGGCGTGCTCTGCGGGCTGGGCGCGGCGCTGTTCTGGGCGCTCGGCTTTGCCGGCACGCGGCATGGCTTGAAGGTCGGCTTCACGCCGGTCGATCTCCTGGTGCATCGCTATGTCTGGTCGGGCATCGCGTTCCTGCCGCTGGTGCTGCGCGCGGGCGTCGGTGATCTCTGCGGCATCGGCTGGGGCAGGGGCCTTGCGCTGATGGTGCTGGGCGGCCCGGTGATGTCGCTGATCTCCTACACCGGCTTCCTGTTCGTGCCGCTCGGCCATGGCAGCGTGATCCAGCCGTCCTGTGCGACGCTCGGCGGCCTGCTGCTCGCTGCCCTGTTCCTCAAGGAGAAGATCTCCGTCTCGCGCTTGGCCGGCGCCATCGTCATCGTCGGCGGCCTCGGCGTGATCGGCGCCGAATCGATCGGCCATATCGGGGCCGACGGCGTGCAGGGCGATCTGATCTTCGTGCTCACCGGATTGATGTTCGCGGGCTTTGGCGCGCTGCTGCGCCACTGGCGCGTCTCGGCGTTCTCGGCCGCGACCGTCATCAACGTGCTGTCGCTGCTGTTGCTGCCGCTCTACCTGCTGACCGGCGGGCTTTCGCGCATCGCGGCGATCGGCGTGTCCGAGAACGCGATCCAGGCGCTGGCGCAGGGCGTGCTTGCCGGACCCGCCGCGCTCTATCTGTTCGCCGTCTCGGTGCAGCGCCTCGGCGTCGCGCGCGCCGCGGTGTTTCCCGCCTGTGTGCCGGCGCTGACGCTGCTCACCGGGTGGCTGCTGCTCGGCGAGCCGCCGACGGCGTTGCAGGCGGCGGGATTGGTGACGGTGCTGTGCGGGTTTTATCTGGCGCAGCGGCAGCGCTGAGCGCGGGTGGGTTACGCTCACGCCAACCCACCCTGCACATCAGGCCTTCTTCACGAACTCCGATTTCAAGTTCATCGCGCCGATGCCGTCGATCTTGCAGGCGATGTTGTGGCCGTCGGTGGCGTCCTGGAGGCGGATGTTGCGGACCTTGGTGCCGCCCTTGACGACAGATGACGATCCCTTGACCTTGAGGTCCTTCATCACGATGACGCTGTCGCCGTCGGCGAGCACATTGCCATGGGCATCGCGCACGCCCGCCTCCTGCGGCGCATCCGTTGCCGCACCGGCCGCAGCGCTCCATTCATGGGCGCATTCCGGGCAGATCCAGAGATCGCGATCCTGATAGGCATGCTCCGAATTGCAGTTCGGGCATTTCGTGGTGTCGTCCGTCAAAAGCCTGATCCTCCATGCTGGCGAGGCGCACCCTAGGTTCGCGCCCGGCTAAAGCAAGGAAAACATGCATGCCCGCAATCGTACCGATTGGGAGCAAATCCTTTACCATGGCGTCCAGTCGCGATTGAACCGGTGGCGGCGTTCAGGCGAAATTCTGCGGAATTTGCGCCTGAATTTTAAGGATGCGTCGGATATGCCGTTCGACGCCGCAGGTTACGGGAGCTGTCATGAGCGATCATCGCGCCGCAGTCAGACATCACACGTTGAGGACCGGGATTGTCGAGTTCGACAACGGCACCGGCAGCAGCATCAGCGTGCCCTGTACCATCCGCGATGTCTCCGGCACCGGCGCCCGCCTGCAACTCAACTCGTCGCTCTGGGTCGCGGAGCAGTTTTCGCTGATCTTCAGCAGCGGACTGCGCAAGGGCTGCCGGGTCGCCTGGCGCAGGGGCAGGCTGATCGGCAGCGCGTTCGCGGACGGCTATGCGAGCCCGGACGAACAGGCCGTCATGATGACCGCGGACGAGCAGTCCCGGCACAAGCAAGCGATCGGTGCGCGCGTCAGAGCCGCGCGCGAGACCCGCGGCTACACCGAAGCCCAGCTGGCGGAGCTCATCGGCGTGGCGCCCACCTTCGTGGCGCTGGCCGAGAACGGCGAGGCGGACATTCCGCTCTACCAGCTGATGCACATCGCCGATCTCCTGATGGTCAGTCTCGACGGGCTCGTGACAGGCCCGGCGTCCGAGGAGGTCGACGCGGCGTAGCGCGCTAGTGACGTGTCGCGCGCAGCTCGAATGTGGTCTGCGTGACCCCCGCCGCCCAGCCCTCGAAATGCACGACGCGCTGCCTGACCAATTCCTCGTGCAGGTCGGCAATCTTCCGCGACTGCGCGGCGAAGGTTTCACAGGCCTCCTTCGCAAACTCCATCTGAAACGCGAAGGCCTCGGCAGGTGACCGCGCAGACGCGAGCTTCCCGAACAGCGCCCAGCTCTGCTGGAGCGACGTCATGGCGTAGTCGGCGCAGGCATTTGCGATCGCGTGGGGGCTCACCGCGACGAGTTCCGGTGGTGTGATCGGTGCGCTCGCGGTGGTCGGAGTTGCGAAAGCTGGCGAGGCTGGGTTCGGGGCGACCGATACATTTATGTCTGGAC
>NZ_JBFULU010000044.1:0-64144 GCF_054049735.1 Bradyrhizobium sp. P5_C12
GAGTTGAAGCAAGGCTCGGGCGAAACAAGCCGCGAGAATGCGAAACCATGTCCCCTCACCCGTTCGATAAACACAATCTGGCGGCGCACAGAATGTCGCACCGCTTTTCGCCGACGCGCCCTGCTGGTAGATTGTAGCCATTGCTTTAGGAGTTTTTGATGCACGCGAGGGTTTTCAATCGCGTCCTGGGGCTGGTGGCGCTGGTCACGGCCGCACTCGCTGCTGCGACGCAACCTGCATCGGCCGAGAAGCGCATCGCGCTCGTCGTCGGCAACTCCGCCTACAAGAACATCACTCCGCTCGACAATCCCGCCAAAGACGCAGGCCTGATGGCGGAGACGCTGGCCGGGCTCGGCTTCACCCTCGTCGGCGGCCGCGCGCAACTCGATCTCGACAAGGGCGCGATGGACATCGCCGTGCAGAGCTTTGGGCGGCAGGTCCAGGGCGCCGACGTCGCGCTGTTCTATTATGCCGGCCACGGCGTGCAGGTCGCCGGCGCCAATTATCTCGTGCCGGTCAACGCCAATCCGACCCGCGAGGCCGACGTCGATTTCCAGATGACCGACGTCAATCTGGTGCTGCGGCAGATGCAGGGATCGGGCACGCGCCTCAACCTCGTGATCCTCGATGCCTGCCGCAACAACCCCTTTGGCGCACGCGGTCTGCGCGCATCCGACGGCGGCCTCGCCCAGATGCGCGCGCCCGAGGGCACGCTGATCTCCTACGCCACCCAGCCCGGCAACGTCGCCCAGGACGGCAGCGACGGCCACAGCCCCTACACCAAGGCACTGGCCGCGACGATCCGGGTGTCCGGCCTTGATGTGTTCCAGACCTTCAACCAGGTCGGCCTTGCGGTGAAGCACGCCACCGCCGGCGCGCAGCAGCCCTGGGTCTCGTCCTCGCCGATCGACGGCACCTTCTATTTCGTGCCGCCGACGCAAAGCGCACCGCCGCAGGTCGCCGCCATGCAGCCCGATCCGCTGCCGGATCGCCTGCGCGCCGATCCCGACCGCGTGCCGCTGCGCGATGCCGCGCTGCTGAGCGAATTGAGCGAGCGGCTCTACGAGCACAATTTTGATCCGGACACGCCTGACAGCCTCACCCGCGCGATCACGAAACTGCAGGAGCGGATCGCGATGACGCCGACGGGCGAGCCGACCGAAGGCCTGCTGACGCGCCTGCGCAAGATGGAGGATTTGAAGCCCTGGGGCTCGATCGTCTATGGGCCCGACGGCAACAAATGGGGCATGTCGTGGAACCACGCCTCGCGGCGCGCGGCTGTGGCCGATGCGCGCGGCAATTGTGCCGGTACCAAATGCCCGATCGAGCTCTCCTTCTATGGCACCCGCTGCGGCGCGTTCGCGATCTCCGACAAATCCTGGTCGCTGGTCCAGCGCGACACCGTGCAGCGCGCGAAGGACGCCGCGCTTGACGAATGCGGCAAGGCTGGCAAATCTTGCCGCATTATCGGATCTGTCTGCGCCGACGGCTCCGGCCGCTGATACCTTTTTATTTTGGATTTTTTGATCATGCCGCATGCCGTCACCCGAACGATTGCTCTCACCTCCCTGCTTCTCGCGCTTGCCTCACCATCCGCCTTCGCGCAGTCCGGCAGCGCCGGCGGGGCGATCGGCAATGAAGAGAAATCGCTGTCCGGTTCGCGTTCGGACCGCTCGGCGGAGCCTGCGCCATCGTCCACGCGCCGGAGCAAGCCGGCCGCCGAGGAACCGCGCAGCTCGTCGCGACGCGGCGGTGGCGGTGGCGGCGGCAGCTTCGACGGCGCCTGGATGGTCGTCAGCATCGGCTGCGGCGGCACCACGAGCGGTGCGGTCGTGGTCTCCTCAGGCAAGGTCATCGGCCAAGGTGTCAGCGGCACCGTCAGCCCGAGCGGCTCCGTCAGCACGTTCGGCCAGGGCGAGGGTGTGACCTTCACGGGCGCCGGTCGCCTCGGAGCCCGCAGCGGTTCCGGAACCTTCCGCCGCTCCGACGGCTGCACGGGAACCTGGAGCTCGACCAAGCAATAGCGCGGTCAAAATGCCTGATTTCGGCGGCGGAACGAACGCGCCGCGGGCCCGATTCAAGCCACATCCTCTCCGGATTTGCGGCTCATTGCCACCCAAGTCTTTGACGAGAAAGGGAAGGTAACGAGTTGCGTCGCGTAAACGGGAGACCAGGATGGGCAACCGCACCGCAAAGTTCCTTTCGACTCTAGTCGCCAGCATCATCGCCGGCGCCCCCTTGGCGGCCGTGTCGCAGAACGCGCCCAGCACTCCGAGCACGGCCAACGCAGCCGGCGACTGTCTCGCCTCGCCAAAGGGCAGCGCGCCGCAGGGACAGCATTGGCATTACCGCCTGGAACGCTCGACCAAGCGGCAGTGCTGGTATCTGCGCGCCGAAGGCGGCAAGGTCACGACGACCGCGCAGAGCACGGGCAGCGCGCCGCAGCCGGATTCACCGCCGTCACAGGCGGTCCAGGATGCGCGTGCCGAGTACGTCACGGCGCAGAACGCCGCCGGACCAAATACGCCGACTGCGATCGCGCCCGCTCCGGCCGCAGCGATGGCACAGCCGCAGCCGCAAGGCGGTACCAACGACACAAATGCGCAGCAGCCGTCCGTCGTCGCGCGCTGGCCCGACGCCGCCATGGCAACCGCCTCGCCGGCTCCGCAGCCCGCGCCCGCACCATCGGATCCACGCCCGAACGCGAAACAGGCGGCATCCCCTGCCCCGCTGGCGCTGGCCGCGGCCGATACGCCCACCGACAAGCCGACAGGCTCGCTCCCGACGCTCCTGCTCGTCATCGGCGGCGCGCTGGCGCTCGCCGGTATCCTTGCCAGCCTCATCTACCGCTTCGCCGGCGGACGCGGACGCGTCCAGGCGGGCGACCGCCGCGTCAATTGGGACGATTGGGAACCGCAGGATCAGCGCGCCAGCCGCGCACCCTGGCTCGATGCCACGCCGCGCGCGCAGCAGCCGCAACCGGTGGACTTCGATTCCGTGCGTCCCCGGGCCGCGCAGCGCGCCGCAATCGACCGCGAGATCAAGATCGACCACCAGACCAAAGCGGTCGAAGCGCACGCAGCGTCTGCCCATGCCGCGAAAGCGGAGCCCGACGCGGCCGGGATCGAGACATTCGACGGAGAATTCGAGATTGAGACCTCACCATCACCTCAACTCGCGACCAACCACGCCCACGACGAAGAGCCGGCCGATCGTGATGAGAATGCGCACAACGAGGCTGCCGTCGACGTCGACATCATCACGGCGATGCTGGAACGGCTGTTGAACGAAGGGCCGCGGCTGTCGCCGCCTAGCCCTGAAGCTGGCTTTGCAGATTTCGCACAAAGCCGACGAGGCCCGTCCGCCGCTCGCGCTTGAGCCGCTCGGCCTTCAGGATCGACTGCACCTCGGCGAAGGCCTCGTCGACGTCGTGGTTGATCACGATGTAGTCGTACTCGGCCCAGTGGCTCATCTCGTGGCTGGCGCGGCTCATGCGGTTGCGGATCACCTCGTCGGAATCCTGCGCACGCGAATGCAGGCGCTTCTCGAGATCGGCCGCCGACGGCGGCAGGATGAACACGCTCACGACGTCCGCGCGCGCCTTCTCGCGCAGCTGCTGCGTGCCCTGCCAGTCGATGTCGAACAGCACGTCCTGCCCGGCCGATAGCGCGGCCTCGACGGGACCACGCGGCGTGCCGTAGCGGTTATCGAACACGGTCGCCCATTCCAGCAGCTCGTCGCCCGTCACCATCTGCTCGAACCGAGTCTTGTCGACGAACAGGTAATCCTTGCCATCGACCTCGCCGGGCCGCATCGCGCGCGTGGTTGCCGAGACCGACATTTTCAGCCCCGGCATCCGTTCGATGAGGAGACGCGACAGCGTCGTCTTGCCCGCGCCCGACGGCGAGGACAGCACGAACATCAATCCGCGCCGCTCGACACCGTCAGTTTCGTGACCGCCCGTCGTCATCGATCACTCCAGATTCTGGACCTGCTCGCGGAACTGCTCGACCACGTTCTTCATGGCGAGCCCGGTATTGGTCAGCTCTATGTCGTTCGACTTCGAGCAGCAGGTGTTGACCTCGCGGTGAAACTCCTGCGCCAGGAAATCGAGCTTGCGCCCGACCGGGCCGCCCTTGCCGATCAGCTCGCGCGCCTGGGCGACGTGGGAGGCGATGCGGTCGAGCTCCTCGCGGATGTCCGCCCTGGTCGCGATCATGATCGCTTCCTGCATCAGGCGATCGGAATCGAAACGGTCGGAGGTGTCGAGCAGCGTGGCGATCTGCTCGGCGAGCCTGGCCTTGATCGCCTCCGGCTTGCGGCCGGGCGCGGCCTCGGCCTGCTTCGCCAGCACCTCGACCTCGTCCACCCGCTGGATCAGGATCTGCCCGAGCGAAGTCCCCTCGCGCTTGCGCATCTCGACGAGTTCGGCGAGCGCCTTGTCGAAGGCTTCGGCCACGGCACTACGCGCCGCCTTGTCCTCCTCCTCGTCGCCCTCGGGCTCGGCGACCTCAATGACACCCTTGATGGCCAAAAGTCCGTCGACGCTCGGCGCCACCGCGTCAACCTTGCCGGCGATCACCGAGGCGGCCTTCAGGACGGCGTTGAGCACGTCCTCGTTGACGCGGACGGAGGCGGCAGCATTGGTGCGCTTGACGGTGAGATTGGCATAGACGGTGCCGCGCGACAAAACCTCGCCGGCGCGCTTCTTGGCGTGGGCCTCGAGCTCGTCGAACCCCTGCGGCAGCCGCACCCTGAGGTCAAAGCCCTTGGCATTGACCGACTTCAATTCCCATTCGAACGTGTACGGCCCGCTAGCGCCGTGGCTTCGGGCAAAGCCGGTCATGGACGACAGCGCCATCGGGTCAGTTTCTCCGGACAGATGAGATTCGCGAGGCCATCAAGGCACGCGAATCTTAAGACTTTTTTGCAGGAAAGTGGAATCCGCAGAGACCGCAGGTCAGGGCGGCCCCTAGCGCTGGATCACCGGCGGCGCCGGCTGCGCGGCCCCCTGCCGCGCCGGAGCAGGATTGGCGGGCCGTGCCGGCGGCTTCTTCTGCTGGTTGGGCCGCGCCGGCGTGGTCGCGGTCGGCGTGTCGGCGGCGGCGGGCGCGGCAGCGGCCGGCGCCTGCGCGTCGTCGGCCGGCTCGACCGTATCGTTCTGGATCTGCTTCTCCATCGCGCGGAGCTTGGCGACGTTCTTCTGGTGTGCGTCGTAGGTTTCGGTGAAGGCGTGACCGCCGGTGCCGTCAGCGACGAAGAACAGGTCGCGGGTGCGGGCCGGATTGGCGGCAGCTTCCAGCGAGGCGCGGCCGGGGTTGGCGATCGGGCCCGGCGGCAGGCCCTCGATCACATAGGTGTTGTAGGGCGACGGCTGCGTGATCTCGCTGCGCCTGATCGGGCGGCCCAGCGTGCCCTTGCCGCCGACGAGACCGTAGATGATGGTCGGGTCGGACTGCAGCTTGATCCTCTGCTTCAACCGGTTGGTGAACACGGCGGCGACGCGGCTGCGCTCATCGGGCTTGCCGGTCTCCTTCTCGACGATCGAGGCCAGCGTCACCAGCTGCTCCGGACTCTTGACCGGAATGTCCTGGTTACGGCGTTCCCAGATCTCGGCGAGCACACGCTTGTGCGCCTGCTGCATGCGCTGGATCACCTGCTCGCGCGTGGTGCCGCGCGGGAACTTGTAGGTCTCCGGCAACAGCGTGCCTTCGCGCGGCAGCTCGCGCACGCTGCCGGTGAAGATGTCGTTGTCCGAGAGTCGCGCCACGATCTGCTCGGAGGTCAGCCCTTCCGGAATCGTCACGGCGTGCTGCACCACCTTGCCCTCGACGATGGTGGCGATGACGTCGCGCAAGGAGGCGTTCTTCTGAAACGAATACTCGCCGGGCTTCAGATCCGAGCTCGCCTTCAGCGCGGCCACGCTGGCGATGAACACCCATGGATTGACGTCGGTCACGCCTTCCCGGTTCAAGGTCTCGGCGATGTCGCGCTTGCCCGCGCGCTGGGGAATGTTGACGATCTTGTCCTCGGCAAGCGGTCCCGGAGCCTCGAGCACCTGACGGCCGTAATAATAGACGGCGCCGGCGCCGAGCATCGCGATCAGAAGGAGGGTAATGATGGCGTTGCCGACGATCACGAAGGGGTTGCGCGCCCGGTCCGATCGCTTCGGCGGCGGTGGCACCTGCTCGGGCTCGAGCGCTGCCCGCGGACTCCGGGGCGAAATGGGCGGCCTTTCACTCATCGAAGCAACCTGAATCCTGCCGGTTCAATTGCGGCCTGACAATCGCTTGTCCTGCCAAATGCACGCGCGCCCACGTGTATGACTATCGCCGAATGCGGCAAAACGGTGGATTCGTCGCAATCATAAACTAATGCACCAGACGCCGGACGATCACCGACGCATTGGTACCGCCAAAACCGAAAGAATTCGACAACGCAACGTTGACCTCGCGCTGCTTCGCCTTGTGCGGCACGAGATCGATCGCGGTCTCGACCGACGGATGGTCCAGATTGATGGTCGGCGGCACGATGTTATCGCGAATCGCGAGGATGGCGAAGATCGCCTCGATCGCGCCGGCCGCGCCGAGGAGATGGCCGGTCGAGGATTTGGTCGAGGACATCGCGACCTTGGAGGCCGCATTGCCGAGCAGCCGTTCGACCGCACCGAGCTCGATCTCATCACCGAGCGGCGTCGAGGTGCCGTGCGCGTTGATGTAGTCGAGATCGGACGGCGAGAGGCCGGCGCGCTTGAGCGCGGCCGACATGCTGCGGAAGCCGCCGTCGCCATCGGGTGACGGCGAGGTGATGTGATAGGCATCGCCGGAAAGTCCGTAGCCGATCACCTCGGCGTAGATCTTCGCGCCGCGGCGCTTGGCGTGATCGAGTTCTTCCAGCACCAGGGCACCGGCGCCCTCGCCCATCACGAAGCCGTCGCGGTCCTTGTCGTAGGGGCGCGAGGCCTTCTCGGGGGTCTCGTTGAAGCCGGTCGAGAGCGCGCGCGCGGCGTTGAAGCCGGCAATGCCGATGCGGCTGATCGGCGATTCCGCACCACCGGCAACCATGACGTCGGCGTCGCCGAGTGCAATCAGGCGGGCGGCGTCGCCGACCGCGTGGGCACCGGTCGAGCAGGCCGTGACCACCGAATGGTTCGGCCCCTTCAGCCCGTGCTTGATCGAGACATAGCCGGAGGCGAGGTTGATCAGGCGGCCCGGAATGAAGAAGGGCGACACCCGGCGCGGCCCCCGCTCCTTCAGCAGGATCGCGGTCTCGGCGATGCCGCTGAGGCCGCCGATGCCGGACCCGATCATGGTGCCGGTCGCGCACTTGTCCTCTTCGGTCTCGGGATGCCAGTTGGCATCGTCGAGCGCCTGGCCCGCTGCCGCCATGCCGAAGATGATGAAGTCGTCGACCTTGCGCTGGTCCTTCGGCTCCATCCAGATATCGGGATTGAAGGTGTCGTTCGAACCGTCACCGCGCACCACGGTGCAGGCGATCTTGGTCTGGAGATCGGAGATGTCGAAGCTCTCGATCTTGCGCGCACCGCTTTCGCCGTTGAGGATGCGCTTCCAGGTCGGCTCGACGCCACAGCCGAGTGGCGACACCATGCCGAGGCCCGTGACGACAACCCGCCTCATATCCGAAAACTCCGCTTCGATAGAATCACGGCCGATAACAAGAAACCGGCTGACCGCCGGTAGGCGGCCCGTCCGGTTTCAATGTTGTCCCCGCGAAATGAAGAGCTTAGCTCTTCGCGTTCTTCTCGAGAAACTTCGTGGCATCGCCGACGGTGAGAATCGTTTCCGCGGCGTCGTCCGGAATCTCGCAACCGAATTCTTCTTCGAACGCCATCACCAGCTCGACGGTGTCCAGACTGTCGGCGCCGAGGTCGTCGATGAAGCTCGCAGCGTCGACAACCTTCTCGGGCTCAACACCAAGGTGTTCGACCACGATCTTCTTAACCCGTTCGCCAATGTCACTCATTGCTTAACCTCGTGTTGTTCCCTGTAGACCCGACCCCCCGGGACGATACGAGCCGTCGTGGTCGTTTGACTGCCTTCGCTTACGAACTTTGATTTGGCCCATCCTAACCGATGCTGGGCCCGGCGAACGACGGCCAAGGCTCCGCATCGCCAATATACAGGGTTTCAAAAACCTGCAATGGCGTTCTTTGCCCATCCGTTGAAGGTCCGGTTATCATACTTCAACTGCCTTGACTACAAGCCTAATTTCCCTTCGGAAACGGCCGTTTGCCGCATCCCGCACCGCCCCCTGCGGGGCGCGGGACGAGCCATTCAGATCATGGCCATGCCGCCGTTGACGTGGATTGTCTGGCCGGTGACGTAGGCTGCTTCGTTCGAACTCAGGTAAACGGCGGCCGCCGCGATGTCCTCGGGAGTCCCCAGGCGGGCGGCCGGAACCTTGGTCAGAATCGTTTCGCGCTGCTTGTCGTTGAGCGCATCCGTCATCGGCGTCTTGATGAAGCCGGGCGCGATACAGTTCGCGGTGACGCCGCGCTTGGCGTATTCGGCGCCGAGCGTCTTGATCATGCCGATCAGGCCGGCCTTCGACGCCGTGTAGTTGCCCTGCCCGGGATTGCCGGTGACGCCGACCACCGAGGTGATGGCAATGATGCGGCCGAAGCGCTTGCGCATCATCAATTTGGTGGCGGCGCGCGCCAGGCGGAAAGTCGAGGTCAGGTTGACGTTGATGACCTCGTCCCAATCCTCGTCGCGGAGCTGGACGAACAGGTTGTCGCGCGTGATGCCGGCATTGGCGACGAGGATGTCGACCTGGCCCATCGCCGCTTCCGCGGCCGGCACCAGCGCCTCGACCTCGTCGGCCTTGGAGAGATTGCAGGGCAGCACAAGGGCACGCTCGCCGAGCTTGCCCGCAAGCTCATCCAGCACTTCTTTCCGCGTCCCCGAAATCGCAACCGTGGCGCCCTGCGCATGCAGCGCCTGCGCAATCGCGCCGCCGATGCCGCCGGTCGCGCCAGTGACGAGCGCCTTCCTGCCAGTCAGATCAAACATCGATAACTCCTTCCAAGCACGATCCGGAAAAGTGTGCAGCGGTCTTCCGGAAAGATCGTGCGTAAATCTTTAGGCCTGCTTCGCAGCGGCCAATGCATCCTTGGCAGCGGCAATGTCGTTCGGTCCGCCGACAGCCACGCCGACGGCACCGTCAGCGATGCGCTTGACGAGCCCCGTCAGCACCTTGCCCGCGCCGATCTCGAAGAAACGGGTGACGCCCTGCCCCGCCATATAGGCAACCGACTCGCGCCAGCGCACGGTGCCGGTGACCTGCTCGACCAGGCGGCGACGGATCTCATCGGGATCGGTAATGGCGCTCGCCAGCACGTTCGACACCAGCGGCGCCGCCGGCGCCTTGATCGTGACCTTGGACAGCGCCTCCGCCATGGCGTCCGCAGCGGGCTGCATCAGCTTGCAATGGAACGGCGCCGACACCGGCAGCAGCATCGCGCGCTTGGCGCCCTTGCCCTTGGCGATCTCGACGGCGCGATCGACCGCCGCCTTGTCGCCGGAGACCACCACCTGCCCGCCGCCATTGTCATTGGCGGCCTGGCAGACCTGGCCCTGCGCCGCCTCCTTGGCGACCTCCATGGCGGCCTCGTAGTCGAGGCCAAGCAGAGCCGCCATTGCCCCGACGCCGACGGGCACGGCTTTTTGCATTGCGAGACCGCGGGTGCGAAGCAGCCGCGCGGTGTCGGAAATCGTCAGGCTGCCCGCCGCGGCCAGCGCCGAATACTCGCCGAGCGAGTGGCCGGCGACGAAGGCAGCGTCCCGCCCCACGGAAAAACCGGCTTCGGCCTCGAGCACGCGCAGGGTGGCGACAGAAACCGCCATCAGCGCCGGCTGGGCGTTCTCGGTGAGCTGGAGGGTTTCGGCCGGACCATCCCAGATCGTCGCTGTCAGCTTCTCGCCAAGCGCGGAATCGACCTCGTCGAACACGGCGCGCGCCGCTGGGAAGGCCTCGGCCAGGGCCTTGCCCATGCCGACGGCCTGGGACCCCTGCCCCGGAAACGTGAATGCTGCCGTCATCGGCGCTCCCTGCTTGTCGAGCATGATCCCTGCGAGAACCGGCAGCCGATTACGCACGGCCTTAGGCCATGGTTCCAGATCATGCGTCAAAGGGGGCCGTAGACACCGTCCGGGGCCGCAATGTCAAGCCAAGATAGAACCTTGGCCTGCATTCGACGGGGGATGCGACCTTTCAAAACCCGCCGGCCTTCTGATCCGCACCGACCTCGGCACCGGCCCGCGCCCGGCGCGCGCTGCTCACCAATTGCCCCGGCCGATCCTCGCGGTTCGGCCTTGCGGTGGCGAGCCGCAGCACCGCGGCGTAACTCGGCTGTACCTCCATGCGGCCGGCGTGCGGACTGCCACTCAGCAGACGATGAACCTTCGGCAAATTGTAGCAGGGCACGTAGAACAGCAGATGATGCTCGAGGTGATAGTTCACGTAATACGGCGCGATGAACAGGCGCTCGAGAAAATTGGCATGCGTCGTGCGGGTATTGCGCAGGGGATCGTGGCTATCGGGGACGACGGCGTGTTCGGCGATGTTGCGGATGCGGGTTATGACCATCATCCAGGTCAGCAACGGCACCAGCCATAGCAGCGGATAGGCCCACCACACACCGGCCGCCGCGAGCGCTGCCAACATGATGGCGTTGAAGACGCATTGCGGACCGAGCTTCTCCCAGAAATGCGCGGCACGCTGCCGCCACGGCCAGTCCTTCGGACCGAAAGCATTGAGCAGTTGCGCCTTGCGCTGCTGGTAGCCGGTCTGCCCGGTGATGTCGCGAATGAACTTGCGGCGGTAGCTCAGCTTGGTGATCGGAAACGGCGCCGACAGCACGAGGTCGGGATCATCCTCCTGCTGGGTGCGCGCATGATGCTGCAAGTGATAGCGGCGATAGGCGCGTGTCTCCGCGAAGATCGGATAGGCGCAGAACCACTGGCTCAGCATCAGGTTGGTCTTCTCGTCGGCCGACAGGCACCCATGCGCGCCATCATGCATGAGGATCGCAAGCCCGAGCTGGCGCGAGCCGACGATGCCGACCGCGAGCAGATAAGTCAGCGGATTGGGCCACCACGCGACCAGCGCGATCGCGCCGATGATCAGCGCCCAGGCATGCGCGATCAACGCGGCGCCTTTCCAGGTGACGCGCCGGCGCACGTCGACGAGCTGGTCCTCGGTCAGGAAATCGCGGGCACGCATGCGAAGTGCGGTCATGGCCTAACTCTCCCGATCCGAAGTGGTTGATGGGTCGCGGTCGTCGACGAGGCGCAGGCGCGCGGCGTCGCCCGCGGATTTCGCCTGCTCGCCGAGCACGCGGAGCATCTCGGCGCGGAGCTCGTCAGGCGAACGGCCCATGGCATAGCCTTCGAGGATGACGCCGATTGCGACGGCCCAGAACCTGCGTGAACTCTCGTCGGGTGCGCGCAGGGAGCGCCAGCCGTGGCGCGCGACCTGGCTCGCATAGGCGCGTGCTCCCTCTGCGTGCAGGCGTTCGATGGTGCGCTCGACCAGCGGCGCCAGATCCTGGCGCCGCCGCGTCAGCGTCAACGCCTCGGCGAAGAAGGCGACCGAATCGCTCGCCGTCACCGTCTCGGCAAGAGCGTGCGTGTACTCCTGCGGCGAACGCGCCTGCAGCGCCGCCTGCTCGGTCGCGCGCGCCAGGTACAAGAGATCGCGGCAGGCGCATTCGACGAACAGCGCCTCCTTGGTGCGGAAATAATAGGTGATCTGGCTCGGGAACGCGTTGGCGGCGGTCGCGATGTCGGCGATCGAGGCGCCCGACACACCCCGTTCCTTGAACAGAGGGCTGGCGGCGTCCAGCAGCAGCGAACGCATCTTGCGGCCGGCCGAGCGCGTCGCGCGCGCCGCATGCTTGGGGTCCCCTGCCGTCGCCTCAAAAGGCGCCTGAACCGACCTTTTCGCCATCGGGATCCTCCGTCGACTTATTTGTATG
Organism: Bradyrhizobium sp. P5_C12; assembly: GCF_054049735.1. Lineage (NCBI taxonomy): Bacteria > Pseudomonadati > Pseudomonadota > Alphaproteobacteria > Hyphomicrobiales > Nitrobacteraceae > Bradyrhizobium > Bradyrhizobium sp. P5_C12. The sequence continues at coordinate 11,999 of NZ_JBFULU010000044.1, forward strand.
ATATACAAACAAATAAATCAAGCCGCTTCAGCCTCTGGGGACGCCCGCTCCGGGACCATCCGGGCCGAAACTTGGCCCTGCAACCTTGCCAAGCCGGCCAAAATCCGTATAAGCGCGCCATCCGCAGACCCCGGCCGGGAGCTGAACGGACGGTCTCAGCAAGTCATTCGTGATTTTGATGTGGCAGGGCCAGTCGGCCCGTCGTCCCGTGTTTCCGCCTTCTGAGCTTCATCCCAGAGTCCTTTCCGAAGGTCTCTCAAGGGCTTGACGCCGGGCGATGCGCCAACATGAGGAAAGGACGTCCATGCCTCTTTATGAGCATGTCTTTCTCGCGCGTCAGGACGCGAGCACGCAGCAGGTCGAAGAGCTGACCGCACAGATGACCGGCATTGTCGAAGGTCTCGGCGGCAAGATCACCAAGACCGAGAATTGGGGCGTACGCTCCCTCACCTATCGCATGAACAAGAACCGCAAGGCGCATTTCGTGCTGCTCAACATCGACGCGCCGTCCGCGGCGATCGCCGAGATCGAGCGCCAGGAGCGCATCAGCGAGGACGTGATCCGCTATCTCAGCGTCCGCGTCGAAGAGCTCGAGGAAGGCCCGTCGGCGATGATGCGCAAGGCCGATCGCGACCGTGACGACCGTGGCGGCGGCTTCCGCGGCGAGCGTGAAGGCGGCTTCCGTGGTGACCGCGAAGGCGGCTTCCGCGGCGACCGCGGCCCGCGCCGTCCGCGCGACGAAGCTGAAACCACGACGGATGCGGAGTAAGATCAATGGCTGAAGCTGGTGCACGCCGTCCGTTTTTCCGTCGCCGCAAGAGCTGCCCTTTCACGGGGCCGAATGCGCCGAAGATCGACTACAAGGACTCCAAGCTCTTGATGCGCTACGTCTCCGAGCGCGGCAAGATCGTGCCGAGCCGCATCACCGCGGTGTCGGCAAAGAAGCAGCGTGAGCTCGCCCGCGCCATCAAGCGCGCGCGGTTCCTGGGTCTCTTGCCCTACGTCATTCGCTAACACGACCAATACGATCGGCGGCGAAGCGCCGCCGATCGGCACTTTCTGAATTCATAAGGCTTCCGGGTCGTCCGGTCGCCGATGGTTGGGGTGAAATACCTCTAACCGCTCGAAGGGAGCGGGACAGCTGATGATGGCCTTTGGACTGATAGCCCTGATCGCCGGCACTGCGTCGGCCCTGATGTTCGCCTCGATCGTTTCGGGCGCGCTGATCTCGCTCGTCCTGTTCTATCTCGCACCGCTGCCGCTGATGGTGGCCTCGATCGGCTGGGGACCGCTTTGCGCGAGCCTCGGCGGCATTGCCGCCGCGGTCGGCCTCGGCGCCCTGTTTGGCCTGCCCTACTGCCTTGCCTTCGCCGTCACCGTCGCGCTGCCGGCCTGGTGGCTCGGCCATCTCGTCCTGCTCGGCCGCCAGGTGCCCAGCGCCACGGCTGGCGTCGCCACCGAGCCGCCGGCCGAGCCCGAGGTCGAGTGGTATCCGGTCGGACGCATCCTGCTGTGGATCGCGGGCTTCGCCACGCTGACGACGATCGCCGCGCTGCTCACGCTCGGCACTGACGCCGACAGCATCACCGCCACGCTGCGGCGCGGCCTGATGCGCATCCTCCGCGCCACCGATCCGCAGGCCGCAGGCGAGGCCGACCAGTTCGTCGACGCGCTGGTACGCGTCGCGCCGGCCGCCGCCACCATCGTCGCGATGATGACCCTCACCCTCAATCTCTGGCTCTCGGCCAAGGTGACGGCAACGTCGGGCCGACTGCGCCGTCCCTGGCCGGACATGATGACGGCCGAACTGCCGCCGATGACGCTCGCCGCGCTCTGCGTCACGCTCGCCTTCTGCTTCACCGGCGGGCTGCTTGCCATCGTCGCGCAGATCACGACGGCGGCGCTGATGATGGCCTACGCGCTGACCGGATTTGCCGTGCTGCATACGCTGACGCTCGCGCTGAAGAGCCGCACCTTCTGGCTCGGCTCGACCTACGCCGTCGTCGTCGTGTTCGGCTGGCCGGTCATCGCCGTGGTCATTCTGGGCTTGGCGGATGCCGTGTTTGGCTTCCGCCAGCGTTTTCTTCGCAACCGGCAGCCACCGCCGCTGCCGACCTCTTAAGTCAAACCCCGAAAACTGAAACTCACAGCACTTCAAAGGAGAACGAATATGGAAGTCATTTTGCTGGAACGCGTCAACAAGCTCGGTCAGATGGGCGAAGTCGTGAAGGTTCGCGACGGCTATGCCCGCAATTTCCTGCTCAAGCGCGGCAAGGCGCTGCGCGCCACCGCCGACAACCGCGCCAAGTACGACGGCATGAAGGCCGAGCTGGAGGCCCGCAACCTCCAGACCAAGGGCGAGGCGACCAAGGTCGCCGAGAAGGTCCAGGGCAAGAACATCATCGTGATCCGTCAGGCCTCGGAAGCCGGCCAGCTGTTCGGCTCGGTCACCGTGCGTGACGTCGTCACCGCCTTCGAGGCCGACGGCGTGGCCCTTGAACGCCCGCAGGTGCAGCTCGACGCGCCGATCAAGACCATCGGCAAGCACACCATCACCGTCGCCATTCACCCCGAAGTCGAGGTCGAGGTCACCGTGACGGTTGCGCGCAGCCAGGACGAGGCCGAGCGCATCAACCGCGGCGAGGACATCTCGACCCGCAACGAGGACCGCGACGCGGCCGCCGAAGCGATCGCCGCCGCCGGCGAGTTCTTCGATCCGGAAGCCCAGCACGACGACGAGCCGGCGCCGGCTGCGGAAGAGACCGAGAAGTAAGCAACAACTCGTCATACGCGGGCTTGACCCGCGCATCCATCAAAAGAGTTTCGCTCAAGAAGATGGATTGCCGGGTCAAGCCCGGCAATGACAGTGGAGAGTAGATCAGCCCGACCGCTTCAAGCGGCCGGGCTTTTCGTTTTGGCGGCGACGTCTTCGCTCAGCATCGCGATCGAGGCGAGCGCCGTCGCGGTATGCTTCTCGACACCATCGCTGACGCAGAACACGTCGGCCGCGACAACGGAGACCTGGCGGCCCGGCTTGATCACCCTGGCCCGGCAGATCAGTTTTTCTCCGACCGCCGGCGACAACAGGTTCAGCTTGTACTCCGCCGTCAGCGCCGGCTGGCCGCGCGAGGTGGCGGCCGCGATCGTCGTCGCATTGTCGACCAGGAAGGCGGTGACGCCGCCATGGAAGAAGCCGTGCTGCTGCAACAGCTCCGGCCGGCGCTCCACCGCAATCGTGCAGGTGCCGCGCGTCAGCTCGGACAGCTCGGCACCGACCAAATTCATAAAGCCTTGCCGGCCGACATTGGCGTGGATGCGCTCGGCTAAGGCTGCGAAATCGGGATCTGCTTCGGCTCGCATGAGGCCTCTCCTTATTGTTTGTGAATACGATCGGGCGGCCGCAGCGCGCGGATGGCGCAGGCGATCAGCGTATCGGCCTCACTGCGCGGATCGGCGCGGTCGCGTCCCGAGAGAAAAGCGCGGCAAAACACCTGCGCCGGACCGATCAGCTGGCTCACGAACATCACGGGCATCATCGGCAAAAGCTCGCCGCGCGCAACCAGCGGCCCACGCCAGCGCTCGATGCCTTCGGCAAGCCGCGCATTCTGCGCGCGCTGGGCGTCGCGGACGTCCTCGCTCCATTCGCTGCGCGAGATCTCGAAGAGATAGCGCGCCTCGCGCCGGCTGGTGACGACCCAATCGAGATGGGCGCGGACCAGACGATCGATGCCCTGCTCGGCATCGGGCACGGGATCGAGCGCGGCCAGCATCGCGGCGTGATAGTGCCGCAGCACCTCCAGGAACAGCGCGCCCGCGAGTTCCTTCTTCGAGCCGAAGACATGAAAGAAGCTGCCGTTGGAGGCCCGCGCCCGGGCGCGGATTGCGGCCACCGTCGCACCTTCGAAGCCGACGCGGTCGAACACCGCAAGCCCCGCCGCCAACAGGTCGTCACGCACGCCGGATGACATGGTCGCCTCCTAGAGCCTAACTCTAGAGTGACACTTTAGCGACGGTCAAGACGAGATGGAGGCCGCGACGCGCGCGACCTCCATGGATCGATCAGGATGACTGCTTAGCGCGAGATCGGCGGAGCCGGTGGACCGGACGACTCGGCCGGCGCCGGCGGCGGCGCTGCGGCGGTTGGAGGCGGCGCGGGCTCCTGCGGCTTGGCTGCCGGTTCGGAGCTGCCATTGGTGGCGGGCTCGGCCGACGTGGGAGCCGCGGCTTCGGTCGGCTTGGGCGCGGCCGGTTCGGCCGGTTTTGCGGCGGGGGCCGGTGTCACGGCCGGCACCGGATCCGGCCGCAACGCCGGAGCCTCGCTACCGCTCGGCTCGACCTTGGCGCTCTCCGGCTTGGGCTCGGCAGGCTTCTCGGTCGCCTTGCCGCCGTCGGGCTTGGACTCGTCGCGACCGGAATCGACCTTCGCGCTGTCGCTCTTCGGTTCGGCTTTGGGTTCACCCTTCCTGTCGCCGGCCGCCGGTGCAGCCGCATCCTCGGTCTCCGGCTTGCCGCGCTTGCTCAGCCGCTTGGCCTTGCGGCCCTCGGGCGATTGTTCGACCTGGCCTTCGGGCTTTGCGCCTTCCTTGGCGCCTTCCTCGCTCGGTCGCGCGACGCGCTTCTGACGGCCCTCGGGCGCAGGAGCTGCGCCCTCCCCCTCCGGCTTGGCAGCCTCCTGCGAACGCGAGCGACGGCCCTGATGCTCAGGGGACTGCGCCGGGTTGGTGCTGGCTTCCTTCTCCTTGGCGCCGTCCTTCTTGTCCTTGCCGTCCTTGGCCTGGTAGCGGGTGTCGGTGGCGCCGTTGGAGACGAGATAGGAGGCGAGCACGCCGGCCATGTCGGAGCTCGTCGTATAATGCTGACGCAGGAAACCCGGCAGCGATCCCGGGGCAACCGTTTTCAACAAACCGCGCGGGCTCTTGTGGCAGGCATTGCAGGTTTGCGCGAAAAGCTGGGATGGGGCCTTGCCGGCCTCGAGGTTCGTCGCCTGCGCAAGAACGGTATCGGTCGCGCCGAAGCCGATCAGAAGCAATACCGTCGCGAGGCTGAGCGCTCGGCTCGACATTCCCATTATCTCCTTTGAATTCCGCGAATGCAGCCGGCATTCCGGCGCGGCGGGGTCACCTTTTAGCGGATTGAGCCGCGAATGGAAGCAGGCTCCGCGCGCGAGGATGTGATTACGCGTTTTTCGAATATCGGCTTTGATCACAGCGCAATAGCAGGTTCTGAACACGTTGCCTAAATTTACATGCAGGCGCATGGGAACTGCTCAGGTCCCCTCCGCGTCTGATGTGAATGCCGGGTTAGTCGCATCTTTTCGGGTTCGCTCGGGAGGTGAAGCTTCGATGGACCGCTTGTTGCGTAGATACTTGTCGCAATTCATCCGCCACGGCTCGATGACGGTGACGGCCGCAGGTGGGACGAGGTTCACCGTTGGCGATGGCGCAGGCCCGCCGGTAGAAGTCCGCTTCGTGACCGCGGACGCACAGCGCAAGGTTCTCATCAATCCCGAGCTCGGGCTTGGCGAGGCCTATATGGACGGCGAGTTCGTCGTCGAACATGGCACCATTGCTGATGCCCTCGCGGTCCTGCTCGATCAACCCGACCTATTGCCGCAGTGGGCAAAACCCTGGTGGCACCTGCGCTATCTCACGCGGCACCTGAAGCAGTTCAATCCGCGCTCGCGCTCCCGCAGCAATGTCGCACACCACTACGATCTCAACGCAAGGCTCTATTCGCTCTTCCTCGATGCCGACAAGCAATACAGCTGCGCCTATTTCGAGACGCCCGAAGCCACGCTCGATGACGCCCAACTCGCCAAGAAGCGGCACATCGCCGCAAAGCTGCTGGTCAAAGGCGGCCAGCGGGTGCTCGACATCGGCTCGGGCTGGGGCGGGCTCGGACTATATCTCGCCGAGATCGCTGGCGCCGATGTCACCGGCGTCACGTTGTCGACCGAGCAGCTGCAGATCGCCAATGCGCGCGCGGCCGAAAAGGGCCTGAAAGGGTCGGCGAAATTCCTGCTCCAGGACTATCGCGACATCGATGGGCCGTTCGACCGCATCGTCTCGGTCGGCATGTTCGAGCATCTTGGGGTCCGCTTCTACGACACCTTCTTCCAGCGCTGTGCCGAGCTCCTGAGTGACGATGGCGTCATGCTGCTGCACTCGATCGGCCGTTCGCAGGGCCCGGACTCGACCAATCCGTGGATTGCGAAATACATCTTCCCCGGCGGCTACATCCCCGCCCTGTCAGAGGTGCTGCCGGCGATCGAGCGCGCCGGCCTGCTGGTCTGCGACATCGAGATCCTACGCCTGCACTATGCCGAGACGCTGAAGGCCTGGCGGGAGCGCTTCATGGCGCGGCGCGAGGAGGCCGTACAGCTCTACGACGAGCGCTTCGCGCGGATGTGGGAATTCTATCTGGCGGYCTGCGAGATGACGTTCCGCAAGCAGCACATGATGAACTTCCAGATCCAGCTGACCAAACGTCAGGGCGTGGTGCCGATGGTCCGCGACTACATGGCGCAGGAGGAAGCCCGGCTCCGGGCCCTCGAAGGTGGCGCCGAGCCCAGGCTGAAGCTGGCTGGTGAATAAGTCCTAATGGCGCAGGGTCGACATCCGCGAAAGCCGCGAAGAGGCCGTTAACGCCAGTTGCGTCCGCAGTTCCGCCAGAATTTCGGGTGCAACCGGCAGGCGCCGCACGTCGGGCCGCGCAGCCTGTTCCATGGCGGCGATCAGCCCCGACAGCCAAAGCCGGCTGCCTGCCTCGCTTCGCCAATTCTGGGGCTGCCGTTCTGGCCGCATCGGTTGCCTCGTCTCCCCGTTTGGCAGGGCTGGGGGACAATCCCCTTCCCGCCTCCCTGTTCCGGCCATACCCCCGAAAGAATCCGGGGAGATGTGATCTGCTTCACATAAGTCTCGTCGGCCCTGCCTTAGACCGTCGCCATGAGCAAAGAGACCCGAACCTCATTCGACCTGCAGGACGACCTCCGCACCGATTATGCGCTGATCGCCACCGGCGTCGGCGCGGCCCTGGTTGCGCTGGTCTACCTCCTGCTGGTCTGAACCCGAGCCAAAGCGGCCAGCGCGCCCGATTGCGCGCGCCTGTGGGTAGGTCGGCACGCCGACACATAAGGTTCACCCCATCCGGATTTTCCCGTGGCTGCGACGGCCGGCACAAGGTCCCGGCGAATTCCGCGAAAATCCGTCAAGCGCCGGGCATGCTGCGGCTGCTAATCATCCACCATTTTAACAGAGCGGTTGATAGCGACGAGCTTTCGCTTCCGCTTCCGCCGCAGTCGGCGCTTTATCGCCGCCCCGCATCCGCCCAAAAAGTTGTTAAGCACGTCTGACCATGGCCCTGACTGATTCGAACGTTCTCAAGCTCGCGCCCGATGCAGGAACTCCGGCTTACCGGAGCGCGCCGCACAATATCGAGGCGGAACAAAGCCTTTTGGGCGCGATCCTGGTCAACAACGATGCCTTTTACCGCGTCTCCGACTTCCTGGAGGCGAAGCACTTCTTCGAGCCGCTGCACCAGACGATTTTCGAGACCGCCAGCAGCCTGATCCGGATGGGCAAGATCGCCACGCCCGTCACGCTGAAGACGTTCCTGCCCGCCGACACCGACGTCGGCGGCATGACCATTGGGCAATATCTGGCGCGGCTGGCGGCCGAAGCGACCACCATCATCAACGCCCAGGACTATGGCCGCACCGTCTACGACCTGTCGTTGCGGCGCGACCTGATCGGCATCGGCGAGGACATGGTCAATGTCGCCTATGACGCCCCGGTCGATTTCCAGCCACGCGCGCAGATCGAGGACGCCGAGCGAAAGCTTTACGAACTCGCCGAATCCGGGCGCTATGACGGTGGCTTCCAAAAATTCTCGCAAGCGTTGGCGGTTGCGGTCGACCTCGCGGCCAAGGCATTCCAGCGCGACGGAAAGCTGTCCGGCATCTCGACGGGCCTGCGCGACCTCGACACCAAGATGGGCGGCCTGCAGCCCTCCGACCTCATCATCGTCGCGGGTCGTCCAGGCATGGGCAAGACCTCGCTTGCGACCAACATCGCCTACAATGTCGCCCAGGCTTACGTCGGCGAACTCCAGGCCGACGGCACCATGAAGGCCGCCAATGGCGGCGTCATTGGCTTCTTCTCCTGCGAAATGTCGGCCGACCAGCTCGCAACACGTATCGTGGCGGAGCGCACCGGCATTCCCTCCTCCCACATCCGCCGCGGCGGCATCTCGGAAGGGGATTTCGAGAAGATCCGCGAGGTTTCGATCGAACTGCAGTCGCTGCCTTTCTATGTCGACGCCACCGGCGGCCTGTCGATCGCGCAGCTGATGGCGCGCGCGCGCCGGCTGAAGCGCCAGAAGGGCCTCGACCTCCTCGTGATCGACTACATCCAGCTGTTGTCGGGCTCGGGCAAGCGGAGCGAAAACCGCGTCCAGGAAATCACGGAGATCACGACCAGCCTGAAAGCGCTAGCCAAGGAGCTCAACGTCCCTGTGATCGCGCTGTCGCAGCTCTCGCGTCAGGTGGAATCGCGCGACGACAAGCGGCCGCAGCTCTCCGACTTGCGTGAATCGGGCTCGATCGAGCAGGACGCCGACGTCGTGCTGTTCGTTTACCGCGAGGAATATTACCTCGCCATGAAGGAGCCGCGCCCGGGTACGCCTGAACACGAGAAGTGGCAGCTTGACATGAGTCTTGCGCACGGAAAGGCCGAAGTCATCATCGGCAAGCAGCGCCACGGCCCGACCGGCACCGTCGATCTGGCCTTTGAAGCCTCGGTCACGCGGTTCGGCGACCTCGCGTCCGACGCTCAATTGCCGGATCGTAGCGGCAACGACTACTGAGTTCCTTGAACCGCGCCGGTCTCTTGCGTAAAACGGCGCCATGACAATGGCGTCCGACCCGAAAATGATCCCGCAAACCGGCCTTCTCTCCGCGGAGGCCAATCAGGCTGCCGCGCTCGCAACCTTCGGCGGCGTGCTCACCGTCGATCTCGACGCTATCATCGCCAATTGGCGCAAGCTCGAGAAGACGGCGGTGCCTGCGGAATGCTCGGCGGTGATCAAGGCCAACGCCTATGGCTGCGGCACCGAGCAGGTCGCACGCGCCCTGAACAAGGCCGGCTGCAGGACCTTCTTCGTCGCCACCATCGAGGAGGCGCGCGCCGCGCGCACGGCGGCGCCGGAGGCCGCGATCTACGTGCTCGGCGGCTACTTCCAGAACACCGGTGAGCACTACGCCAGGATCAACTGCCGGCCGGTGATCGGTGATCTCAACGAGCTCGCCGAATGGGACGTGTTCTGCCGTCGCACCGGCTGGACGGGGGGTGCGGCGATCCACATCGACACCGGCATGAACCGGCTTGGGCTGACGCTTTCGGAAGCGCAGGCCATCATCCCCCGCATCAATGCGGGCGATCACGGCATCACGCTGGTGATGAGCCACCTGGTCTCGGCCGAGCAGCTCAACAGTCCCGTCAACGCCAAGCAGCTCGCGGCCTTCCGCGGCATCGCCAGCGAATTCTCCGGCGTGCCGGCGGCGCTCGCCAATTCATCCGGCATCTTCCTGGGCGCGCCCTTCCAGTTCGATCTGGTGCGGCCGGGTGCGGCGCTCTACGGCGTCAATCCGACACCGGAAGCCGACAATCCGATGCAGCCGGTGGTGGACCTGAAGGCGCGCATCGTGCAGACCCGCAACATCGAGCGCGGCGAGAGCGTCGGCTATGGCGGCACCTGGACGGCGCGACGGCCGACCAAGCTCGCGATCGTCGCGGTCGGCTATGCCGACGGCTATTTCCGTGCCGCCAGCTCCAATGACGGCACCCGCGGCGCCGAGGTGATCGTGGCGGGCAAGCGCTGCCCGGTCGCGGGCCGCGTCTCCATGGACCTGATCGCGATCGACATCACCGATCTGCCCCCGAACGCGGCGCGGCGCGGCCACATGGTGACGCTGCTCGGCGACGGCATCACCGTCGACGAGCTCGCGCATCACTTCGGCACCATCGGCTATGAGGTGCTGACCAGCCTCGGCCGCCGCTACGCCCGCGTCTACAAGGGCGGCAATGTGGTGGAGCCGCTGGAGCCGCCGGCTCCCGAAAAAGCGGCCGCGCAGCCGCCCTCCCCGCCACCGGTCGAGCAGCCGGCGAGCCCGCCGCCGCTGCCGGGCTGAGCTGCCAGCTGCTTACTTCTTTTTCCTGCTGTCCAGCGCCGTCTTGCAGGTCGCGCTGAGCTGGTCGCGCTTGCCGTTCAGGCAGGCGAGGATGCCGCCGCCCGGCGCCAGGCCGGCGCAGAATTTATCATAGTCCGCCTTGCACGCGCCGCGCGGATCGGCCGATTGTGCCGGAGCCGCTCCGGAGAACGCGGCAACGACGACGATAGCGGCAAAGTTCAACTTGGACATTGTATCTCCGGTGTCGGAAGGCGAGGAGCCGGTAGCTCTACATGAAGATTGCGACATTCAACATCAACAACATCAACCGCCGCCTGCCCAATCTGCTGGCATGGATGCGCACGGCAAAGCCTGACGTCGTCGCGCTCCAGGAATTGAAGGCAAGTGATGGCGAATTTCCGGCCGCCGCGATCGAGAAAGTCGGCTACGGCGCAGTCTGGCGTGGACAAAAGACCTGGAACGGCGTCGCCATCCTCGCCCGCAACGCCGAGCCGGTGCTGACGCGCGATCGTTTGCCGGGAAAACCTGATGATCTCGAGGCGCGCTACATCGAGGCCGCAGTGCGCGGTGTCATCGTGACCAGCATCTATCTGCCGAACGGCAACCCGCAACCGGGACCGAAGTTCGACTACAAGCTCGACTGGTTCGCGCGGCTGAAGCGCCACGCCCGGACTTTCATCAAGCAGGATCTGCCTGTCGTGCTCGCCGGCGACTACAACGTCGCGCCGACGGAGATCGACATCTATCCGACACGCTCATGGGACAAGGATGCACTGATCCAGCCGAACAGCCGCGCGGCGTTCGCCTCGCTCGTCGGGCAAGGCTGGTGCGACGCGATCCGTGAGCTAAACCCAGACAAGCGCATCTACACCTTCTGGGATTACAAGCGAAACCGCTGGCCGCGCGATGCAGGCCTGCGGCTCGATCATCTCCTGCTCAGCCCTGCCCTGGTCTCGCGCCTGGCCAAGGCCGGCGTCGACAAGACCATCCGCGGCCAGGACGGCGCCAGCGATCACGCGCCGGCGTGGGTGGTCCTGAAATAGCGATGATCTCGTAGGGTGGGTTACGCTGCGCTAATCCACCCTACGGCCGACGCCAGATCAGCGCCCGTAATAGTCCTGCACGGTGTCCCATGCCGCCTTTTGCAGCAGCTGCGTCGTCTCCGTATCCAGTCCCATCGTGTAGGAATTGCCGACCGGCGAACGTCCTGTCAGCGCAGCGAGTGTCACGCAAGTTGCCAGATACGTGCCGGCAGGACTCGGGTGTCGCTTGTCCGGCGCATAGAGATTGAGCTCCGGCTGGAGCTTGCGGACGCGCGCAAACGCGAGGCCCGCAGGGATCACCAGCGCATCATTGGCGTTGCCGGCCAGCGTATAGGCCTCGGCCAATCCTTCCGTCATTTCCGGCTTGTCCGCATAGGCCCAGGACATGAACAGCACCGGGCGCATGTCGTGGGCACGGACAATCTCGCCGTCCTTCTTCGCGAACGTCGCGAACGCATCCTTCAATTGCGGATGGATCGGACACTGGCTGCAATCCATCATCACGACCACGTCGAACTGCTTGCCGGGCTTGTTGAAGACAACGTTGTTCTGCTCGTCGAACGAATAGGCCCCGATTCCGCCCGCCCGCAGCAGATTGTCCATGTCGTGCCAGTCGAGCCCGGAGCCGCCGATCGTGGCCATGGTATTGCGATACGCCGCCTTGTTGGCGGCATCCGCTGCCCGCTCCATGAAGGAGAGATGCCCGGGCATGCCGTTGTTGTAATAGAAGAAGCTGTTGCCGACGAACAGCGCGGCCTTGGGAAAGTCCGGTCCGAGCGTCGTGACCTTCGGCTTGGTCTGCGCCTGCGCATTGAAGCAGGCCGCACCGGCCACAACGACCGCGAGCATCACTCGCGCCAGAAGACGCATCATTGGCTTCCTCCCCTTATTCTCTCTGGGGCTGGAAACAGATCAGCTTTCCCCGACCGCCTCAAGAGGACGGACGTGCACCAGCTATGCGTGCGACTGTGTGCTCACCACAAATTCTTGCCGTCGATCACGTTGACCGGCACCGCGTCGAGGTCGAATTCGTCGAATAGCCGCGCGTTGACCCCGACCTTGGGATTGTCGAAGTCGGGCTTGCCAGTCGACCAGTCCGGCGACTCCGAGTAGGTGCCGCAACCGCAGCTCGCACAGAAATGATGTTTGACGGTGCGGCTGCCCCATAGATAGGTCGCGACGCTTTCCGGTGGCGACAGCAGGCGAAACTGCGCCGGCTTGTAATAGGCCCACAACGCGCCGCGCTTGGCGCAAAGCGAACAGGTGCAGCGCGTCACGTTCGAAGGCGCCTCCGTCACCTCGAATACCGTTTCACCGCAGTGGCAGCTTCCCTCGACCGGCATGACCCCGCTCCCTCAAAAAACGTCAGGAGATGGTCGTAGCCGACCCCTGCTGCCAACATGCTGTCAGCAGCCTCTGCCCATCAAGGAACTCGGTTCGCGGACAACCGCTTGGCGTTCGCGGCAACGTGCTCGCGATAGCGCTGGATGATTGCGGCCGGGGTTGCGCCGGCAAGCAGGCTTGCGGTCGCCTCGAAGGCCGCAGCGATCTTCTCGCTCATCATCAGCATGGCCTCGTGCCCCGCGGCCTCGTCGCCATGGCTGAGCTTCTCGCAGCGCAGCCGCACCACTTCGCTGGCTTCGACCGCGAGCATCGTGCCCGCGTACCAGGGAAAGCCGTTGTCGGATCCGCCGAGCACCGCATGGCGGTCGAGGGCGGAGAAGGAATGGTGATCGGGCATCGCAGACCTCAAATTCTTTGAGCGAACGCTCCGATCAATACGCTTCAAATTCTAAGGATCCGGCCGGCGAGCGGATCGGATTGCCGGCGCCGGCGACACCACCGATTAACCAAGCCCCTTGCTTGGACGCCGCGGCGGCGATCGGCCTCGATCGCTTCGCTCGCCGGGACGACACCGGATGTGTGGTAACTGCATTCGCCGACAACGCCTGCTCCGGCTACACTCTCCCGATTCCCGGAGCCCTGCCCTTGGCCTTTCTCTTCGTCCTCAGCGTCGGCCTGATCGCCGGCACCATCTCCGGCATCGTCGGCACGGGATCGTCGATCATGCTGATGCCGGTGCTGGTCTATGCCTATGGGCCAAAGGAGGCCGTGCCGATCATGGCCGTGGCCTCCGTGATGGCGAATTTTTCGCGGATCTTGGCCTGGTGGCGCGAGGTCGACTGGCGGGCCTGCGCGGCCTATTCGGTCACGGGGATTCCAGCCGCAGCACTCGGCGCGCGCACGCTGCTGGCGCTGCCCTCGCACGCGGTCGATCTCGCCATCGGCACCTTCCTGATCGCGATGGTGCCGGTGCGGCACTGGCTGGCGCGGCACGATCTCAAGGCCAACCTCTGGCATCTCGCCATTGGCGGAGCGGTGATCGGCTATCTCACCGGCATCGTGGTCTCGACCGGCCCGCTCAGCGTGCCGCTGTTCCTGTTCTACGGCCTGAGCAAAGGCGCCTTCCTCGCGACCGAGGCAGCCGCCTCGCTCGGCCTCTACGTCGCGAAATCCGTGACATTCGAACGTTTCGGCGCGCTGACGCAGGATGTCTTCATCAAGGGCCTGATCGCGGGGTCTTCGCTGATGGCAGGCGCCTTCCTCGCAAAACGCTTCGTGCTGCGCCTGAAGGCGGATGTGTTCCGACTGGTGATGGATGCCATCATGGTGGCGGCGGGTCTCTCCATGCTATGGAATGCCACGCAATCCCCCTGACAACCGATTCACCTCCCATGGCCAAGAACACGCTTTCCTTCGTCTGCCAGAACTGCGGCGCGGCCTATAACCGCTGGCAGGGCAAGTGCGAGTCTTGCGGCGAGTGGAATACGCTCGCCGAGGAGGACACGACCGGCAGCGTTCCGGTGTCGATCCGCTCCAAGCGCAAGGGACGGACGTTTGCGCTGGAGAGCCTGTCGGGAAAAACCCAGGACGCACCGCGCCTGTCCTCCGGCATGACCGAGCTCGACCGCGTCACCGGCGGCGGCTTTGTCCGCGGCTCGGTGCTGCTCGTCGGCGGCGATCCCGGCATCGGCAAGTCGACGCTGCTGACGCAGGCGACCAGCCTGCTCGCGCGCGCCGGGCACCGCGTCGTCTACATTTCCGGCGAAGAGGCGGTCGCGCAGGTTCGGCTGCGCGCCGAACGGCTCGGCTTGTCGGATGCGCCGGTGCAGCTCGCGGCCGAGACGTCGGTGGAAGACATCGTCTCGACGCTGTCGGAAGGCGCGGTCCCCCGGCTGATCGTGATCGACTCGATCCAGACGATGTGGACCGACACGGTGGAATCCGCACCCGGCACGGTGACGCAGGTGCGCGCCTCGGCGCAGGCCCTGATCCGTTTCGCCAAGAAGACAGGTGCGGCCATCATCCTGGTCGGGCACGTCACCAAGGACGGCCAGATCGCAGGCCCCCGCGTGGTCGAGCACATGGTCGATGCCGTGCTGTCCTTCGAGGGCGAAGGCTCGCAGCAATTCCGCATCCTGCGCGCCGTCAAGAACCGTTTCGGACCCACCGACGAGATCGGCGTGTTCGAGATGACAGGCCTCGGCCTGCGCGAGGTCACCAACCCATCCGAGCTGTTCCTGTCCGAGCGCGATCTGGGCACGCCCGGTACCGCGGTGTTCGCAGGAATCGAGGGCACCCGGCCGGTCCTGGTCGAATTGCAGGCGCTGGTAGCCCCGACCTCGCTCGGCACCCCGCGCCGGGCCGTGGTCGGCTGGGACCCGAGCCGGTTGTCGATGGTGCTCGCAGTGCTGGAGGCCCATTGCGGGGTCAAGCTGTCCGGCCACGACGTCTATCTGAACGTCGCAGGCGGCCTGCGCATCCACGAACCCGCCGCCGATCTCGCCGCCGCGGCCGCGCTGGTGTCCTCGCTGGTTAATGCGCAGTTACCGACCGATGCGGTCTATTTCGGCGAGATATCGCTCTCCGGCGTGGTCCGCCCGGTGGCGCAGACCCCGGCCCGGCTGAAGGAAGCGGCAAAACTCGGCTTCCAGCGCGCCGTGCTGCCCGAATCGGCCCGGGGCGAAGCCGGCGGCGACGCCGGACTCTCGCTCAACGCGGTCAACAGCCTGACGACCCTGGTGGCGGAAATCGCCGCGCGTGGCTCCCGCAGGGGCGAATCGAGCGCACCGCCGGAGAAAAATGCCACACCAGCAAGATTCCGCCGTGGAGAGGGTTAGCCGGAGGTGACGTTCCCCGCCCCCGCCGCTATACAGCCGTCACAAAAGCAGTACGGGATTGCGTGGTTGCGGCCTTGCCGGGAGCGCCGTCTGCCCCTCAGTTAGGGCGGCGGCCAAACACCGATTCGCTGAGCACCTTTGAGAGTACGAGCGGACCAGACCAGCCGATGCCCATTACACTTCTCGACCTGATCCTGCTCGGTGTGATGCTGATCTCGGGCCTGCTCGCGATGGTCCGGGGCTTTATGCGCGAAATCCTGTCGATCGCGGCCTGGGGCGCGGCGGCGATCGTGACGCTATATTCGTTCTCCAAGCTGCTTCCGACCGCAAAAACCTACTTCAACAACGACACCGTCGCGAGCGTGGTCGTGGTCGCCGGCGTGTTCATCGGCACTCTGGTCGTGGTCTCCGTGATCACGGTCCGAATCTCCGACATGATCCTGGATTCGCGGATCGGCGCGCTGGACCGCACCCTCGGCTTCCTGTTCGGGCTGGCTCGCGGGCTTTTGATCGTCGTGGTCGCCTTCCTGTTCTTCACCTGGCTGGTGCCGGACAAGCAACGTCCGGACTGGGTCGCGGGGGCCAAATCCCGCGTGGTGCTCCAGGGAACCGGGGATTGGCTGATGTCCCTCTTGCCGGACGACCCCGAGAACACCATCTTGAAGAGATTCAAGAAAAACAAACCAGATGATGAGCAAGCTGATTCCGAGCAGCAGCCTTCGGGCAGTGGCGACGGATACAGCAAACCGGCTCGTGACAGCCTGAAAAAGCTGATCGAGAAACCTGCGGCGCGTTGATTTAGCCCTAGAGAGAGGCGCGGACGAGATGCGAAACCCTGACCAGGACGCCCAGCTTGATCTCGATCCAAAGGCCGGTTTAGGCCCGGCCGCGCTAGAGCTTCAGGACGACCTGGAGGGCGATACGCTGCGCGAGGAATGCGGCGTCTTCGGCGTCTACGGACACCCTGACGCGGCCGCCATCACCGCACTCGGCCTCCACGCCCTTCAGCACCGCGGCCAGGAAGCCGCCGGCATCGTCTCCTACGACGGTTCCCGCTTTCATTCCGAACGCCGCCTCGGCCTCGTCGGCGACACCTTCTCCCGCCGCGAGGTGATCGACCGCCTGCCCGGCAATATGGCGGTCGGCCATGTCCGCTATTCCACCACCGGCGCCACCATCCTGCGCAACGTGCAGCCGCTGTTCGCCGAGCTCAATGCCGGCGGCCTCGCGGTCGCCCACAACGGCAATCTCACCAACGGCCTGACGCTGCGCCGCGAGCTCGTGAAGAACGGCGCCATGATGCAGTCGACCACCGACACCGAGGTGATCCTGCACCTGGTCGCACGCTCGAGGCGCAGCCGCTTCATCGAGCGCTATGTCGACGCGCTGCGCGAGATCGAAGGCGCCTATGCGCTGGTCTCGCTGACCAACAAGAAGCTGGTCGGCGCGCGCGATCCGCGCGGCATCCGCCCGCTGGTGCTTGGCGACCTCGACGGCTGCCCGATCCTGACCTCGGAGACCTGCGCCCTCGACATCATCGGCGCGCGCTTCGTCCGCGACATCGAGCCGGGCGAAGTCATCGTGTTCGACGAGAACGGCATGGACATCCACAAGCCGTTCCCGCCGATGGCGCCGCGCCCCTGCATCTTCGAATACATCTATTTCTCCCGCCCGGATTCCATCGTCCACGGCCGCTCGGTCTATGAGGTGCGCAAGGCCTTCGGCGCGCAGCTCGCGCGCGAGAGCCATGTCCCGGTCGACGTCGTCGTGCCGGTGCCCGATTCCGGCGTGCCCGCCGCGGTCGGCTACAGCCAGCATTCCGGCGTGCCGTTCGAGCTCGGCATCATCCGCAACCACTATGTCGGACGCACCTTCATTCAGCCGACGCAGGCGATCCGCGAGTCCGGCGTGCGCATGAAGCATTCGGCCAACCGCGCCGCGATCGAGGGCAAGCGGATCATCCTGATCGACGACTCGCTGGTGCGCGGCACCACCTCGAAGAAGATCGTGCGCATGATGCGCGACGCCGGTGCAACCGAGGTGCACTTCCGTCTCGCCTCGCCGCCGATCCTCTATCCCGACTATTACGGCATCGACCTGCCCGACCGCGGCGGCCTTCTGGCCGCGACGCATTCGCTGGAGGAGATGCGCGAGATCATCGGCGCGGACTCGCTCGCCTTCCTCTCGATCGACGGCATGTACCGCGCCATGGGCGAGCCCGGCCGCGATCCGGCCAATCCGAAATTCTCGGATCACTGCTTCACCGGCGCCTATCCGACCCACCTCACCGACCAGACCCAGGTCGAGCCGCAGCCACGGCAGCTGTCGCTGCTGGCGGAGGCGAGCTGACGCCGAAGGCGTCATCCCGAGGCGGTCCGCAGGACCGAACCCGGGATCTCGAGATTCCGGGTTCGATGCTTCGCATCGCCCCGGAATGACGGTGTTGCAGGGCTTGTCCCGGCCATCCACGCCTGTAAAACCCCCGCCATGACAAAACCCCTCGCCGACCGTATCGCTCTCGTCACCGGCGCCTCCCGCGGTATCGGATTTGCCACGGCAAAGGCCCTGGCCAAGGCCGGTGCGCACATCGTCGCCGTTGCGCGCACGCAGGGCGGGCTGGAGGAACTCGACGACGAGATCCGGAAGGACGGCGGAAGCGCCACGCTGGTGCCGCTCAACCTCACCGATTCCGACGGTATCGCCCGGCTAGGGGCTGGCCTGCACGAGCGCTATGGCAAGCTCGACATCCTCGTCGGCAATGCCGGCGTGCTCGGCCCCTCTTCGCCGGTCGGCCATATCGAGCTCAAGACCTTCAACGACGTGATGGCGGTCAATGTCTCCGCGAACTTCCAGCTGATCCGCTGCATGGAGCCGCTGCTGAAGCAGTCCGACGCCGGCCGCGCCGTGTTCATCACCTCGGGCGCCGCCAACAAGGCGACCGCCTATGTCAGCCCCTACGCCGCCTCCAAGGCCGCGCTGGAAACGCTGGCGCGCGCCTGGGCGCAGGAGACCGCGAACACAAAGCTGCGCGTCAACCTGTTCAACCCCGGCCCGATCCGCACCCGCATGCGCGCGACGCTGATGCCGGGCGAGGACCCGGCGACGCTGGAGACGCCCGAGCAGGTCGCCGAATTCATCGTGCCGATGTGCGCGCCGGCGTGGGCCGAGACCGGCAAGTTCTACGACTACAAGACCCGCACGCTGATGAGCTTCCGCTCGCCGGCCTGATTGACTCAAATGCCTCCCCGCGATTGACTGCCCGCGCTCAAGCGGCAGCAAGCCGCAAGCCAAAAAGGGAGGTTGCCATGGCGCCATGGCATGATCGCGCAGGCTTCGGCCATGCGCTCGCAAAAGTCTCTCACGCCTTCTCCATCCTGATCGCAGCCATCGCATTCGCACTGCCGGGTGTGGCGACCGCCGGCGACGTGCCAACCTTCGCCGTCGATCCCTCCTGGCCAAAGCCGCTGCCGAACAACTGGATCCTCGGCCAGGTCGGCGGCATCACCGTCGACTGGCAGGGTCACATCTGGATAATCCATCGCCCGCGCTCGCTCACCGACGACGAGAAAGGCGCGAGCCTCAATCCGCCGCGCTCCAAATGCTGCGTGTCGGCGCCGCCCGTGCTCGAGTTCGACACCGACGGCAATTTGCTGCGATCCTGGGGCGGTCCGGGCGAAGGCTATGAATGGGTCGGCCGCGAGCACGGCATCGAGGTCGACGAACGCGGCTTCGTCTGGGTCGGCGGCAATGCCGACAACGACAACGCCATTCTGAAGTTCACGCTCGACGGCAAGTTCGTCGCCCAGATCGGCAAGATCGCGCCGAGCCTCGGCAGCAACGACACGACCCAGCTCGGCAAGCCTGCCGAGACCGCGCTCGACAAGGAGGCCAACGAAATCTACGTCGCCGACGGCTATGGCAACCGCCGCGTCATCGTGTTCGATGCGACGACGCTCGCCTACAAGCGCCACTGGGGCGCCTATGGCAACGAGCCGAACGACGACAAGCAGGCGGCCTATGATCCCAAGGCCCCGGTTGCCCAACAATTCGGCAATCCCGTTCACTGCGTCAAAATAGCCAATGACGGTCTGGTTTACGTCTGCGACCGGATCAACGATCGCATCCAGGTCTTCAGGAAGGACGGCACTTTCGTGACAGAGTGGTTCTACGAGAAGAACACGCTCGGAAACGGTGCGGTCTGGGACATCGCGATCTGGCCCGATGCGAAGCAGACCTATCTCCTCAGCGCCGACGGGGAAAACAACGAAATCAGGGTGTTAAAGCGCCAGGACGGCAGCGTGGCCGGCAGCTTCGGCCGCAGCGGCCGCAATGCCGGGCAATTCCACTGGGTCCATGCAATTGCGATCGACGCCAAAGGTAACGTCTATACCGCGGAGGTCGACAATGCGAAGCGCATCCAGAAGTTCAAGCTGACCTCCAACGCCCTACCTTAAGCGCATTGCAGCAAGCCTGGAGACAGGATATCGAAAACGGCAAGATCGTGACCGATCGCGCCGAGGTCAAAAGCCCCCGTCCAAGAGGGTCGTCCGCGGCATCACCAATTGGAGGGAATACAATGAAGACTGCTCGCGCGTGGCGCTACGCCGCGCTGTTGACCTGTGCCGGCCTCGGCTTTGCCAGCTCGGCCTCTGCCCAAGACAAGACCGTCAAGATCGGCGTGTTGAACGACATGTCGAGCCTCTATGCCGATATCGGCGGCCCGAACTCGGTCGCCGCGGTGAAAATGGCGGTCGAGGATTCCGGCCTCAAGGCCAAGGGCTGGACCATCGACGTCCTCTCGGGTGATCACCAGAACAAGCCCGACATCGGCGTCAACATTGCGCGGCAATGGATCGATGCCGAAAAGGTGGACGCCATCGCCGACACGCCGAGCTCCGGCGTTGCGCTCGCGGTGAGCAACCTCGTCAAGGATAAGAATTCGGTGCTGCTCAATTCGGGCGCCGCCACGGCCGACCTCACCGGCAAGGCCTGCACGCCCAACACCGTCTCCTTCACCTATGACACCTACATGCTCGCCAACGGCACCGGCAAGGCCCTGACGAAAGCAGGCGGCGACAGCTGGTTCTTCCTGACCGCGGACTACGCCTTCGGCCACGCGCTGGAGCGCGACACCAGCGCCGTCGTCACGGCCACCGGCGGCAAGGTGCTCGGCGGCGTCAAGCATCCGCTCAACTCGTCCGACTTCTCGTCCTTCCTGCTGCAGGCGCAGTCCTCGAAGGCCAAGGTCATCGGCCTTGCGAACGCCGGCGGCGACACCACCAACGCGATCAAGCAGGCATCCGAATTCGGCATCGTGGCGGGCGGCCAGAAGCTCGCGGCGCTCCTGCTGTTCATCAACGACGTGCACTCGCTCGGCTTGAAAACCGCGCAGGGCCTGACCTTCACCGAGTCCTTCTATTGGGATCTCAACGACCAGACCCGCGAATGGTCGAAGCGCTTCCAGAAAGTGTCGCCCAAGGGGTCGATGCCCTCGATGACGGTGGCGGGCCTCTACGCGGAAATCCTGCACTACCTGAAGGCAATGGAAGCGCTCGGCAGCAATCCGCATGACGGCGCCAAGGTCGTCGCCAAGATGAAGGAGCTGCCGACCGACGATCCGCTGTTCGGCAAGGGACCCCTGCGTGCCGACGGCCGCCGCCTGATTCCGGCTTATCTGTTCGAGGTGAAGAAGCCGGAAGAATCGAAGGGCCCGTGGGACTACTACAAGCTGGTGGCCACCATCGCGCCGGAAGACGCCGCCAAGCCGCTCGAAGCCAGCGACTGCCCGCTGGTGAAGAAGTAAGACGCTGCCGTAGGGTGGGCAAAGGCGCGAAAGCGCCGTGCCCACCATCTCTCCGCGGCCGGGAAGAAACGGTGGGCACGCCTCGGTTTGCCCACCCGACTACGAAGCCGTTTTCGTCGCGGCCAGCGTTCTCATCGCGATGGCCACGCACACCACCATGAGCACTCCCGCGAGCAGGAACGGCGCACCGGGCAGATGCCACGGCGCGCTGGCGCCGATGAAGTATGAAAACGTCAACGTGAACAGGAACGGCCCGACGAGCTGCGACACGCTCTGCACGCTCGCAGTCGCGCCCTGCAACTGGCCCTGCTGATCGGGCGCGACCAGCCGCGTCATCAGCGATTGCATCGCGGCGCCCGAGATACCCCACAGCGACATCACGGGAATGCCGAGCCAGAACAGCGGTCCGGTCGGCGCACTGCCGAAGATCATGAAGCCGATGGCCCCACAGCACAGGCCGAGCAGCAGCGCATTGCGCTCGCCAAGCACGCGCACGATCGGGCCGATGGCAAGCCCCTGCACCACCATGGCGCAGATGCCGACCATCGCGAGCGTCAGTCCGACCGTCTTGGAATCCCAGCCATAGCGGTAGGTCGCATAGAGCACGAAGGTCGACGGCAGCACGACGTGCGCGACCTGCGCGATGAAGTTGACGACCGACAACGCGGCCAGCACCGCGTTGGAACGCAGCAGGTGCAGCGCCCCGATCGGATTGGCGCTCCGCCAGCGGAACGGCGCGCGCTTCTCCGGCGCGAGCGATTCCGGCAGGACCAACAGGCCGTAGAGCGCATTGGCGAAGCTTAGGACCGCCGATGCCCAGAACGGCAGCCGCGGATCGATGTCGCCGAGCAAACCGCCCAGCGCCGGGCCCAGGATAAAACCGGCGCCGAAGGCCGCGCCGATCCGGCCGAACACCGCCGCACGCCGTTCCGGCGGCGTGATATCGGCGATATAGGCGAACGCCGTCGAGATACTGGCCGAGGTGATGCCGGAGATCACGCGGCCGACGAACAGCCAGACCAGCGACGGCGCGAGCGCCATCAGAACGTAGTCGGCGGCGAGCCCGAAGTTCGACAGCAGCACCACCGGCCGCCGTCCGAAACGATCCGACAGCGCCCCCAGGAGCGGCGAGAACACGAACTGCATCAGCGCCCAGGCGGTGCCGAACAGCCCGAAAATCCGGGCCGCATGCGCGGTGTCGTTGCCGACAAAGCTCTCGATCAGTTTCGGCAGGATCGGCATGATCACGCCGAGTGCGAGCATGTCGAGCAGGATGGTGACGAAGATGAAGGCGACCGCACCGCGCCGGACGGGCGCAGCGCCTTGCGCTATCGCCTGGCCTGCGCCGTCACTCACGACAACCGCTTGCGCTTGTGGGCGAACGGATTGGCCTTCTCACGCAAGGTGATGCGCACCGGCGTGCCCGGCAGATCGAAGGCCTCACGCAGCGAATTGGTGAGGTAGCGCAAATACGACTGCGGCACCGCGTCCGCGCGCGAGCAGAACAACACGAAGCTCGGCGGGCGGGCTTTGGTCTGCGTGATGTAGTTGAGCTTGAGCCGGCGGCCCGACACGGCGGGCGGCGGATTGGCCTGGACCGCCTCCTCGAACCAGCGGTTCAGCGCCGATGTCGACACCCGCCTGTTCCATAGTGCGTAGGCGTCCTGAATCGCCTGCATCAGGCGATTGATGCCCTCGCCCATCAGGCCGGAGACCGCGACGATCGGCACGCCCTTGATCTGCGGGAGCAAGTGGTCGGCATCCCGGCGCAGGCCGGAGATGGCACCGCCACCCTTGCTCTCCATCAGGTCCCATTTGTTGACGGCGAGCACGACCGCGCGGCCTTCGCGCTCGATCAGGTCGGCAATGCGCAGGTCCTGCTCCTCGAAGCGGTTCTGCGCATCCATCATCATCACGACGACTTCGGCAAATCGCACCGCGCGCAGCGCATCCGCGACCGAGAGCTTTTCGAGCTTCTCCTCGATGCGCGACCTTCGGCGCAGGCCGGCAGTGTCGAACACGCGAAACTCGCGGCCCTTCCAGTTGAGCTCGACCGCGATGGAATCGCGCGTGGTGCCAGCCTCGGGGCTGGTCAGCAACCGCTCCTCGCCGAGCAGATGGTTGATGAAGGTCGACTTGCCGGCGTTGGGGCGGCCGACGATGGCGACGCGGATCGGGCGCGTGGCGGCCTCTTCCTCCGTCAGCGGCTCGTCGTCCTCGGCCTCATCCTCATCCACGGGCTCCGGCATCAGTTCGCGGAGGGCGTCATAGAGCTCGCCCATGCCCTCGCCGTGCTCGGCCGAGATCTGGATGGGATCGCCGAGGCCGAGCGCAAAGGCCTCCATCGCGCCGGCATCGCCGTGCTTGCCCTCGCTCTTGTTGGCGACCAGCAGCACCGGCTTGTTGGCTTTGCGGGCAAAATCGGCGAAGGCGCGATCGGTGGGCGTGAGGCCGGCGCGGGCATCGACCACGAAGAACAGCGCATCGGCCTGGGCGGTCGCGGTCTCCGTCTGTTCCTGCATCCGTGCGGTGAGCGAGCCCTTGGCCCCCTCGTCGAGGCCGGCAGTGTCGATGATGATGAATTCGAGATCGCCGAGCCTCGCCTCGCCCTCGCGGCGATCGCGGGTCACGCCGGGCAGGTCATCGACGAGCGCGAGCTTCTGTCCGACCAGGCGGTTGAACAGCGTCGACTTGCCGACATTGGGCCGGCCGATGATGGCGATTGTGAAGGGCATCAGTCATTCGTGCGCTGCCGGAGCCGCGTCTGTCAATGCAGTGAAAAATATCAGCGCGAGAAACTGCCGCTCGGCAGCGGCGCCGGGAAGCCGCCGCCTTGCGATTGCTGCTGCGTGGTCTGGGTCGGTTGCGCCTGCTGGGTCGGCTGATCCGGCGGCGGCGCGGTGGTGCGCTTGCGGACGATCTTCTGCTTGGGCGGCGGAGCGGCCGCGGGCGGCGCAGCTTCAGGCTGGGCCTCGCCGTCGACTTCGCCCGCCGGCGCCTCAGACGGCGCCGCCGCGACGCCGCCGGGCTGCCTGGACTTCTTCCCCTTGGCCGCCTTGGACGATTGAGCCGGCTCGGGCGGCGGCGCCACGGGCGCAGCCGCAACGGCAGCAGCGTTCGGATCCGGCTGTTGCTGCGCGCCCTTGTACATCTCCCGCGGCACGCCCTGCTCGAGGCCCGGCACGCCCTCGGGGAAGACCGGCTTGCGGTCGCCGGGAAGCTTCTTCTTGGTGTCGAGGAAGTCGAGCATGTCGCTTGGATCGAAGCTGGAGCAGCCGCCCAGGACGCCCGTGAAGGCGATCAGGACGGCGGCTGCGATCAAGCGTGGCGTGCGGCGCATATCTTGTCTCGTCTCAGCTCTCGAGGGCCGTCAGCTTTTGGCGACGGGCGGCAGCAGGGCCTGGAGCGCTTCGGCGCGCGAACGCAGGCCCGGCGGCGTTTCGCCATCCTCGGCGATCGCGTCGAGCCATTTGCGGGCCGCGGTCATGTCGTTGTTGCGCCAGGCCGATAGCGCCAGCATCTCGCGGGCGCTATGGCGGAACGTCGATTTGGGCGTCGCAGAGGCCTCCAGCCGCTGCTGGATGTCGGCGTAGCTCGCGCTGTCGAGCAGCAAGCCGGCCGCCCGGATCTTTGCCAGATCCTGCCACTCGCCGCCGACGCCGCGATCGGCGGCAATATCGTCGTACATTTTCGCCGCGGCCTTGGGATCGCGGGCCGACACCTCGGCGGCGGCGCGCAGCCGCGCCAGCGTGCGGTAGCCCGATGGCGCCTTGGCGGCGAGATCGGTAAAGGCCGCTTCGGCCTCGGCGTGCTTGTCCTGGTCGGACAGCTCGACGGCCTTCTCGAAGGCGACGCCGGCCTCGGCAGCCTTCTTGGCCTCCAAATACTGGTAGCCGCGCCAGCCGCCCACGGCGGCGACGATCAGCACCATCAGGGCGATGAAGTAGATCGAATACTTGTCCCACAGCTTCTTGAGCTGTTCGCGACGTACTTCCTCGTCGACTTCGTCAAATAATTCAGCCACTTAAGCTAATCCCATGCCCGGCCGGGAGCGCGCGCCAGATCGTCGGCGTCAAAAAACCCGTCCCCACGTCGCGGCGGCGATACCCTATCGATATGGCGGTGGCAAGGCAAAGCAAGCCCGATCAAGGCGTTAACCGGCGGCCCGGGATCCCCCGGAGGCCGCCTTCCCGGCTCAAATTCCGACCAGAAGCTCCCGCAGCTGCCGTTTCAGCACCTTGCCATTGGCATTGCGCGGCAGGGGCTCGGTCGTGACCGTCAGCGTTTCGGGGACCTTGTAGTCGGACAGCCGTTCCGCGCACCACGCCCTCAGGTCGTCCCCCGCGACCGCCGCACGCGTCACCACCACGGCGTGGACGCGCTCGCCCAGCACGGGGCATGGTTTGGCGATGATCGCGCTCTCGACCACCGCCGGATGCCCCGCCAGCACGGATTCGACCTCGGCGGAATAGATCTTCAGACCGCCGCGGTTGATCATGTCCTTCTGCCGGTCGAACACACGGACAAAACCGTCGGCATCGACCGAGCCGATATCGCCCGAATGCCAGAAGCCTGAGGTAAAGCTCTCGGCGGTGGCCTTCGGGTTGTTCCAATAGCCCTTGATGACGGAGGCGCTCTGGATCCAGAGCTCGCCGATCTCGCCGCGCGGCAGCTCGCGCCCGTCCGCTCCCATCGCGACGATGCGCGCGCCGGGACACGCCAGGCCGACGCTGTCGATGTGGCTCGCCGTCAGCTCGCCGGGCATGATCGTGGAAGGCGACGTCGTCTCGGTCGCGCCGTAGCAGTTCATCAGCCTGAGGCCGGGAATCTTGGTTTCGAGCTTCTCGATGGTCGCGACCGGCATCGGCGCGCCGCCAAAGCCGCCGATGCGCCAGCTCGACAGATCATAGCCGTCGAAATCGGGCTGGAGCAGGCAGAGATTGTACATCGCCGGCACCATCACGGTGTAGGTGACGCGCTCGCGCGCGGCGAGCTTGAGGTAATCGGCAGCCTTGAACTCGGGCATGATGATCAGCGCGCCGGCGCAGCGGATCATGGTCGTGATGTTGGCGACGACGCCGGTGACGTGGCCGAGCGGCACCGCCGCGATCGAACGGTCCACCGAGGTCAGCTTCAGGCAGGACACGAACACCATCGAGGAATGGATGATGTTGCAATGGGCCAGCATGGCCCCCTTCGGTTTGCCCGTGGTGCCCGAGGTGTAGAGGATCATCGCGGTATCCTCCTCGCTCGTCTCGACCGGTGCCGGCGCAGCCGCATTGTCTGCGAGCGCGGCGAAACGCGACCGCCGCGGATCGTCGTCGACCGCGATACGGTGGATCACGTCGGGGACATCCCGCGCATCGGGCAGGCGTTCTGCGAGCGCAGCCTCGTGGATCAGGATCCTGGCGCCGCAATCGGCCAGCACATAGGCGATCTCCGGCTTCTGCTGGCGCGTGCTCAGCAGCACCGTGACGAGCCCCTCATGCGCGGCGGCAAACAAGAGCAGCGGGAATTCAACACGGTTGCCGAGCAGGATGGCGACGCGGTCGCCGCGTTGCAGGCCGAGCTTGCGCAAGCCCGCCGCGATCCGGGCCGCGCGTTCCACCACCTGCCGCCAGCTGAGCCGAACATCGCCGCAGATCAGCGCTTCGCCATCGGCGTTGCGTGCGCAGGCGTCGGCGATCATCGCCCAGAGCGTCGTTGGCCGATCGCAGAATGCCTGCACGACCCGATCGCCAAAGCGCGCCTCGAGCCGCATCGGCGGAATCTGAGATTGCGACCAGTCCATCGGAGGGCCCTCGGCTTATTGCTTTGTCACCTTCCGCGCATGGGCAAGCGATCCTGTCTTGCGCTGATCGGCTGCGGCTAAACACCGATCACAGGAACACCGATCACGACCGGATGGAACGCGAAAGCCAGCGCCAGATAGACGACGGCACCGACCGCGACCGCGATCAGATCATTGGTGACGCCCCCCACCGGAATCGGCGGGCCACCGGCATCAGTGCGGTGCTTCAGCGTAATGCGATCATACACCGCCCAGCCCAGGAACGAACCGAACAGGATCATGGAGCCGAGATCGCCGTTGGCGAGCAGATGCGCCGCCGCCCACAGCTTGATGCCCGCCAGCATCGGATGCTTCAGCGTCGCATAGATGCGGCCGCGCAGATATGAGGCGACCACCATGATGACGGCGGGCAGCATCAGCGCGAGCGTGATGTGCTTCATTGCCTTCGGCGGATACCAGACGTCGATCCAGCCCGCCGCGCGATAATGCGCGAAGCCCCAGATGATCAGCACGAGACCCGCCAGCGAGACCAGCGAATAGAGGATCTTGTAGGTGCCCTCGCCCAGTCTCGCGATCGCCTGCGCGCGCGCCTCTCGTTTTGTCGTGAAAACATGGGCTGCGAAAAACAGCACCAGCCCCAGGATCATGACCAGCAGACCCACGACGTCCTCCCCCTCAACCCGCGCCCCCGCTCATGGCGTATCATCGATTGGCCGCCGGTCGCAACCGATGCGCTACCTGCCAAGCTCCCTATTGTCGACATAGCGGATCGCGATCGGCCGCCCGGCCAAGGCGCCGCCGAGGCCGCTGGTGAATTTCAGCGGCAGGCAGGCCTTCAGCGAATTGTTGATCGCGTTCAGATAGGTCGTTCTTGTATCGGCCGGAACGCCCGCGGTCGCATAGGTCAGGCGCGGCGGGCCGATCAGGCCGCCCGCCTTGTTGAAGCTGAATCGCACCGACATCTGCATGCCGGCGCGCCCATTGTCCGCTGGCGGCGACCAGCACGTGCGCAACTCGGCGAAGAGGTCGCCGATCGTGTCGAGATCGTGGTCCGGCTTCTGGTATTTGGCGCGATCGGCCTCGGACGGGACGCTCTGGATCGTGAGCTGGAGGTTCTCGCCATAGGGATAGTCGATCTCGGGAATGCAGGGACCGTGTTCGAGCGGGCTGCAATAGGACGGCGTGCAGGGACGATTGTCGAGCACGCTGCACGGGGAGTGCGAAAACGGGATCGGATTGATCTCCCGGCGCTGCGCGTCGGCGGCGACCACCGATATCGCCAGCAATATGAAAACGAGAATGCCGCGCCACATGATGCGAACTCGCAAGGTCATACGAGTTGAAGGTGGCATTGCCCCCGACAACATCAAGCCTGCGGCTGTTCACATGGCCGCGTTTAAGCTCGATGTCGTCGCCCGGCTTGACCGGGCGACCCAGTACTCCGAGACGTTTGTGATCGAACCGAGAGGCCGCGGCGTACTGGATGCCCCGCCTTCGCGGGGCATGACAGCGGAGGATGTGGCTGCACAGCGGGGGGTGTGGGCGGGCCCTACCCCTTCTTCTTGACGTCCTTGACGTTGGTGAATTCGATGCCCTCGGCGCGCTCCCGGGTGTAGCCGAGATAGAACTCGTTCCTGGCCAGGTACACGGGATCGCCGTCGACATCGTCGGCGATGCTCGAAGTGTTGGCGGCGATGAAGGTATCCAGCTTCTTGCGGTCATCCGACGAGACCCAGCGCGCGAGCTGGAACTCGCTGACTTCGAACTCCACGGGTAGCGCATATTCCGCCTCGAGCCGCGCCTTCAGCACGTCGAGCTGGAGCGCGCCGACGACGCCGACCAGCGCCGGCGCGCCGTCGCGCGGGCGGAACACCTGCACCACGCCCTCTTCCGACATCTGCTGAAGCGCCTCCTTCAGCTTCTTTGCCTTCATCGCGTCGGTGAGACGCACGCGGCGGACGATTTCCGGCGCGAAGCTCGGCACGCCGACGAAGTTGAAATCCTCGCCCTCGGTCAGAGTATCGCCGATGCGCAGCGTGCCGTGATTGGGAATGCCGACGACGTCGCCGGCAAAGGCTTCATCCGCCACCGAGCGGTCCTGCGCGAAGAAGAATTGCGGGCTCGACAGCGGCATGCTCTTGCCGGTGCGCACCAGCTTGGCCTTCATGCCGCGGCTGAGCTTGCCGGAGCACAGCCGCGCAAAGGCGATGCGGTCGCGATGGTTGGGATCCATGTTGGCCTGGATCTTGAACACGAAGGCGCTCATGCGCGGATCGGTCGCTTCGACCCTGCGCTGGTCGCTCTCTTGCGCGCGCGGCTCGGGCGCGAACTTGCCGAGACCTTCGAGGAGGTCGCCGACGCCGAAATTGCGCAGCGCGCTGCCGAAATAGACCGGGGTCAGATGGCCCTCGCGAAACGCGGCGAGTTCGAACGGCTTGGAGGCCGCGGTGACGAGCTCGAGCTCGTCCTTCACCGCGGAGACGTCGAGATTCGCATTGAGCTTTCCGAGCTCCGCGATCTCGATCTGCTGCGCCGCGCCGGTCTTGGCGCCGCCGCCTTCGAGCAGGCGCACCCCGCCATTGACGACGTCGTAGGTGCCGAGGAAGTCACGGCCACGGCCGACCGGCCAGGTCATCGGCGTGGTGTCGAGCGCCAGCGTCTTCTCGATCTCGTCGAGCAGCTCGAAGACGTCGCGGCTTTCGCGGTCCATCTTGTTGATGAAGGTGATGATCGGGATGTCGCGCAGCCGGCAGACCTCGAACAGCTTTCGCGTCCGCGCCTCGATGCCCTTTGCCGCGTCGATCACCATCACGGCGGAATCGACCGCCGTCAGCGTGCGATAGGTGTCTTCCGAAAAGTCCTCGTGGCCCGGCGTGTCCAGCAGGTTGAACACGAGGCCTTCGAACTCGAAGGTCATCACCGAGGTGACGACGGAGATGCCGCGCTCGCGCTCGATCTTCATCCAGTCCGAGCGCGTGTTGCGCCGCTCGCCCTTGGCCTTGACCTGGCCGGCGAGATTGATGGCGCCGCCGAACAGCAGCAGCTTTTCGGTCAGCGTGGTCTTGCCGGCGTCCGGATGCGAGATGATCGCAAAGGTTCGCCGCCGCGACACTTCAGCGGCAAGCGGGGAACGGGCCGGCGATTCGGCGGAAATGGCGATGTCGGACATGGCGGGAGCGTTTGGCAGGGAAAATGGGCCTGATCAAGCCTGATTTGGTGATTGCAGGGCCCCTCGACCAGCCCCATATCGCCATTTGGGAGGGACGGCCCTCCTTTTCCAAAAGCCATGGCCGCGGGGACGACCCTGCCTTGAATGGAGGGTCGTCATGGCCTGGAGCATCCTGTTCGTCGCCGGTCTTCTCGAGATTACCTGGGCGATCGGCCTGAAATATACTGAGGGCTTTACCAGACTTGTTCCGTCCATCATCACGCTCGCGGCGATGGCCGGCAGCGTCATCCTGCTCGGACTCGCTCTCAAATCGCTCCCCGTCGGGACCGCTTATGCAGTCTGGACCGGCATCGGCGCGGTCGGAACCGCGACGCTCGGCATCATCCTGTTCGGCGAGCCGGCCACCGCATTCCGCCTCGCCAGCATCGGGCTCATCGTCGCCGGTATCGCGGGGCTGAAATTCGTCACCTGACAAAGATCTTGACCGCCCACCAGGTGAGCGCGGCGACGATGGCGGAGGCCGGCATCGTGATCACCCAGGCATAGACGATCGAGCTGGCGACGTTCCAGCGCACCGCCGAGAGCCGACGGGCGGCGCCGACGCCGACGATGGCGCCGGTGATGGTGTGGGTGGTCGAGACGGGAACTCCAAGGAAGGTCGCCATGAACAGGGTCGCGGCGCCGCCGGTCTCGGCGCAAAATCCCTGCATCGGCGTCAGTTTTGTGATGCGCAGGCCCATGGTGCGGACGATGCGCCAGCCGCCCATCAGCGTGCCCAGCGCCATCGCCGCCTGGCAGGACAGCACGACCCAGAACGGCACCGAGAATTCACTGCCGAGATGGCCCTGCGAATAAAGCAGCACGGCGATGATGCCCATGGTCTTCTGCGCGTCATTGCCGCCATGGCCGAGCGAGTAGAGCGAGGCGGAGGCGAATTGCAGGATGCGGAAGGCGCGGTCGACCGCGAACGGCGTCGAGCGCACCGAGGCCCAGGACACGATCGCGACCAGCAGCATCGCGAGCAGGAAGCCGACCAGCGGCGACAGCACGATCGCCAGCACCGTCTTGGACAATCCGCTCCAGACCGCTGCCGAAATCCCGGCTTTGGCCACGCCTGCACCGAACAACCCGCCGATCAATGCGTGGGACGAGGATGACGGGATGCCGAGCGCCCAGGTCACGAGATTCCAGACGATGGCGCCGACAAGGGCCGCGAAGATCACCTGCGCATCGACGATCGCGGGATCGATGATGCCGGTGCCGATGGTCTGGGCGACGTGCAGCCCGAACACCATGAAGGCGACGAAATTGAAGAACGCGGCCCAGAACACCGCGAATTGCGGCCGCAGCACGCGGGTCGAGACGATGGTCGCGATCGAATTGGCGGCATCATGCAGGCCGTTCAGGAAGTCGAACAGCAGCGCGACGGCGATCAGTCCGACCAGGACGGGAAGACCCAACGCAGCATCCACGGCGCGGCCCCTGTCCTAAACTTGCTCGATGACGATGCTGTTGATCTCGTTCGCGACGTCGTCGAAACGGTCGGCCACCTTTTCGAGGTGCTCGTAGATTTCGGCACCGACGATGAAATCCATCGCGTTGCCGTCGCGATGCTTGAGGAATAGTTCCTTCAGCCCGATGTCATGGAGGTCGTCGACCCGGCCCTCGAGCTTGGTCAGCTCTTCCGTGATCGCGGTCAGCATGGCCACGTTCTGGCCGATCGCCTGCATCAGCGGCAGCGCACGGCCGACCAGATTGGCGCATTCGATCAGAAGCCCGCCGATCTCGCGCATCGGCGGCTCGAAGGTGCGAACCTCGAACAGCATCACGGCCTTGGCGGTCTGCTGCATCTGGTCGATGGCGTCGTCCATCGACGTGATGAGGTTCTTGATGTCGCCCCGGTCGAACGGCGTGATGAAGGTACGGCGCACCGCGGTCAGCACCTCGCGGGTGATGTTATCGGCATCGTTCTCGAACTGGTTGACGCGCTGGCAATAGACCGGCGTCTCCTCGCCCCCGTTCAGCATTCCCTGGAGCGCGACGGAGCCCTGGATCACGGTCTGGGCATGGCGGTCGAACAGGTCAAAGAACCGTTCTTCCTTGGGCAGGAAGGCGCGAAACCATCGCATCATGGGATAGGCTACCGGTTGGAAATGGCCCGGCCCGAGCAGGCCGTCATAAAACTGTCATAGACCATTTTCGACCCGCGCGCGTGCTACCTCACGCCCGCGGAACCGGATCATCCACCGCTTTCACGCAGCCTATAAATTTACATCAGATCAATAGCTTAGAGTGATCGTCGGAAGTAGTGCGCGATTTCACCGACCACGCCGCGGCGGAAGGTGAGCACGCAGATCACGAAGATCGAGCCCTGGATCACCGTCACCCACTGGCCGAAGCTCGCCAGATATTGCTGCATGGCGATGATCGCGAAGGCGCCGACCACGGGCCCGAAGATGGTGCCGAGACCGCCGACCAGCGTCATCAGCACGACTTCGCCGGACATCGTCCAGTGCACGTCGGTGAGCGAGGCATTCTGCGCCACGAACACCTTCAGGGACCCGGCAAAGCCGGCCAGCGTGCCTGACAGGACGAAGGCCAGGAACTTGTACTGGTCGGTCCGGTAGCCCAGCGAGATCGCGCGCTGCTCGTTCTCGCGGATCGACTTCAGGACTTCGCCAAACGGCGAGTTGATGATGCGGTAGATCAGCAGGAAGCCGGCGAGGAAGCCGACCAGCACGACATAGTAGAGGACGGTCGGCTTCGAGAGATCGAAGAGCCCGAACATGCGTCCCTGCGGAATGCCCTGGATGCCGTCTTCGCCATGGGTGAATGGCGCCTGGAGGTAGATGAAGTACAGGAGCTGCGACAGCGCCAGCGTGATCATCGAGAAATAGATGCCCTGGCGGCGGATCGAGATGTAGCCGGTCACGATCGAGAGCAGGAAGGCACCGGCGACGCCGACGAGGATGCCGAGTTCCGGCGGCAGCGCCCATACCTTCAGCGCATGCGCGGTGCAATAACCGGCCGTCCCCAGGAACATCGCGTGGCCGAACGACAACAGGCCGCCATAGCCGATCAGAAGGTTGAAGGCGCAGGCGAGCAACGCGAAGCACAGCGCCTGCATCACGAAGAACGGATAGACCCCCGTGAACGGCACCGACGCCAGCAGCAGCGCCATCACCACAAACACGATCATCTCGTCGCGCATCGCGCGCGGGGTCGCCCGCAGCGTATCGTCCGTCAAGGCTGTCATATCAGGCCGCCCTTCCCGTCAATCCGGTTGGCTTCACCAAGAGCACCAGCACCATCAGCACGAACACGACGGTGTTGGAGGCCTCGGGGTAGAAATACTTGGTCAGGCCCTCGATCACACCGAGCGCGAAGCCGGTGATGATCGAACCCATGATCGATCCCATACCCCCGATCACGACCACCGCGAACACCACGATGATGAGGTCGGCGCCCATCAGCGGCCGCACCTGGTTGATCGGCGCCGAGAGCACGCCGGCGAGCGCGGCAAGGCCGACGCCGAGACCATAGGTCAGCGTGATCATGCGCGGCACGTTGATGCCGAAGGCGCGCACCAGCGTCGGGTTTTCGGTCGCGGCGCGGAGGTAGGCGCCGAGCCGCGTCTTCTCGATCAGGAACCACGTCGCGATGCACACAATCAGCGAGAACACGACGACCCAGCCGCGATAGACCGGCAGGAACATGAAGCCGAGATTCATGCCGCCCCTGAGCTGGTCAGGAATGGCGTAAGGCAGGCCCGACGATCCAAAATAGTTCTGGAATACGCCCTGCACGATCAGCGCAATGCCGAAGGTCAGGAGCAGGCCGTAGAGATGATCGAGTCCGGTCAGCCATTGCAGCATGGTCCGTTCCAGGATCATGCCGAAGATGCCGACGACAATCGGGGCGATGATCAATGCCGGCCAGTAGCCAATGCTGAGATAATCATTGTTCAGCAGGAAATAGGCGACGAACGCGCCCATCATGTAGAGCGCGCCATGGGCGAAATTGATGATGTTGAGCATGCCGAAGATCACGGCAAGCCCGAGACTGAGCAGCGCGTAGAACGAGCCGTTGATCAGTCCCACCAGTAGCTGAGCGTAAAGAGCCTGCATCGATCCCGCACCCGGTCCCTTCGGCGTTCCCTTAAAGTCGCCCGCAGGCCKAAAGGCCKGCGGGCCGATGGCTTACTTCTTCAGCAGCGCGCACTTGCTTTCGGACAGCGGCGTGAAGGCCTGGTCGCCCGGAACGGTGCCGACCAGCTTGTAGAAATCCCACGGCGCCTTCGATTCGGAGGGCTTCTTCACCTCGAACAGATAGGCGCTGTGAATGGTACGGCCGTTCGGCTGGATCTCGCCCTTGCCGAACAGATCGTCCTCGGTCGGGATCGACTTCATCTTCTCGACGACCTTCACGCCGTCATGCGGATTGCCGCCGAGCGCTTCCAGCGCCTTGAAATAGTGACGCAGGCCCGCATAGACGCCGGCCTGCACCATGGTCGGCGGCGCGCTGTTCTTCATGCGCGCGGAAAAGCGCTTGGAGAACGCGCGGGTCTGGTCGTTCATGTCCCAGTAGAAGGTCTCGGTGAAGTTGAGGCCCTGCGCGGTCTCCAGACCGATCGCCTTGACGTCGGTCAGGAAGAGCAGCAGCGCCGCGAGCTTCTGGCCGCCCTTGACGATGCCGAACTCGGCCGCCTGCTTGATCGAGTTGGTGGTGTCGCCGCCGGCGTTGGCAAGACCGATGATCTTGGCCTTGGACGACTGCGCCTGGAGCAGGAAGGAGGAGAAATCGGGCGTGTTGAGCGGATGCTTGACGCCGCCGACGACCTTGCCGCCATTGGCGGTGACGACGGCGGTGGTGTCGCGCTCCAGCGCCGCACCGAAGGCATAGTCCGCGGTCAGGAAGAACCAGGTGTCGCCACCGGCCTTCACCAGCGCCTGCCCCGTGGTGTGGGCCAGCATGTAGGTGTCGTAGGTCCAGTGCACGGTGTTGGGCGAGCACTGCGCGTTGGTGAGGTCCGAGGTCGCCGCACCCGAATTGATGTAGACGCCGTTCTTTTCCTTGATGACGTTGTTGACGGCGAGCGCCACGCCGGAATTCGGCACGTCAACGATGACGTCGACCTTGTCGACGTCGAACCACTGCCGCGCGATCGCGGTGCCGATGTCCGGCTTGTTCTGGTGATCGCCGGAGATGATGTCGATCTTCCAGCCCTTCGCCGTGAGGCCGGAATCCTCAGCGGCCATTTGCGCTGCGAGAGTCGAGCCCGGTCCGCCGAGGTCGGCATAGAGTCCGGACTGATCGGACAGCGCGCCAATCTTGACGGTCTTGTCCTGCGCGGACGCGACGCCGGCTGCGGCGAAGGTGAGCGCGGTGGTCAGCAACAATGACGCAATCAACCTGGTCTTCATGCAACTTTCCTTTTTGAATTTTCTCGTTGGAAGTTCTTCTGTTTGAGCATGATCTCCGCGCAAACGCGTTCCGCGTTTGTCGCGAGGGAAAACCGCTCCACACTTTTCCGGATCATGGTTAGACGCCGAGATAGGAGTGGAGCTTGTCCATATTGGCGGCAAGCTCGGAGTTGGAAAATCCATCGATGATCTTGCCGTGCTCGACCACGTAGTAGCGGTCGGCGACGGTGGAGGCGAACCGGAAGTTCTGCTCGACCAGAAGGATCGTGAAACCTTCCTTCTTGAGCCGCGCAATGGTGTGGCCGATCTGCTGGATGATGACGGGCGCGAGACCCTCGGTCGGCTCGTCCAGCATCAGGAAGCTCGCCCCGGT
Organism: Bradyrhizobium sp. P5_C12; assembly: GCF_054049735.1. Lineage (NCBI taxonomy): Bacteria > Pseudomonadati > Pseudomonadota > Alphaproteobacteria > Hyphomicrobiales > Nitrobacteraceae > Bradyrhizobium > Bradyrhizobium sp. P5_C12. The sequence continues at coordinate 47,968 of NZ_JBFULU010000044.1, forward strand.
GCGCAGAATGCGCGCGATCGCGAGCATCTGCTGCTCGCCGCCGGACAGCTTGGTTCCCTGGCTGTTGAGCCGCTCCTTCAGGTTCGGAAACAGATCGAATATCTGTTCGAGCGGCAATCCGCCTGCACGCACCACCGGCGGCAGCAGCAGGTTCTCCCGCACGTCGAGACTGGCGAAGATTCCCCGCTCCTCCGGGCAGAACGCGATTCCCATCCGCGCGATCCTGTCCGAGGTGGTGCGGATAATGTCCTCGTTGTTGAACTTCACCGAGCCGGTACGCTTGCCGATGATGCCCATGATCGATTTCAGCGTCGTCGTCTTGCCGGCGCCGTTACGCCCGAGAAGGGTGACGACCTCGCCTGCATTCACGTCGAAGTTGATCCCGTGGAGGATGTGGGACTCTCCGTACCAGGCTTCCAGGTTGCGAACCTGGAGGATGATCCCGCCGGTCGCGGCCTTTGCCGGAGCTTCCGCAATCGCAGTCTCAGGCATGACCGGCTCCCAGATAGGCTTCCTTGACGCGCTCGTCCTTCGAGAGCTCGTTATAATGGCCTTGCGCGAGCACCTGTCCGCGCGTCAGCACGGTGATGATGTCGGAGAGGTTGGCCACGACGCTCAGATTGTGCTCCACCATCAGAATGGTGTACTTGGCCGAGATACGCTTGATCAGCGCCGCGATCTTGTCGATGTCCTCGTGGCCCATGCCGGCCATCGGTTCATCCAGGAGCATCATCTCCGGGTCGAGCGCGAGCGTGGTTGCGATCTCGAGCGCGCGCTTGCGCCCATAGGGCATCTCGACGGCCGGCGTATTGGCAAATTCGCTGAGGCCGACATCGTTCAACAGCTCCTGCGCGCGATGGTTGAAGTGGTTGAGCACGGACTTGGAGCGCCAGAAATCAAAGGAGCTGCCGTGCTGGCGCTGAAGCGCAACACGAACGTTTTCCGCCGCGGTCATGTGCGGAAATACCGCCGAGATCTGAAATGAACGTACCAGTCCCATGCGAGCCACGTCGGCCGGCGCCATCGCGGTGATATCCTGTCCCTTGTACAGGATTTTCCCGGCGGACGGCTTGAGGAACTTCGTCAAAAGATTGAAGCATGTCGTCTTACCGGCCCCGTTCGGGCCGATCAGCGCATGAATACTCCCACGGCGAACCTTGAGCGCAACGTCGCGAACGGCAAAGAAGCCCGCGAACTCCTTGGTCAAGCCTTCCGTTTCGAGAATGAACTCATCGGCCAAACAGATTTCCCCCTGCCCGCACGACGCGCTGGCCGCGCGTGGCTGTCCTTGTTGCTTCGGCTTTCCGGAGGCCTTGGAGCCATCCCGGAACGCCGCCTCCGGGCGCGGAATATGCCGGAGTTGACGGGGGTTAGGCAAGGCGGAAAGCTGAGCAGATCAGGCCTCCGGCTGGGATACAAATGCTCCCTTAGTCGGAGATGTTTTGATGTCGCGCCTGCCCGGCCTCCCGGTTCGCACGGCACCGGTCATCAAGCCGTCGTTAACGGTCTTTCGTTCCGCGCGCCAGCCTTCATAGAAAATTTTCCCGCAATGGTGATCATGCGCGGGTTTTTATCGCCGGGAATATTGTTTTGGATTTCGCAAGCGCCGCTCCCTCCGTCGTCAAGTCGATCAGGCAGCGTGATCTCCTGAACACGTGGCTGCGACTTTATGCGCGCCAGCAGATTGCGCCGGCGATCTGGGAGTACCAGCCCGCGCGGCTCGAGGAAGAACTGTCCGACCTCATCTACTATACGGTGGACAATTCGGCGCCGACGCCCCGCCTGACCATCCAGAGCGAAGGCACGCGCATCTCGCGCGCCTATGGACACACCGGCAAGGGCGTTCTGCTCGACGACTATGTCGGGCCACGGCTCGCGCCCGTCGTGATGCCGATCTATCATGAATGCGTGGCGCGCGGGCTTCCGGTCTACAGCGTTGCCGACGTCGACGACATCTACGGCCGTATCGTCGCTTACGAACGGCTGCTGCTGCCGTTCCAGATCGACGGCAAGGTCTGCCACGTCATCGCATCGCTCAAGACCTTCTGCGAGGACGGCGGCTTCGAGATCAAGAATCTGATGCGCGGAAATGACGCGCTGCCGCGCGCGAAATTGCGCGCCGTGATCGACCGCGATCTGTTTCATCGCGCACCCGGCCGTATCGCGGCGGCCGACGTGATCGAGTTCGCCGACCAGTCCGGCCCCGGCGTTCCTACCGAGGTCATCGAGCTGAACTAGCCCGATTTGGCGCGGACTTCCTTGGCATAGATATCCGGCTTGAAGCCGACCAGAAGCTTGCCGCCGACCTCGAGCACCGGCCGCTTGATCATTGATGGTTGCGCTAGCATCAATGCCAGCGCCTTTTTCTCGGTCAGGCCTTCCTTATCGGCATCGGGCAGCTTCTTGAAGGTCGTGCCGGCGCGATTGAGCAGCGTCTCCCAGCCGAGCTTGTCGCTCCACTGCTTGAGCTTGTCCTTCTCCACGCCCGCCGTCTTGTAGTCGTGAAACTCGTAAGCGACGCCGTGGGTGTCGAGCCAGGCGCGCGCCTTCTTCATGGTGTCGCAGTTCTTGATGCCATAGATGATGTTGGGCAAGACGTTCCTCGCGCATGCGTGATGCTTCGGCTGCGCGTTGTACGAAACTCCGGTTCACGCCACAATATTGCGGACGAAGCCGACAGCTCTCCGAACGGACATATCATGCACGTCACCCACGATCCCGCCGCAGCCCAGTCACCGACCATCGACTTCAACGCCTTCCTCGCGGTCGATATCCGCGTCGGCACCATCGTCGATGCCAAGCCGTTTCCGGAGGCCCGCAAGCCGGCCTGGCGTCTCTGGATCGATTTCGGTCCCGCCATCGGTGTGCGCAAGAGCTCGGCGCAGATCACGGAAAACCATCCGCTGGAAACTCTGGTGGGGCAACAGGTCGCCGCCGTCGTCAACTTTCCACCACGCCAGATCGGGCCCGTCGTGTCGGAGGTCCTGACGCTCGGTTTCCCCGATGCCGACGGCAAGGTCGTGCTGGTGCAACCAAGCAAGCCGGTGCCGAACGGCGGGCGCCTGTTCTAGCGGCGCGCTCAGGGGCCGGACCATCGTCCCGTTGGCAGCCCGTTCGTCCAATCCCCCAGGCTCCTGACTTCAGCTGTCCGGGCTTGACGAGATCCTTCCTGGCCGTTAATAATGACTGACTGATCGTTTTTTATTATGCCATCGGCGGTCAATTCTCTCGCGATTGAATCGCTAAAACGATCGATCAGTCAGTTATTTATGGACAGCCCGGATGCCCAAGATCAGCGACAAGCAGCGCGAAGGCCGGCGGCAGCAGATTCTCGAAGCGGCCCTCGCCTGCTTCTCCGACAACGGTTTTCACCAGACCGGCATGGCCGACATCGTGAAGCGGTCGGGGCTGAGCCACGGCGCGGTCTATCTCTACTTCCAGAGCAAGGACGATCTGATCGAGGCGCTCGCCGACGACCGGCATCGCCGCGAATCCGTGCTCAACTCGGTCGCGCAAGGATCGGGCGATCCGATCGCGGGACTTCACGCGCTGGTCCGGGTCTACGCGCAGTGGCTCACCGATCCCGCCGGTGAAGCGCGGCGTCGCGTCGGCATCCACGGCTGGGCCGAAGCGCTGCGCAACCGCCGCGTCCGCGCCAGCGTCGTCGAGGGCATCGACATGCCGCGCGCGCTTATCGTGGCGCTGGTCGAGCGCGCCCAGCACGACGGCCTGATCAAGCGCGACCTCGGCGCGGATGCGATCGCGCGCGTTCTGGTTGCGATCTTCCAGGGCTTTGTGCTGCAAAAATGCTGGGGCGAGGATTTCGACGTCGAGGCCTGCATGACGGCGGTCGCCGGCGTGATCGACGGCTTCCGCACCACGAAACCCGACATCAAGCGACGGACCAGGGTGTGACCGATGTCCGGGATCCATGACCTGCTCGCAGGTATCGGCGTCGGTCTCGTCGGGGGACTGACATCCGGCTTCATGGGCACGAGCCCGGGTGGCGGTCTCGTGATCTTCTGTGTGCTGCTGCTCGGCGCGGAGCAGCACGTCGCCCAGGGCACGTCGCTGATCGCGCAGGTGCCTCCGACGGGCCTCGCCGGCGTGCGCCGCTACTGGCAGAGCGGCAATCGCAGCCCGCTGCAATGGGTCATCTGGATCGGCATCGGATTCATGCTGGGCGGCGCAGGCGGCGGTTACGCGGCGGCCGCCGTTTCCGACTCGGTCCTGCAATGGACCTACGTCGTCTACCTCGTTGCGCTGATCGCGGCACTGGTTCTGCGTCGTGACCGCAAGGACGGGACCAACGAGGCCGGCGATCAACAGCAACTGCCCCGGCTCCCGTTGCTCCTCATCGGCATGCTGGCCGGATTTTCTTCCGGCTTCATGGGCATCGGCGGCGGGCTTGCGGTCACGGTCGGTCTCGCCGCGGGCCTGCGCGTGCCGCAACATCAGGCGCAACTCGTCAGCCTCATCTTTTCGGTCATCCCGACCAACATTCCGGCGGCCTGGATCTACTGGAGCAAGGGGCTCGTGGTCGGCTGGCCGGCCATCATCGGCATCCTCGCCGGACTCTGGGTCGGCACCGATCTCGGCGCGCGCATGGCCAATGGTGTCAGCAAATCCGTGCTGCGCCAGGTCATGATCGGGTTGATCTCGCTGATGGCGCTGTACATGACCCATAAGGCGCTGACCTAACTCACGGCCGCTTTGGGATGTTCAGCCCGCGCTGCACCGCCGGACGCGCCAGTCCGCGTTCGAGCCAGGGACCGACCGACTTGAACTCGCTGAATGCGACGAGATCGCCGGCGCCGTAGAAACCGACGAGGTTGCGCACCCAGCCGAGCATGGAAATGTCGGCGATGGTGTAGTCGTCATCCAYGAACCACTGCCGGCCGGAGAGATGCGTCTCCATCACGCCGAGCAGGCGCCTGGACTCGCCGACGTAGCGTTCGAGCGGCCGCTTGTCCTCAAACTCCTTGCCGGCGAATTTGTGGAAGAAGCCGACCTGGCCGAACATCGGCCCGATGCCGCCCATCTGGAAATGCAGCCACTGAATGGTCTGGTAGCGGCGCGCCGCATTCTGCGGCAGGAGCTTGCCGGTCTTCTCCGAGAGATATTGCAGGATCGCCCCGGACTCGAACAGCGGCAGCGGCCTGCCGCCGGGACCGTTGGGATCGAGGATCGCCGGGATCTTGCCGTTCGGATTGAGCGAGAGGAATTCCGTCGTCTTCTGATCGTCCTTGCCGAAGTCGACGAGATGCACCTCGTAAGGAAGCCCGACCTCCTCCAGCATGATCGAAACCTTGACGCCGTTCGGCGTCGGCAGCGAATAGAGTTGAAGCAATTCCGGATGCCTGGCCGGCCAGCGCTTGGTGATGGGAAAGGTGGAGAGATCGGACATCGGGCCCCCGGCTTCGTTCGTGAGATGCCGCCTAATCTAGGCGAGCCGGCGACCGAAGCAAGGCCGAGCAGCCGTTACACAATTTCTCCGAGCCGAATTCCGGTCAGAGCGGCCGCAGCAGATGAGTTGTGGCGTACACGATATCGCGTTGTGCGCGCTGCTCGATGAAGAGCTGCCCCATGACAAGCAGCGCTCCGAAGAAAACGAGCGCGAGCAGCGCGGTCGCGAATTGACTGGCATCATTCATCGCGAGAGTTTCTCTGTAGTCGGTTCTCACGGGGAACGCGCGCGGACCAACGACAGTTCCTTCATGCCACAAATAAATTACCACTTTTTCCCATATCGAGACTCATCGGCCAGCCGCCTCAATAATTGATCTCCATCCGCAACCCCCGCGGATCGGTCTCGTTACCGCCGACGCGCTGCATGCTGTCGCGTGCCGCGACCGCGCAGGCGCAGGCGTCGATCAGATCGTCCCGGCCGATGCCGGTGCCGTAGCGCTGCGTCAGCCATTTCGGCAGGCGCGCGAAACCGCGTTGCTCCAGAAGCGCGATGCGTTGCTCGCGGCCTTGCGCCGACGTCTTCTTCGCGAGTTGGACTCGTCCCGCCAAATTCCAGAAGATCAGCTCCGGATGCGCTTCGCCGACCGTCGCTTGCCGTGCCGGCGTCATGATCTCGTCGACCTCCCTGATCTTGTCCCTGATGTTCCAGAGTTGCGCGGATACACCCCTGCCCCTGCCTTCGTGCTCCCAGTAATGGCGGTTGGCCACGGCCATATCGGGAAACGTCCAGAGGTCTCGACGCGCACCGAGAAACACCGCCGGGCCGACCAGTTCGCGGGCGCGCAAGTCGCAGGTTCGATAGCCGCTCGTATTCAATCCGATCGGCATGTCGATCATCGCCCGTGCATGCGACATCGCGAGCAGCCGCGTGAGCCCCGGCGAATAGTCGAAGCCGTGATCGCCGCGATCGTCGATCCAGGCTGCGACCCAGCCGTAGCGAAATCCATCGAGGCCGAGGTAGGTTGGCACGTCATCCATCCGTCATTTGCATTTTTCACACGCGCCTCGCTTGACATCCGCAAGTTGCAGGCGTATTTCCCGCGGCCTCGCGAACACTTCCGTCCGCGAAAACCGTGAACCGAGCGATGAAGCACCGCTACGAAAGATTTGCACGACTGTCGAATGGCCTACGGCCAATCGATGTCGCATGCCCGGCTCATGGGAGCGATCTTGCCTGACCGCAAGATCGACCGTCCGCTTCTCACGGACCCTCCCGAGCCTGCCGCTCCGGAGGGTTTTTTGTTGCCCGCCGCGCGGTCCGTTCGAACACCCCGGCATAGGCCGGAACGGGAGACCCGGATCCCGGGGCTCGCGCTCGAGAGGCGCGTGCCCAAGTGCGCGGGGCCTGCCGGAGGGAACGAGGCGATGAGCCGGACACCGATGGCAGAGCGAACCTGAATGGTTCGCAACATGCGGCGCGTCGACAGCGCCGCGATAGAATTTTCGTAGATCGGTTTGCCGCGATGGTCGCGGCTCAACCGACGCTGGTGGTGAAGATGTCGGATACTTCTCCACGGTAAAGCGGGTTCGAATCCCGCCTTTGACACACGCACCGGGATGCGACCTTGGGAGAGGCTTGCACGCGGCCCGGCGCAGGATCTGTCCGCAAGGACAATCCTGTGTTGTCGTCACTGAAAGCCGATATCGCCCGTTCCCCAGCGTACCCATCAACGGCCGATGCGACAGCATCGGCCTGGCGGTGGTGAAGATGTCTGTTACTTCGGTAAGGCGCAATGCGCCGAGCGGGTTCGAAGCCCGTAACGCTCGCAAGAGCGGCAACAGTATCGCCCGTTCCCCGCCACCCCCATCACGGTCCGTGGTGAAGATCGCTGTTACTTCGCCTATCACGCGAGAGGTCGCGGGTTCGAATCCCGCCCGGTGTACCATGCACCGGTAGCTCAGTGGCCAGAGCGCTTTCCGGCGAGCTTTGGCTCGCCGGGTCACAGCAATCGCCTGTTCCCGGATCGTGTCCCTGTCGTCGCCACCGCCGGTGGTGAAGAGCGCTGTTACTTCGTGGATCGCAATGTCGAAGGTTAGACTCCTTCCGGACGGAAGTCCGTAGCTCAGCGGTAGAGCGTGCGACAGCCCGCAAGGGCAGTCCAGCCTCGCTTGTTCCCCGGCACCAATTATCATTCCACCAGCACCCCAGAGGAGGCCGTCATGGTCAGGCTCAACAAGATCGTTCGCGCCTTCACGCGTCAGGGCGCGCGCGCAATTCGCTTCACGCCCGAGATGGAACTGAAGCGGGCGCTGATGAACTGCCTCCTGTGGGAGGACCAGTTCTACGAGGACGGCGTTGCTATCGCCGACCGCATCAAGGGGCTGGTGCCCAAGGTCGCGCCCGCCCGTGTCGCGCAGCTTGCGATCGAGGCGCGCGAGGTGATGAAGCTGCGGCATGCGCCGCTGCTCGTCATCCGCGAGATGGCGCGGAGCGAGAAGCACCGCGCTCTCGTGGCCGACACGCTCGCCCAGGTGATCCAGCGTCCCGACGAAATGACGGAGCTGCTTGCGATCTACTGGGCGGATGCGCTTGGACCGATGCAGCAGCGCAAGCGTCAGCCCGTCTCGGCGCAGGTGAAGAAGGGTCTCGCCCGCGCGCTGACCAAGTTCGACGCCTACCAGCTCGCGAAGTGGGATCGCGACGGCGCGGTGCGGATCAGGGACGTGCTGTTCCTGGTCCACGCCAAGCCGAAGGACGCCGAGCAGGCAAAGGTGTGGAAGCAGCTCGTCGACGGCGAGCTCGCCTCCCCCGATACCTGGGAGGTGTCGCTCTCGGCCAGCAAGAGCAAGCGCGAGACCTTCGAGCGGCTGATCGCCGAGCGCAAGCTCGGCGGCCTGGCGCTCTTGCGCAATCTGCGGCTGATGCAGAACGCGCAGGTGCCACGCGAGACCATCGCAGGCGCGATCGAGGCGATGCGGACGGATCGTATCCTGCCCTATCGCTTCATCACGGCGGCGCGCTATGCGCCGGACTTCGAGCCCGAGCTCGAGACTGCGATGCTCAAGTCGGTCAAGGAGCATGTGCGGCTGCCCGGCCGCACCCGGCTCCTGATCGACGTGTCGGGTTCGATGTTCGCGGCTCTCTCCGCGCAGTCGGAAATGACGCGCGCGGAGGCGGCGTGTGGTCTTGCCATCCTGGCACGCGAGATCTGCGACGAGGTCGAGATCTTCACCTTCAGCGACAAGGTGGTGAGGGTCCCTCCCCGCCGCGGCTTCGCGCTCAGGGATGCGATCATCAACTCGCAGGCTCATAGCGGAACCTGGCTCGGCAAGGCGGTGACGGAGATCGACCGCAAGGGCGATCGCCTCATCGTCTTCACCGACGAGCAGAGCCACGACCAGGTGCCCGAGCCCAAGGCGCGCGGCACGATTGTGAACGTGGCCTCGTATCAGCACGGTGTCGGCCACGGCGCCTGGACCCGCGTCAACGGCTTCTCCGAGGCCGTGGTCGCGTGGATCGCGGCGTCGGAGACGGCGCTGAACTGATGCGCAACGACAACGGCCCCGGACGCGGGACGCGCCCGGGGCCTCCGAAATCTCTGAAATGATCCGCGCGCGCCGGCCGTGGCGCGCGTAGGATGTGAAGCAGGACACATGACCATGCGACGATCTGATCCCTACATGGAACGCGCCCRCGAGCTCTGCCTCGCCGCCGGCGTCGATCCCGACTCGCGCGTCGGCGAAGGACGCGGTCAGCCGGCCTGGTGCTCGTACCGGGACGCCGCGCGCAAGGAGCATCTCGCCCGCGAGGCCAATGCGACGGCCGGCGCGATCGCGCAGCTCCGCCCGCAGGAGGCGCGTTTCCAGAACGCGCCGCTGAAGATCTTCGGTCCGCATGAGGAGGCGACCATCGCGCAGATGCGCAACTGCATGGCGGTCGGCAACGTCGTGTCCGGCGTGATCTGCGCCGACGGACATCTCGGCTACGCCCAACCGGTCGGCGGGGTCATCGCCTACGAGAAGCAGATCAGCATTTCCGGCGTCGGCTTCGACATCGGCTGCGGCAACATGGCAGCAAAGCTCGACACGCGCTTCGACGACATCGCAGCGATCGTGCCGACGATCATCCGCGACGTCGCCAAGACGATCTCGTTCGGCGTCGGCCGTGCCAATGCCGAACGGGCCGAGCACGATCTGTTCGACGACGGCGATGCCTGGCGCGAGAGCGATATGGAGGCGTACCGTCAGAAGGCGGTGAGCCAGCTCGGCACGGTCGGGTCGGGCAACCACTATGTCGACCTCATGCGCGATGAGGAAGGCTTTGTCTGGATCGGCGTCCACTTCGGAAGCCGCGGTCTCGGTCACACCTCCGCGACGCGCTACCTCAAGGCTGCCGGCGGCAAGGACGGCATGAACGTCCCGCCCGCCGTGGTCGACGAGGACTCCGAGCTCGGCCGCCGCTACATCGCGGCAATGCAGCTCGCTGGGCGCTACGCCTATGCGGGCCGCGAGTGGGTCGTCGAGCGCGTCCGCCAAATCATCGGCGGCAGCGTGACCGAGAGCGTGCACAACCACCACAATTATGCCTGGCGTGAGACCCACGACGGGCGCGATCTGTGGGTGGTGCGCAAGGGTGCGACGCCGGCGTTTCCCGGCCAGAAGGGATTCGTCGGCGGCTCGATGGGCGACGACGCCGTCATTCTTGAGGGCGTCGACAGTCCGGAGGCCAAGGCTTCGCTGTACTCGACCGTGCACGGCGCCGGCCGCCTGTTCGGACGCAACGAGGCGAAGCGGCGCTTCTCGCGCGAGGAGATGGACCGCTGGCTCAACGAACGCGGCGTCACCCTGATCGGTGCCGACCTCGACGAGAGCCCGATGGCCTATCGCCGCCTGCCGGAGGTGCTGGCGCAGCACGCCGGCACCGTGCGGGTGTTGCACACGCTGCGGCCGTTCGCCGTCGCCATGGCCGGCGACGGCGAGTTCGATCCGTGGAAGGACTGATACGAACCGAGGGCGGGAGCCGATGGCTCCCGCCCTTACCACTACGGTTCTCCCTCACCCCGATGCTGCTCGAACAGGCGCTGCGCCAGCAGCGCATGACCGAGCGTGCCGCCTGCGCGCACCGCGGCGGCAATCATGGCGGCTTCGGCCAGCTCCTCGCGCGTGGCCCCCGCCTTCGCCGCTTGCGCGGTGTGCACGTCGAGGCAATAGGCACATTGCGTGGTGAGCGCGACCGCGAGCGAGATCAGCTCGCGATACTTTGGCGGGATCAATCCGTCCTTGCGCTCGACCGCGTGGTTGAACGCAAGGAACGCGTTGGCCTCGACCGGCGCCAGCGCGACCAAGGCGGGAATCGATTTCAGGTCGTCGGGGTTTTGATAATCGGTCATGTCTCATCTCGTCAGGTATTCGCGCATCAGGGCGCGGGCGCGATGCAGCCGCGCCTTCACGGTCTGCCGCGAGGCACCAAGCGCAGCTGCGATGTCGTCGATGGTCATTTCCTTGACGTCGCGCATCAGCGCGACATCGCGGTAGTGCGGCGGCAACGCCTCGAAGGCCGCCGCTAGGTCGAGCCGCAGATCGGCTTCGGTGCGCGACAGCAGCAGCGCCTCCGCTTCGCCGGCGTCGATCGCGGGCGCGAGGCCCGCCTTACGGGCGAGCCGCAGACATTCGCGGCGGACCACGCTGAACAGCCAGGCGGAGAATGCCAGCAGCGAGCGGATCGTGCCGACATGGCGGAACAGGATCCACAGCGCTTCCTGCGTCGCGTCCTCCGCATCCGCCGAGCTGCGGCAGGTCGCGCGCGCGTAGCGGCGGATGTCCGGCTGCGCCGTCGCAAGCAGGCTGGCGATCGCATGCTGGTCGCCGAGCCGCGCCGCCTCGAACAGCTTTGGCGAGATCGCGGCCGCACTCACGAGACGCCCCCCCGTCCGATCCCGGCCATCGCGCACATCGGGCAATAGCCGACCAGGCCGGTCAGCGCGAAGCCGGCGCCGCCGAGCGCGACAAGCCACGCCGCGACGCCCGCGAGATATACGAATGCCGCGACCGCCACCGCGATGCCTGCGGCGATCCGCACCATCTGGTGCAGGCTACCGATGTTCTTCCTGTAAAACGCCATCGCGTCCTCCGACATGAGCCGAGGCGGAATGCCTCGACCGTCAAGAGGGCTCGACCGGTGAAAAGGATTCGCGGTGTCCAGCAATTCTTTTGCGATCAGCCTCCAACCGCCTGATAGGCCAGCCGCTTGAACTCGAAGAAGAAGGGATTCCAGAAGCCCATGTAGCGCTGGGCCATCAGCACGCCGGCGGTATTGGCCTCAGGGCAGATCCACCAATGGGTGCCGGCGAGTCCGCCCCACTGGAATTCGCCGGTCGAATTTGCGGGATCGAACGGCGACGGCGCGAAGGTGACGGCGCCGCCGAGACCGAATCCCTTGCCCGGGATCGGCCCGAGATTGGCGAAGCGGATGGTTTGCCCTGCGGGCAGCTGGTTCGTCATCATCTGCCGCAGCGTATCCGGTTTCAGGAGCGCATCCGAACCGGGCAACAGCGCGCGCACCAGCGCGAGCATGTCCGGCAAGGTCGAGACCAGACCGCCGCCCCCCGACAGACGCGGGAAGGATCGCCGATAGGCCTGCGGAAAAGGCAGATTGTCGGCGCGCGTGAGGCCGGGCTTCATCGGATCGAGCGCGTCGGCACCGGTGTAGAGCGCGACCAGCCTGCCCTGCGCCGCCTCCGGCACGTCAAAGCCGGTGTCGGTCATCCCGAGCGGATCGAAGATGCGCGTCTTGAGGACGACATCGAGCGACTTGCCCGAGACGACCTCCACGACGCGGCCGAGCACGTCGGTGGCCACCGAATATTCCCAGCCCGCGCCGGGATGATAGGACAGCGGCAGATCGGCGAGCTTGTCGATCATGTCGGTCAGCGGCGTCAGCGGATTGAGCACGCGCGCCTCGTTGTAGCCTTTGAACAGCACCGTGCCGGGATCGAAGATGCCGTAGCTGAGGCCCGACGTGTGGGTCAGCAACTGGCGGATCGTCATCGGGCTCTTTGCCGGCTCGGCATCGGCGAGGCTCGCCGCACCGGCTTTCAGCACCTTGCGATTGCCCAGCTGCGGCAGGAATTTCTCGACCAAATCATCGAGCCCGATGCGCCCCTCCTCCACCAGCAGCATGACCGCGCAGGTGACGAAGATCTTGGTGTTGGAGAACGCGCGAAAAATGTGATCGGGCCGCAATGCGGCGTTGGCCTCGCGGTCGGCAAAGCCGACGCATTGCTGATCGACGATGTCGCGGCCACGCAGCACCGCCCAGGAGACGCCGGGGATGATCTCCTGATCGACGTAACGCTGCATCGCCGTCCGTACGGCGGAAAAATCGGTCGTCCTGGCGTCCATGTGTTTCCCCCAATTGTGGTTGGGACCGATATAGCGCGAATTCTCAGGAAATGAAGGGAGCCTATTCCTCCTTCATAAACGCAGTGACGTACAGGCGCCGCCTGATCCGCATTCCCTGTCGCTGGTACAGCGCGATCGCGGATGTATTGTTCGAGAAAACGTGCAGGAACGGAATTTCGCCGCGCGCCTCGATCTGGCGCGCGACCGCCGCGAGCAGCGCCTGTGCATAGCCACGCCCACGATAGTCTGGATGCACGCAGACGGCCGTCATCTCGACGAACTTTCCCGGCTTCATCCGCTCACCCGTCATCGCGACCAATTCGCCGCCGGCGCGGATGCCGAGGAATGTGCCGAGCTCATGGGTGCGCAGTGCGAATGGACCGGGCTTCGTCAGCTCCGTCAGCGCCATCATGGCGGGAACGTCGGCGGCGCCCAATGTGACGATCTCGGCATCGCGGAGCGAACTGTCCGCCGGCGAGCCGATCATCTGCTCGCCGGTCTCCGCCAGCACGACCTTGAAACCAGCGGACATTTCGACCGGCTCCGGCGTGAACAGCGCGGCCACCTGCGAGCCCGACAGGAGATCACGGAGTGCGGCGAAGCTAGCCTCGGACATGTCGGTCATGTCGGCAAACGGCGTCATGTCCACGGGATAGCGCAGCGCGCGCGGCCCGCCCTCCGCCAGATGCTTCTGGCTGGTCGTCAGCGCGCTCCAGATCGGACGATCCAGTAGCCGCTCATCGCTATCGGACACCGGCCTAGTCCTTGTCGAAGCTGACGATGACAGCCGCATTGGCGATGAGGATGGGGTCGTTGGCCACTTCCGTGGCCGAAGGAATCTCCAGGCCGCCCTTGACCGCAGTCACGGTCACGGTGCCGTAGGGCAGCTCCTTCGCAACGGCTTCCTTGTCCACCGCCTCAGGGTTGGGCACTCCGATCGTGACATCGACGAACATGTCGTTCGCGGTCTTGTCGATCATCCGGAAGAAGCCGAGGCTCGAATGCCGGATCGCATCCGACACCGCCCGCTTCGCCGCCTTGGTGGCGTCCCTGCCGTGGACGTCGACGCCCATGCCCATCTCGGTGATACAGCGAACGCGAGTCATGTCTTATTCCTGTGGTTGGTTGAGTGATTGAGAGTGTGGGGGATCAGTGATCGCGACACAAGTACGGCAAACCTATTCGGGCCAAGCCCTGGCTACACACTCCGTCATTGCGAGCGCAGCGAAGCAATCCAGAGTCTTTCCGCAGAGGCAGACTGGATTGCTTCGCTGCGCTCGCAATGACGATGTGGAAATGGCTTCGCCCCATCAATTACGTCTTCGATTTCTCATGCGCCCGCAGCTCGTCAACAAGTACTCGCACATTCTCAGAATAGTCGATCGGGATCACGACCAGATGCACGCCGCCCTCCTTGAAGGCCGCATCCAGCGTCGGGCCGAAGCTGTCGATGCTCTCGATCCGATGGCCCTTGGCGCCATAGGCCTTCGCATACAGGACGAAGTCGGGATTGCCAAAGGTCATGCCGAAATCGGCGAAGTGATCGACCGCCTGCTTCCAGCGGATCATGCCGTAGGCATTGTCCTCCAGCACCAGCACGACGAGATTGAGCTTGAGGCGGACGGCGGTCTCCATCTCCTGGCTGTTCATCATGAAGCCGCCGTCGCCGGCGACCGCGAGCACGCGGCGGTCCGGATTTAGCATCGCGGCCATCATCGCCGACGGCAGGCCGGCGCCCATGGTGGCCAGCGCGTTGTCGAGCAGCAGCGTGTTGGCGACGCGGGTGCGGTAGTTGCGCGCGAACCAGATCTTGTACATGCCGTTGTCGAGCGCGACGATGCCGTTCTCCGGGATCACCTGCCGGATGTCATGCACGATGCGCTGCGGCGTCGGCGGCCAGCGCGCCTCGGTGGCGCGGTCGGCAATATGGCTGAGGATCTTTTCACGCAGCGGCAACAGCGCCGCGGCCTGCGGCAGCTTGCCTTCGAGCCGGTCGGCGAGCAATTCCAGGCTGGGGCCGACATCGCCGACGACCTCGGCATCCGGGAAATAGACCTGCTCGACGCTGGCCGACGTATAGCTGACGTGAATGACCTTCGGTCCCGACGGACCCATGATGAAGGGCGGCTTCTCGATCGGGTCATGGCCGATCGCCACGATCAGATCGGCGGCGTCGATGGCCTCGTGAACATAGTCGCGCTCGGACAGCGCCGCGGTGCCCATATAGAGATTGGTGCCACCGGGCACCGTGCCCTTGCCCATCTGCGTGGTGAAGAACGGAATGCCGGTGCGCCGCACGAAGCTCGCGATGCCGTGCGTCGACCGTGGCCGGCTGGTGGCCGCGCCCATCATCACCAGCGGACGCTTTGCGGCCAGAATCATCTCGGCGGCGCGGTCGAGCGCGGCGCGATGGGCAACCGGGATTTCGATCGGATGGACCGGGATCACGGGGGTAAAGGGCACTTCATCGCCCGCGATGTCCTCGGGCAATTCGAGATGCACCGGCCCCGGCCGCTCCTCCATCGCCACGCGAAAGGCGTCGCGGACCACAGTCGGGATGCTGGAGGCGCTGACGATCTGCCGCGACAGCTTGGTCAGCGGCTTCATGGTCGCGACCACGTCCACGATCTGGAAGCGCGCCTGCCGGCTGCTCATGATCGGCTTCTGGCCCGTGATCAGAATCATCGGCATCGCGCCGAGATGGGCGTAGGCCGCTCCGGTCGACAAATTGAGCGCGCCGGGGCCGAGCGTCGACAAGCAGACGCCGGGCTTGCCGGTCAGCCGCCCATGCGTGGCGGCCATGAAGGCCGCGGCCTGCTCGTGGCGGGTCAGGATCAGTTCGATCCTGGAGGTGCGCAGCGATTCCACGAGGTCGAGGTTTTCCTCGCCGGGGACGCCGAAGATGCGATCGACGCCTTCGTTCTCCAGCGCCGCGACGAACAGATCCGATCCCTTTGCCTTGCGTTCCTGCGCGCTCATGTCGCCTCCCCGTCACAATGTCGGCCCCTGTGTTCGCAGGACCTTCGGCCGCATGGTAACCGCATGTGGCGCAGGCACAACTCACAATGCGGCGCTGTTGGCGCGGGAGTGACGAGTTGGCTGGAACGCAAGCTCCATCAACTGGTCGTCCTGGCGAAAGCCAGGACCCATTGCCATAGGGGGATGTTTTGCGGACGATGCCATAGCGAATGCTGACAACGCCGACCGGGGTAATGAGTCCTGGCTTTCGCCAGGACGACGATGGAGGAGCATTGTGCGTACCTGCTTCAACACCGTCATTGCAGACACAGCCTCGCATCCTCGCGGCTTGCTTCGCCCGAGCTTTGCGTCGTCGCCTCACCCTCGCAAATGAAAGAGGGCGCAGGGA
>NZ_JBFULU010000045.1:0-60961 GCF_054049735.1 Bradyrhizobium sp. P5_C12
CTCAAAGCCAAGAGGGCGCAGGGAAGGCCGGGTGCCGGCTGGCACCCGCGGTCCGCTGCGCGAAAAGCACACGCAGGAAGAACCGCACAGCAGCATACAGGTGTAGCCAATCACTCGGCCTTCCCTGCGCAGTGGGTTGACGGCTTATGCCGTGCTCTCCCGGGAGCCGAGTTCGTTCTGGCCTCCCTCGCCCCGCGAATTGACGATGCCGTCCGCCCGGTTGGGCTCGCGAACATCTCCGCGACAGGCTTGACCGTAGCAACGACGGCCAGGACCACACGGTTTTGCCGTACGCGCGGCTCGCTTGTTCGCCGCATTATCCTCCGGCGTTGTCGACGTTGCCGGAAGAATGCTGGCGAGACGAACCTTTCAGCGCCGCTCATCCGCACGCGGTTTCGAGCTCACAGGGACTACCCGCCCTGCCCGCACCCTTTCGTGCCGACGCTGCCGCGTCCACCGCAACCCGGCTCACGACAAATGACGACACAAGATCGCCCCTCAAGGTCAAGCCGGGATGGGCAACACATACGCCATTTCCGAATTTCGGTAAAGTGGAATATTTTTGCGCAAGGAGATTGACAGGCGGCCGACACAGCCAGTGCCTGCCGGCGCGGAGGTGAGAACCGCGACGCGCAGACCGGCTCGCCCGGCCGGCATGCTGGCATCGTCCTTGCTGAACGACAGTCAATCCCTCAGATCCATGGTGGGTCTGTCTCATAGTGAGGCGATCGCATGCAACCGACGTCCCGTTTCGAAGCGACCATCCCGACACAGCTCCACGCCCTGATTTCCGATCTGCGTTGGCGCACGCAGATGCTCGACGCCGACATTTTGGAGGAAGAGCGGAAGGCCGGCATCTCCGACCCAAAGAACCCGGCCTACCCGATGCTCGCGCTGAACCTGAGGGTCCGGCGCGACAATATCCAGGTCAGCATCACGATCCTGGAAAGCCGCCTCGAGAAACAATCGACCGAGTGGCCCCACGCCGCCTGATGCGAATCGTCCCGGCCCGACCTGGCCACGCGACCTGCAGGCGGGCCGGGCGATGGCGCGATAGCTCCAGAGCCCCGTTCTGATGGAATCGGAACGGGGCTCTGGATTTTGACGCGTTTTCTTGACGCGAACCGGTCTCCGCTTCGCTGGAAAACGCTCTCTCGTCTGCGACGCGCATGGATTCGCGTTGCCAATCTGCAACGGTTCCCCACCGTCAGACGCCGGACAAAAGAAACTCCCAATGCGGCCACGAACCCCGCTCACAACGCCGTGAGACAAGCAGGGGAACTACGATGCGTGCACAACGCGTTTGGAAAGTGAATGGAGCCGCCAGCATCGGGCAGCTCCAGACCAGACTGGACGACCTGAACAAGCGTCTCAGTCAGCTCGAAAACCAGCACCCGGAAAGCTGGAACATCGACGAACTGAAATCGCGGGCGCTCAACCTGTCGCGCGAGATCGACGACATCCGCTGCGCCGAGGCGACGGCGGCATTGAGCGAGCTGCTGCGGAAGTAGCCAGGACCTCGCGATTCGAAGCTGCGCAAGGAACCAAGTTCCGCGGCCGCCATTTCCATGGAGAGCATGGAGCAAAATCATGACCAGGCACCTGAGGCGAGCCCATCTCGCGCGCGGCGTGGCCGGCGCGGTTTCCACGCTGGTCGTTTGCGCGGCGGCGGCATTCACCATCGCGCGCCACTTCGCGCCATGAGGGATGAGCTCGCATGACATCCGACCCAGAAGAGGCGGTGAGGCTGCAAGGCTACGGCGAGATGACCTTGCGCACGGCAATTGCGACGCTGATGGCGCTCGCGCCGCGCGACCGCTCGGAGGCCGCCGTCTTCCGCGTCCGCGACGGCTCGCGGCTAGCAACGAGTGAGATCGCCGAACTCGCTTCGGACTGGGGCATGGCGCCGGTGGCTGAAATCAGGTCGCCAAAACTCGTCCCGGACCAGCACTGGACGGACATCGTTCGCGGCATGGTGCGCGAGGCGCCACTGCCGTCGTTGATGGTGGCGTTCCTGCTGGGGGTGCTGGTGGCGCGGCGCTGATCGGCTTCGCAGCGCAGAAACCCGTGACGGTGTGCTGGAAATCCACGCAGGACTCGTCATTACCCCG
Source organism: Bradyrhizobium sp. P5_C12 (assembly GCF_054049735.1). Taxonomy (NCBI): domain Bacteria; kingdom Pseudomonadati; phylum Pseudomonadota; class Alphaproteobacteria; order Hyphomicrobiales; family Nitrobacteraceae; genus Bradyrhizobium; species Bradyrhizobium sp. P5_C12. Next base: position 2,112 of record NZ_JBFULU010000045.1, read on the forward strand.
CGCTTGTCTACCTCAAGCAATCTCGCGCTTGTGAAAACATGCTCCGGTTGCATGTGAACTGGTTCACGTTTGAACGCTCCACATGGTCCTAGCGTGGATGCGGGTCCGCTCGTTCGGTGCAGGCCGGGTCTGGGTCGCAGGACGACCTGACAGCAAAATCTGACAGCGAGGGCCCAAGTAACCGCCAACCGATCTCCAGAGGAGATTGCCATGACTCTGAAATCAGCAGCATCTTTGATGCGCACGCTCGTGGTGGCCGCCATTGTCTCGCAGACCACCGGTCCCATCGCCGGCAATCAGACGGCTGACACGGCGGCTCCAAATCAGACGGGCATCAATCGACCCGCTCCCGCACCCATGGTGGTCGCGCAAGGGCGCTGCTTCAACGGCAAGTGCTACTGATTGCCCGGGCTGATGACTACCGTGGTGCGTGCGTGATGGAGAATGGCGATGCCTACGCTTCCCATGAAGCTTGGAGTGCCGCTGGACCAGATGAGCGTGGTTTTCTTTGCGTCCCTCGCTCTCGCGGTTTGGCTCATCTATGTGTTCTGTCAGCGCAAATTCGCCGAACGCAGCGTCACCGGAAGCGGTGACTTCATCTATCAGATGCTGCCGCGTCAACTGGCAACACGTGAGGAATATTCGCACGGCTTCCTGATCTATTTCGGATCGATGGCGACAATCCTGGTGGTGCTATCGCTGCTGGGAGCAAACAACCTCGAGCAGCTCGGCGTCACGCTCCCGAAGCATCTCGGCTATCTGGGGGTTCCGCTCGCCCTCGCGTTCGTGCTGATGGGGGCGCTGCCGAACGTCCCTGGCCTCATGCTGATCGAGACGTATATGCGCCAGTACGCGCATGAGCGCGCCTACATTCCCGATGCCGCACGCGCCACAGCGGAGCGGATCGCCACCGCGGACTTCGATTTCACCGCCTACGCGGGCGAGGCGCTTCGATCGCCACAAATGCGCGGCATCCTGCCTGACGACTTCACGCGATCACGCCACACGCTCGAGCATAACTGGGCGCGGCTTTGCTGCCTCGTCTTTGCCCTGAAGTCCTATCGAATGGAAGGCTTCACCGGCGCCCTCGATGCGAGCCTCCTGCAGGATTACCAGAGCGATCTGGATCTCATCGAGAGCCAGAAAAAGTCCATGGAAGCCCAGGTGGAGGCCTATCGAAGCGCGCGTGAAAGCGATCCATATTACACGAACGAAGAGCTTCGCCGCTGCGTCGTGGATAATTTGCGCAAGCTCTACATCCTGCTCGGATGTGCGGTACGGCTCAAGACGCAGCCCAACGACGATATCGATCTGGCGCTGCGCCCATTTGGCGTCATGCTCAAGCGCACGCTGCGCCCCCAGGGCACAGGCGACTTACAGCTCGTCAGTCTGACGACTGTCGCAATGAGCGTCATCTTGCTGGGCCTCGCCGCCGACGGGCTTGGCCAGCTCGGCCTGTGGACGACGTCGCCCGTCTTTCCGCAAACGGTGATGCAGCCTTTCTGGGATGCCGCAGCGACGTTCGTGCCATACGCAACTGCGATCATCGTGGCCGATCTCGTGCGCAGGCGCGCGATCGACAAGGGACGATGGTTTGTGACCTCGGGCCAGCGCCAACGCGCAAGCGGAGCCAACTATGTCCGGGTGGCTGTGATTTGCGGCATCGCAGGATATCTCGCGCTCATTGTCTGGGGGCTTACCCAAGGCCCACCAACGCAAGACAGCTTCAGAATTGAGGTTCCCAGTGCCCTGCTCGCCATGGTGACGGGAGCATTCTACGTCTTTCACCTTGACAATGCGGAGGCCGGTCAGCGTCCGTCGCGTGCGTGGGAGCTTGGCGCCGAGACTGTCCTCACGGGGCTCTGCGGGCTCATCGCCGCCTGCGCCACATGGCAGATCATTCTCGGCACCGCGGGTGCCGCAATGGACAAAATCATCCTCACCACCCTGATCAATGCCGCAGTTGGGTTCGCACTTGCCTGGTACATCCCGCAAGCCGCGGCCGCACTCCGCTACGATCCGTTGGTCGAGGAAAGCCAGGAACGCGTGCGCGCGCTGCAAACGGCAGCCCAGGTTCGGCTGGGTGGCGCGGCCCCAATCTGGCTCGATCAGCAGCATCCCGCGCTTGACGGCACCTCGCCCCGCCTCGCTGCCGCCGCCGGCGTAGACGGGTTCGAGCGCGCAATCAGCTTGCTGCAACGTCCACAGTCTCTGACCGCCTGAGCCTGTCGCCTTTGCCAAGCCGGATCGGGATTGCCCGTCCGAGCTTGTCGGGGCTTCCGCATTGTGTGGCGAGGTCAAGAGCCGGATCAGCCATGCCGCCGCGGCAGACGCCCCTGCCCGGCCAAATCGGCCGTGGACCCGCCCCGAAATTCGTTGCAAAAAGGCGCATCCGAGGCGCTGGCGGCCGGTCCGCCAAGCCTCTGGAAAACGTCGACTTTTGGAAGAATGGTCGGAGTGGCAGGATTCGAACCTGCGACCCCTGCGTCCCGAACGCAGTGCTCTACCGGGCTGAGCCACACTCCGACAAGAGGCCGGCTTATAGCGTCGGGCTTGGCGCACCGCAAGCGGCCGATTTGAGGAATTTCGTCCCAGTGAAAACGGGTCTTGAAACGCTGATTTTACCGGCAGGCCCCACCGCCGCCGAGGCTGCCGCCCGGCGGCTCGCCGCGGGCGGGCTGGTCGCGTTCCCGACCGAGACGGTCTATGGGCTGGGCGCGGACGCCGGCAATGCCACCGCGATCGCCCATCTCTACGCCGCCAAGGGCCGGCCGGCCTTCAATCCGCTGATCGCGCATGTCGCCGACATTGCCGCCGCGCAGGCCATCGGCCGCTTCGATGCGTGCGCCCTGCGGCTCGCGGAGGCGTTCTGGCCGGGGCCGCTGACGCTGGTGGTGCCGAAGACCGCCGGCTGCCCGGTGGCGGATCTTGCCACCGCGGGCCTTGATACCGTCGCGATCCGCATCCCCGCCCACCCGGTGGCGCAGGCGATCCTGTGCGCCTTTGGCGGGGCGGTGGTGGCGCCGTCCGCGAACATCTCCGGGCACGTCTCGCCGACGCTCGCCGCCCATGTCGAGAGCGACCTTGCGGGCCGCATCGACCTGATCGTCGACGGCGGGCCGGTCGCGGTCGGCGTCGAATCGACCATCGTCGGCTGCTTCGAGACGCCGATGCTGCTGCGCCCCGGCGGGCTGTCACGCGAGCGGATCGAGGCCGTGCTCGGCGCAGCCCTGGCGCGGCCGCCGGCGGAGGCCGGGAGCGACGACAGCCAGCCGCTCGCGCCGGGCATGCTGGCCTCGCATTACGCGCCGCGCACCACCGTGCGCCTCAACGCGCGCGACGTGGCGCCGGGCGAAGCGCTGCTGGCGTTCGGGCCCGCGCACATGCCCGGCCTTGACGCCGCCTCGGCCGTCATGAATCTGTCGCCGGCCGGTGATCTCGATGAAGCCGCCGCCAATTTGTTCGGCCATCTTCGCGCTCTCGATGCGAAGAACCCACGCGCGATCGCGGTGATGACGGTGCCTGAAGACGATTTGGGCGAGGCGATCAACGACCGGCTGCGCCGGGCGGCGGTCGCGCGATAAGAAGCTTGAGAAGAGACGAGACCATGAACGTCAATCATTCCGCCACCCCGCCGCTTGCGCCCGAGCTGATCGAACAATTCCGCAGGATCGTCGGCGACAAGCACGCGATCACCGACGCGGCCGACATCGAGGCCTACGTCACCGAGGAGCGCAATCTGTTCCACGGCCGTTCGCCGCTGGTGCTGCGTCCGGGCTCGACCGCGGAGGTCTCGGCGATCTGCAAGCTCGCCTCCGCGCACAGAATCGCGCTGGTGCCGCAGGGCGGCAACACCGGGCTGGTCGGCGGCCAGACGCCGCACAATGGCGAGGTGGTGGTGTCGCTGCGCCGGCTCGACAAGATCCGCGAGGTCGATACCGCATCGAACACCATGACCTGCGAGGCCGGCGTGGTGCTGCAAATCGCGCAGCAGAAGGCGGCCGAGGTCGACCGGCTGTTTCCGCTGTCATTGGGCGCGGAGGGAAGCTGCACCATTGGCGGCAATCTCTCGACCAATGCCGGCGGCACGGCGGCGCTCGCCTATGGCGTCGCGCGCGAGATGGCGCTGGGGCTCGAGGTCGTGCTGGCCGACGGGCGCGTGCTCAACGTGCTGTCGAAGCTGAAGAAGGACAACACCGGCTACAATCTGCACAACCTCTTCATCGGCGCTGAAGGCACGCTCGGCATCATCACGGCGGCGACGCTAAAACTGTTCCCGAAGCCGCGCGCGGTCGAGACCGCGTTCGTCGGGCTGAAATCGCCGGAGGCGGCGCTCAAACTGCTCACGATCGCGCAGAGCGAGGCCGCGAATGCGCTGACGAGCTTCGAGCTGCTCTCGGAGATGGCGGTCGACTTCTCGATCCGCCACGGCATCGACGTGCGCGATCCGCTCGCGGAAAAGCATCCCTGGTACGTGCTGATGGAATTGTCCGCAGCCGGCGACGACGCCCGCACGCCGCTGGAAACGATCCTGACCCGCGCCATGGAAGAGGAGATCGTCGACGACGCCGTGATCGCGGCCAATCTCACCCAGCGCGCGGGTTTCTGGAAGCTGCGCGACGAGATGTCGTCGGCGCAGAAGCCGGAGGGCGGCTCGATCAAGCACGACATCTCCGTGCCCGTGGCCGCGGTGCCCGCCTTCATCGCGGAGGCCAATGCCGCCGTGGTGAAGCTGATCCCCGGTGCGCGGCCGGTGCCGTTCGGCCATCTCGGCGACGGCAATTTGCACTACAATGTCAGCGAGCCGATCGGCGCCAACACCGCGGATTACCTGGCGCGCTGGCACGAGATGAACGCGGTGGTGTTCGCGATCGTGCTGCGCATGGGCGGCTCGATCTCGGCCGAGCACGGCATCGGCGTGCTCAAGCGCGACGAACTGCCTGACGTAAAGGACAAGACCGCGATCGAGCTGATGCGGTCAATCAAGGCGATGCTCGATCCACTCGGCATCATGAACCCGGGAAAAGTGCTGTGAACGTGTCCGTCTCCCCTGCCCTCACGATCGATGCGATCAAGGATGCCGATGTCGAGACCGTCGTGGCGCTTTGGCAGCGCTGCGGCCTGACGCGGCCGTGGAATGATCCGCATGCCGACATCGCGCTGGCACGCCGTCGCGACAATTCGACGATCCTGATCGGCCGCGAGGACGGCGCGATCGTCGCCACCGCCATGGTCGGCCATGACGGCCATCGCGGCTGGGTCTATTACGTCGCGGTCGATCCTGACAGCCGCAAACGCGGCTATGGCCGCGTCATCATGGCCGCCGTGGAAGACTGGCTGCGCCAGGCCGGGATCTTGAAACTGCAGCTCCTCGTTCGTCGTGAAAACGCTCAAGCCAATGCGTTCTACGCCTCGCTCGGCTTCGAGGAATCCACCTCGGTGATGTTCCAGAAGTGGCTCGACGGCCGCGACACGACTCCAAAGAACTGAGATCGAGCCATGACCATTTCCGACCGCGTCCGCATCAAGGACGTCCGTGTGCTCTCGGACAATTGGACTCCCCTGAAGAACACCACGTTCGAATACCGGCGCGCCGATGGCGAGTGGCAGACGCAGCACCGGGAAACCTATGAGCGCGACAACGCCGCAGCGGTGCTGCCGTACAATCGCGCACGGCGCACGGTGATCCTGGTGCGCCAGTTCCGCCTGCCGGTGTTTCTCCGCGGCTACGACGATCTCCTGATCGAAGCCGCCGCCGGCGTGCTGGACGATGCCGCCCCGGAGGTGCGCATCCGCGCCGAGGCCGAGGAGGAAACCGGTTATCGCCTGCACCACGTCCACAAGGTGTTCGAGGCCTTCATGAGCCCCGGCGCCGTGACCGAGAAGCTGCATTTCTTCGTCGCCGAATACGAGCCGGAGATGCGCGTCAGCGACGGCGGCGGCCTTGCCCATGAGGGCGAGGACATCGAGGTGCTGGAGCTCGGGATCGACGAAGCCCTGGCGATGATCGCAGACGGACGCATCATCGACGCCAAGGCGATCATGCTGCTGCAATACGCGGCGCTGCATATTTTCAGGTGAGCTTGCTTACCCTCCCCCTCCAGCGGAAGGTAAGCGGCACCATCAACGCCGTACCATCCTCATCTGCAATTCTGGCCTGCGCCGCCCCACCCCCCGTTGAGCTCACCGCCGACTATCTCTAGTCTGGGCCTAACCAAGAACCAGGAGACGCGCCCATGTCCGCTCCGCGCGACGATGAATTCGGCTTTGCGCCCGACTACGACGCTCCCGTCCCCTATATGCAGCGCACGCGCGATTATTACGCGGCGATCGGCTACACCACGCCGTATCGCTGGGCGCACTACACCGAGGCGCCGTTCCAGCCGCTGAAGAAGACGCTGTCGCAGTCGCGCGTGACGATCATCACCACGGCCGCGCCCTACGATCCGGCCAAGGGCGACCAGGGGCCCGGCGCGGCGTATAATGGCGGCGCCAAATTCTACCAGGTCTATGACGGCGACACCTCGCAGCCCCACGATCTGCGCATCTCGCATATCGGCTACGACCGCAAGCACACCTCGGCGACCGACAATGGCACCTGGTTTCCGCTGCCGCAGCTCCTGAAGGCCGGCGCCGCCGGCCGCATCGGCGAGGTGGCCCCGCGCTTCTTCGGCGCGCCGACCAACCGCAGCCATCGCGTCACGCTCGACAACGACGCGCCGGAGATTCTGGCGCGCTGCCTCGCCGACAAGGTCGATGTCGCGGTGCTGGTGCCGAACTGCCCGGTCTGCCACCAGACCACGGCGCTGGTGGCGCGGCATCTCGAAGCAGGCGGCATCCCGACGGTGGTGATGGGCTGCGCCAAGGACATCATCGAGCACGCCGCCGTGCCGCGCTTTCTGTTCTCCGACTTCCCGCTCGGCAATTCCGCCGGCAAGCCACATGACGTCGCCTCGCAGGCGCAGACGCTCGAGCTAGCGCTGAAACTGCTGGAGAGCGCGAGCGGCCCGCAGACCACCATGCAATCGCCGCTGCGCTGGAGCGAGGACGCCTCCTGGAAGCTCGACTACAACAACGTCGCCCAGCTCAGCGCGGACGAGCTGGCGCGGCGTCGCGCCGAGTTCGACAAGCAGAAGGAGATCGCGCGCGGCAATCGCGCCGCCTGACGTCCTCCAATAACAACACATCAAGGGAGAGCGACGTGACGCGACCGTTCGAGGGCGTGAAGATCCTGGATTTCACGCAAGTGCTGGCCGGTCCCTATGCGAGCTACCAGCTCGCGCTGCTGGGGGCCGAAATCATCAAGGTCGAGCGGCGCGAGGGCGAGGACATGCGCCGCACGCCGCTCAGCCGCGAATGGGCAGAGCGCGGGCTGGCGCCGGCGTTCCAGGCCATCAACGGCAACAAGCGCAGCCTGACGCTGGATTTGCAAAAGCCCGATGCGATTTCCATCGTGAAGAAGCTCGCCGCTCAGGTCGACGTCGTCATGGAGAATTTCCGGCCGGGCGTGATGGACAAGCTCGGCATCGGCTACGAGGCGCTGTCCGCGATCAACCCAAAACTGATCTACTGCGCGGTGTCCGGCTTCGGCCAGACCGGGCCGGATCGCCTGCGGCCCGGCTATGACGGCAAGATGCAGGCGCTGTCCGGCATCATGGCCATCACCGGGCATCCGGAGACGGGACCGACCCGCGCGGGCTTTGCGGTGTGCGACGTGCTGTCGGGCGCCACCGCCGCGTTCGGCGTGTCGAGCGCGCTGTATCAGCGCGACCGCACCGGCAAGGGCCAGCTCATCGACGTCTCCATGCTGGAGGCGACGCTGGCGTTTCTCTCGGGGCAGATCGCGGACTGGTCGGTCGCCGGCCATCGCCAGCAGCTGTCGGGCAACCAGGCCGTGAGCCGCAGGACCACGGCCAACCTGTTCAAATGCGGCGACGGCCACATCCTGCTCGCCGTCAACAACGAGAAGCAGTACCGCGCGCTGATGAGCGCGCTCGGCCGCGAGGACACGCTGTCCGATCCACGGTTTGCCGACTGGTTCTCCCGCAACGAGAATGAGCCGGCGCTGCGCGCCATCATCGAGGCGGCGCTCGCGGCAAAACCCGCGCGCGAATGGGAGACGATTTTGGAAGACGCCGGTGCGCCCTGCGCCAGTATCTGGAAGGTCGAGGAGGTGATCGACCATCCGCAAATCAAGGCCCGCGGCGCGATCCAGGAGCTGGACACGCCCTACGGCCGCCTGCGTTTTGCCGGCAGCGGCTTCAAGCTCGCGCATGGCGGCGGCAGGCTGGACCGGATGGCACCGGAGCTGGGCGCGGACACGGATGCGGTGCTGGGCGAGCTGGGGTTCGATGCGGCGGAGATCGCGGGGTTACGGGCAAGGGAGATTGTGTGAGGGCTCGCGCTACACATTCCGCTGTCGTCCCGGCGACGGCGGAATTTTGGGCCGCAGTCGAATTTCAACAACAGCTAAAACAACGACCCCTGCCCGTCGTCCGCCGATCCAGCCGCAGCCTTCCGCACCGCGCGCTTCGGCTTCGACGCCTCCACCTCCGCCTCCATCTCCTCCGCGCTGATCGGCAGCAGCAATTGCTCGTCGTCATTGGCGACGCGGTTGACGCGGGTGGAGACCGGGTGCCAGGCGAATTCGCCGATCCGCGGGGCGGCCATCAGCGGCAACATCCCGTCGAGCTCGTCACCTCGGCAATCGAGCCAGCGCTCGAAATCGCGCGGGCTGATGGTCACGGGCACGCGGTCGTGCAATGTGGCGAGATCCTCGCTCGCCGCCGCCGTGACGATCGCGACCGTGTCGAGCTCCTCGCCGTTCGGCCCGGCCCAGGTCTCGAATATCGCGGCGAAGCCGAGCGGCGCGCCGTCGGCGCGGTGGATGAAGAACGGCTGCTTGCGGCCGCCCTCCGCCTTCCATTCGTAATAGCCGTCGGCGGGAATCAGGCCGCGGCGCCTGCGAATCGCGTTCTTGAAGGCGGGCTTCTCCAGCACCGTCTCGGAACGGGCGTTGATCAACAGCGTGAATCCACGGGGGTCCTTGACCCAGCCCGGCAGCAGGCCCCAGCGCATCAGGCGGAAGTGCCGCGCCCCGTTTTCGATCCATACGACCGGAATCGGTTGTGTCGGCGCGACATTGTACCGGGGCGGGAAATTCGGCTGCTCGACATAGCCGAACAGTTGCCGCAAAGCCGCGGGGGCCGAAGTTATGACGAAGCGTCCACACATCCTTGGGGGCCTATATAGGGTCCGTTCAGGTCCTTTTAACCCCGAACGTTAACACTGCGGCAGATGAGCTCAACGGTCTCCCAACCCGCGCGGACGCATGCACAAACGGGCCCCGAGGCCGTGGCCTGGGCCGAGCGGCTGCGCGTGGCCAACATCAACCCGCGGACCGGGCTTGCCACCGACTATCTCAACCATTTCAATGAAGCCGTGATGCTGCTCGAAATGGTCCCGGACATGCCGGAATGCGCCGAAGATTTTTTGACCTGGTCGCCGCTGTCCTATGCCGAGCATTTCACCGCCTCGAATTTCAAGGCGCGGGATCTGGCGATCGAGGCCTATGAGAAGGCCGAGCCCAGCGTGCGCGCCCAGTTCGACCACATCACCGACACCATGACCTCGATCCTGACCGCAGTCGGTTCCGCCATGCGCGAGGTCGAGAAGGACACCACCCGCGTCCGCCTCGCCGAGCAGGCCACGGCGTGGGTCAAGCCGCTGATCGCGGCCTGCGGCGGCATCATCAATGGCGGGGCCGAAGCCGACGTCGACACCATCATGTCGAACTGAGCCAGGTCCTTTAAGAAAATGTCCGCAATCGTCCAGCCCCAGCGTCCCCAGATCGCGGTCAGCGCGGCGATTTTTCGTGACGGCAAGGTACTTCTGACCCGCCGCGCCCGCTCGCCCGCCAAGGGGTTCTATTCGCTGCCCGGCGGCCGGGTCGAGTTCGGCGAATCGCTGCACCAGGCGCTCAAGCGCGAGGTGGATGAGGAAACCGGGCTTAAGATCGAGATCATCGGCCTCGCCGGCTGGCGCGAGGTGCTGCCGGCCACGGCCGGCGCCGGCCATTACCTGATCATGTCTTTTGCCGCCCGCTGGGCGGCCCGGGAGCCGGTTTTGAACGACGAGCTCGATGACTACCGCTGGATCGCCCCGGATGCCCTGGCGAGCCTCGGCGACCTCAAGCTGACCGGGGGGCTGGAGGAGGTCATCCAGTCGGCCGCGCGCCTGATCGGACACTGACCCCCGCCTTGCGCCCGCCGCCTCGAGGAGGCATACACCGGCCGATGTCCACGCGATTTCTGGCCATTTTTGCCCTGATTCTTGCCTGCGCCTCCGTGCCCGCCCGGGCCCAGGACGTGGCGGCGCCGTTTGACGGCGATCTGCAGCGGCTGGCCGAGATCCTTGGCGGACTGCACTACCTGCGCGGCATCTGCGGGGCCAACGAAGGCAACAAATGGCGCAGCGAGATGCAGGCGCTGATCGATGCCGAGACCCCCTCCGGCGAGCGCCGCACCCGCATGATCGCCGGCTTCAACCGCGGCTATAACGGTTTCCAGCAGACCTACCGGAGCTGCACCCCGGCCGCGACCGTCGCGATCCGCCGCTACATCGAGGAAGGCTCGAAGATCTCGCGCGATCTCACGGCACGCTACGCGAACTGATTTTCTTCGTCATTCCGGGGCGCGCGTGGCGCGAGCCCGGAATGACAGCGGCGGGAACGCTGTCATCGTCTTTGTCCACCGCCATTAACCGTTCCTAAAGATGTGGCCTAGCGGGCGTTAATACGCGTGCTACACCTTTCGAACAGCGCATCGCCGTGGATCGCGCCCCAGCCCTGTCGAGTTTCATGAGCCATCCAGTGTCCTATGCCCCCGCCCGCGCGCCGCTGCCCGACCACGAGCAGAAACAGGCCGCGCTGAGCTATCTCAACGAGGCCTGGGCCGAGGCGCGCCATGACGGCGTCGACGGCGACTGCCTGGCGCAGGCGAGCCTGTTCGCGGCGCTCGCCGAGCTGGTCGGCACCTATGGCGAGGACGCGGTGGCGAAATTCGTCGAGGGCTTTCCCGGCCGCATCCGCAACGGCGAATTCTCCGTCGACATCTCCCGGCAGTAGCCGCTTGTCGAAAATGACCCCGCCACGCGGGCGGGGCCAGTCTGCGGATGAATGACTTTGCAAACGTGTTTGCGAAGTCTGCCGCGTTTATCGCACGAAAGCCGTCTCGCCTGGTCAAGCATTAGTCTCACGACGGCCGGGAGATGTTCCCGCAGCGATCGGGAACGCGCTCCCTCCTCCCTCACGGCGCGACCTTGAGCGTCGCTTTCATGTTGGGATGGTAGCGGCAGTAATAATCGACTGTTCCCGCCTTCTTCAGAACCAACGTTGCCGATTTCTTCGGCGGCAGCGTCACGTCGAAATCGCCGTTCTTCGCGGTGGCGGTGTGAGCGAAGACGTCCTTGTTGATCCAATTGATGGTGTCACCGACCTTCGCCGACACATCAGCCGGTGAGACCACGAGATTCTCCATCGTGATCTCGATGGTCGCGGCTTGCGCCGGGACGGCGATCGACAGGAAGACGACCGCAAGCGCGATCGAAGCGAGGCGTCCCGGCTTCATCCCACACCCCCTATTTCAGCTCGGCCGCGACATGCTCGGCGTGCTGCTGATGGCCCTGAAAGATCTTCAGGCCGGTCTGCAGCAGGCTCTTCAGCTCGGCATTGCCGGCGGACGGGATGAGCTGGGTCTCCAGCGCGCCGTTGACCGCCTTGTGGTAGGCGACCTCGTTGGCAACATAGGCCTTGTCGAAGGCAGCACCGCTCAGCTTGTCGAGCTCAGCCAGCTTGTCGCTCGCCTGCTTCGACAGCGCCTTGCTGGTGTCGTTATCCTCGGGCGTGACGTTCAGCTTCTTGACCAGGGCGAGCGCCTGCTTGTTGACCGCCTCGTGGTCGCGCAGCATGTCCTCGGCAAACGCCTTCACGTCCTTGCTCCTGGCTTTCTTCTGCGCCTGCTTGGCCGCGTTGATGTCGATCACGCCCGCGGTGTAGGCGATATGGGCGATCTGTGGATCGGTGGGCTTGTCGGCTGCGCTGGCGCCCCGAAACAGCGTGGGGCTCGACAACAGAATTGCCGCGGCGAGCGCCGCGCTCCATCGGGTGAACATGTTTGACACTCCTGTGCTGCCGGGCGGTTTGCCGGCGTTGCTTCACAGGCATTGGATGGGATTTTCGCGCAAACGTTCCCGAAAAACTTCAGCCGCCGCTGCCGAGCCGCTTCAGCACTGATGCGGTCAATCGCTCGCAGCGCCAGCCGGCAAACGGGAACGCATCCATCACCACCGGACCGATCTCCTTCTCGACATTCTCGCGCAGCATGGTGCGGGCGCGGTGCAGCCGCGTCTTCACGGTCTCGGGCTTGACGCCGAGCAGATCGGCGGTCTCCTCGATGTTCATCCCCTCCATGACGCGTGCGACGAAGACCATGCGGAAGACATCCGGCAGCTCGTCGATGGCGCGTTCGACGACGCGCTGGATTTCACGTTGGGCCATGGTCCTTTCCGGGTCGCCTGCGGGAGAAACGGGAAACTTGATGATCTGCGCGTCGAGCACCTCTTCCGGCAGCGCGCCGATCTCGACATGCGGCATGCGGCTTCGCGCCCGGCCGAGCGCCTCGTTGATGGCGATGCGCGACAGCCAGGTCGACAGCCCGGACTCGCCCCTGAAGCCGTCGAGATGGGTGAAGGCACGGACATAAGTTTCCTGCACCACGTCCTCGGCCTCGCTGTCACTGCGCAGAATTCCCCGCGCAAGGCGATAGAGCCGGCGGTTATTGGCCTGCATGATCTCGCGGAGCGCGGCCTCGTCCCGGCGCCGCGCACGGTCGATCAGCTCGGCTTCCGATGCCCTGATTTCCGGGGTCTTTGCGCCGGCGGACAGGCCGGCGGCGGTCCGTTGCATGGCGGTCACCTGTCTCCGTTGGTTCCGGACATTGGATGCAGGCGGGCACAAAAGGTTCCCAACTTTCTTACCTCCCTTGGAGGGGTAGAAGGTCTTAATCCGTCTCGATCGGCAGCGCCGGATCCCTGGCCCATTCGCCCATGGACGCATCGTACAGCGTCAGCTTGTTGTAGCCGAGCTGCGTCAGCAGCAGGTCGATCGTCGCCGAGATGCCGCCGCCGCAATAGCAGATCACGGTCTTGTCGCGCGTGATGCCTTGGGCGGAGAACTTCGCTTCGGCATCCGCAAGCGAGGTCAGGGTCTTGTCGGCATTGGTCAGCGTTGCGGCTGGAACGTTGACGCTGCCGGGAATGCGGCCGGGCCGGCCGTAGCGGCTCGGCTCGAGGCCGCGATGAAATTGCGGCCCGAGCGCATTGACGATGACCGTTGCTGGATCGCCGATCCGTGCCGTGACAGCGGTCTTGTCGACGAAGAAGCCTGCGCGTGACGCGGCCTTGAAGGTCGTCGTGGGATAGCCCTTCGGAGCGCCGGTCTCGACCGGCCGCCCCTCGGCCTTCCATTTGTCGAATCCGCCATCGAGCACCTGCGCATCGACGCCGAGCGAGCGCAACATCCACCAGAACCGCGTCGCCCACATCAGCGTGCCGATGCTGTAGAGCACGATGGTCTTGGATGCGTCGGTGCCGTGGCGGCCGAAGGCGGCCTCTAGCTGGGCGACACCAGGCATCATGAAGAGCGGGCTTGCGGAGGTGTCGGAGAACTCGCCTTGCAGGTCGAGGAAATCGGCGCCGGGAATGTGGCCTGCCGCGAACGTCTTGTCGCCGGGGACTGCGCGATAGGGCACGTCGCTCCCGGGTGGAACAGGTTCGTTGTAGGTCGTGCAGTCGTAGAGGCGCAGATTGGGATCGCCGAGCAAAGCGGCGAGTTGGTCGGTGGCGATGAGGGGTTGGGTCATCGAATGCTCTCCCATGCTTCCTCGATGTCGTCCCGGCGAAGGCCGGGACCCATACCGCGTGATCTATCGGTGAACGTAGGTATCCGTACCGACGGGAAGGACTGGTAACCACCAGTCTTCGCCAAACGTCTCCCTGTGGTTATGGGTCCCGGCCTTCGCCGGGACGACACCGAGTGTGCAGCACAATCGTGCCACTTACCTGAACCCCTACGCCCTCAACGTCTCCAGAAACCGCACCGGCTCGCCCTGCGACGGCGTCACTAGTTCGCCCTGCCACATCACGCGACGGCCGCGGATGAAGGTGCCGACGGGCCACCCCTGGACGCGGACACCGTCATAGGGGGTCCAACCGGCTTTCGAGGCGACCCATTTGTTGGTGATGGTCTCGCTGCGCTTGAGGTCGACGATGGTGAAGTCGGCGTCGTAGCCGGCGGCGATGCGGCCCTTGCAGGCCATGTTGTAGAGGCGCGCGGGGCCGGCGCTGGTGAGATCGACGAAACGCGCCAGCGACAGGCGGCCGGCGTTGACGTGGTCGAGCATGAGCGGCACCAGCGTCTGCACGCCGGTCATGCCCGAGGGCGAGGCCGGATAGGTCTTCTGCTTTTCTTCCAGCGTGTGCGGGGCGTGGTCGGAGCCGAGCACGTCGATGATGCCCTGCTCGATGCCGCGCCAGATGCCGGCGCGGTGATCCGCCCCGCGCACCGGCGGGTTCATCTGCGCCAGCGTGCCGAGCCGTTCGTAGCATTCGGGCGCGGCCAGCGTGAGGTGATGCGGCGTCGCCTCGCAGGAGGCGACGTCCTTGTGGTCGCGCAGGAACTCGATCTCTTCCTTGGTCGAGATGTGCAGCACATGAATGCGCTTGCCGGTCTCATGCGCGAGCTTCACCAGCCGCTGCGTCGCCATCAGCGCCGCGGTCTCGTCGCGCCAGACCGGATGCGAGCGCGGATCGCCCTCGATGCGGAGCGATTTGCGGTCGTTGAGGCGATACTCGTCCTCGGCGTGGAACGCGGCGCGGCGGCGGATCACCTGGAAGATGCGGCGCAGGCTTTCGTCGTCCTCCACCAGCAGTGCGCCGGTGGACGAGCCGATGAACACCTTGACGCCGGCACAGCCGGGCGCGCGTTCCAGCACGGGCAGGTCCTGCACGTTCTCGCGGGTGCCGCCGATGAAGAAAGCGAAATCGCAATGCATGCGGTGATGGGCGCGCTTCACCTTGTCGGTGAAGGTCGCCTCAGTCACCGTGAGCGGTGAGGTGTTCGGCATCTCGAACACGGCGGTGACGCCGCCCATCACGGCGCTGCGCGAGCCGGTCTCGAGGTCTTCCTTCTGCTCCAGCCCGGGCTCGCGGAAATGCACCTGCGTGTCCATCACGCCGGGCAGGATATGCAGGCCCTTGCAGTCGATCGTCTCGGCGGCGGAGGCTTGCGACAGCGCGCCGATCTCGGCAATGCGGCCACCCGCGATACCAATGTCGCGGACAGCCTCGCCGTCCTGGTTGACCACGGTGCCGCCCTTGAGGATGATTTCGAAACGCTGGGTCATGGCTGAAGGCCCCTCTCATCCCCAAGCGCAGGGCTCGAGGTCTTGTCGTTTATGCGTTGCGGGCTTACGTTCCGGAGCAACATGTCGCAAGAGATTTTCGCATGAAATCAGCGTTTCTTCCCGACCGGGGCGTGGTCAAGGTCGCGGGCGAGGATGCGCGCAACTTCCTCAACGGCCTCATCACCACCGACCTCGACAGGCTCAAGCCGGGCCTGGGGCGATTCGGCGCGCTGCTGACGCCGCAGGGCAAGATCGTCGTCGATTTCCTGGTCACGGAGGTGCCCGAAGGCCATGGCGGCGGGTTCCTGATCGACTGCCCGAAAGCGCTGGCCGATGGCCTCGCCACCAAGCTGAAATTCTACAAGCTCCGCGCCAAGGTCACGGTGGAAAATCTCTCCGACGATCTCGGCGTGCTTGCGGCCTGGGACGGGCAGATCGCGGCCCAGCCGGACCTGGCCTTCGCCGACCCACGCAATGAGCAGCTCGGCTACCGCATCCTGATCCCCGAAGATCTCAAGCAGAAGCTGTCCGATCTCATCGGCGCCGAACTCGTCGACGCCGCCGAATACGAGGCCCACCGAATCGCGCTCGGCGTGCCGCGCGGCGGGCTCGATTTCATGTACAGCGATGCGTTCCCGCACGAGACCAACATGGACCGTCTTGCCGGCGTCGACTTCGACAAGGGCTGTTATGTCGGCCAGGAGGTCGTCTCGCGCATGCAACATCGCGGCACCGCGCGCACCCGCAGCGTGAAGGTTTTGCTCGATGACCTCTCGCCGGAGCTCGGCGTCAGCATTCTCGCCGGCGACAAGCCGGTCGGCACCATGGGCTCGTCGGCGCTAGGCAAGGGCATCGCGCTGGTGCGCATCGACCGCGTCGCCGACGCGCTCGATGCCGGCCAGCCACTCACCGCCGGGGGACTTGCCTTGACGCTGGCTGAACCCGAAGTCGTCCGTATTCCCCTGAAGCAGCCCACCGCATGAGCCGCGCCCCTCGCCTGCATCCCGACGGCCTGACACGTTGCCCCTGGCCCGGCGAAGATCCGCTCTATGTCGCCTACCACGACACCGAATGGGGCGTGCCGGAATATGACGACCGCGCGCTCTATGAGAAACTGATCCTCGACGGCTTCCAGGCCGGCCTCTCCTGGATCACGATCCTGCGCAAGCGTGACAATTTCCGCAAAGCCTTCGACGACTTCCAGCCGGAGAAGATCGCGCGCTATACGCCCAAGAAGGTCCATGCGCTGATGAACGACGCCGGCATCGTGCGCAACCGCGCCAAGATCGACGGCACGATCCTCAGCGCAAAATCCTATCTGGATATCATGGAGAAGGGCCCGGGCTTCTCGAAGCTATTGTGGGACTTCATGGGCGGCCGGCCCAAGGTCAACCATTTCAAGACCACCGCGAGCGTACCGGCCTCGACGCCGCTGTCGGTGCAGATCTCCAAGGAACTGTCGTCGCGCGGCTTCAAGTTCGTCGGCCCCACCATCGTCTATGCCTTCATGCAAGCGACCGGCATGGTCAACGACCATCTCGTCGACTGCCATTGTCACGCGAGCTGCAGCAAGACGCAGCGCAAGCCGCGCCTCAAAGTCAAATGACGGCGAAGAAGACCGCCGCGCGCGACGTACCGTCCCGCGCCTGGCAGCGCATGCTGTCGGGCCGGCGGCTCGATCTGCTCGATCCCTCCCCGCTCGATATCGAGATCGCCGACATCGCGCATGGGCTTGCGCGGGTGGCGCGCTGGAACGGGCAGACCACAGGCGCGCACATCTTCTCGGTCGCGCAGCACACGCTGCTGGTGGAGACCGTGATGCGGCACGAGACGCCGCGGGTCGATCAGCGCGTGCGGCTTGCAGCCCTGTTGCACGACGCGCCTGAATACGTGATCGGCGACATGATCTCGCCGTTCAAGGCCGTGCTCGATGGTCATTACAAGGCGGTCGAGAAGCGGCTACTCGGCGCCATCCACATCCGCTTCGGCCTGCCGCCGGTGCTGCCGGACGAGGTCACGCAAGCCATCAAGGCCGCCGACCGCGGCGCGGCTTACCTCGAGGCGACCGAGCTCGCTGGCTTCAGCGACGCCGAGGCCAAGCGCCTGTTCGGCCGCGATCCCGGCCTCTCCGACAGCGTCCGGCGCGACTATCTCACGCCCTGGACGGCGGCGCGGGCGGAGAAGCAGTTCCTCGAACGTTTCAGCGCGGTGTTTGCTTAGGCCTGTAGGGTGGGCAAAGCGCAGCGTGCCCACCAATTCGAGCAAGGTGCGGGATGGTGGGCACGGCGCTTAGCGCCTTTGCCCACCCTACAGGCACTCGCTATAATCGACGAAAAGGTCCGCCATGATCCACGTCTGTTCCCTCGCAGCCCTTCCCGAAACCGTCCGCCTCACCGGGGCCAGCCATGTGCTGACCGTGATGGCCAATGTCGATCAGGTGGTGCGGCCGGTCTCGGTGCTGCCGGCCAACCATCTCAAGGTGTCGATGGACGACATCACCGAGGAGATGGACGGCTTCACCGCACCATCCGAGGCCCATATCGACCAGGTGCTGAATTTCGTGCGCGGCTGGGACCGCAGCGCGCCGCTGGTGGTGCACTGCTATGCCGGCATCAGCCGCTCCACCGCGAGCGCGTTCGCGACCGTCTGCGCGCTCAATCCGCATCGCGACGAGATCGAGATTGCGAAAAAGATCCGCGCGGCTTCGCCGATCGCCTCGCCGAACCGGCGCATCGTGAGCCTCGCCGACCGCGCGCTGGGGCGCAACGGCCGCATGCTGCGCGCGCTCGACGAGATGGGCCCGGGCGCCATGATGGTGGAAGGCCGCCCCTTCGTGATCGAGCTCGAATGACGGCTGCGCACCACAATGAAGGTGCGCGACCTCTCCCGCAAGCGGGAGAGGTGCAGCGAGCCACCAGAGAGACCGTCTCAACCAAACGGCATATCTTTCTCACAACCCCAACGACATCAGCCGCATGAGCGACAAGCTCCTCACGCCGATCGAGATCGGCCTGACCGCCGCGATCGCCGCGATCGAGGATCATGAGCCGCTGATCCTCACCGCGCGCGGCAGTGACGGGCTTGCCGGCCTGCCGTTCGGTCCGTTCGATGCGCCGAGCCACCGCACCTTCGAGATCGGCCTGCGCGCCTGGGTCGAGGCGCAGGCGGGCCTGAGGCTCGGCTATGTCGAGCAGCTCTACACGTTCGGCGATCGCGGCCGTCATGCGGAGGCCGGCGATACCGGCGCGCATATGGTGTCGATCGGCTATCTCGCGCTCACGCGCGCCATCGATGGCGAGCTCGCCGCGACGGGCGCGAGCTTCGAACCCTGGTATCGCTTCTTTCCCTGGGAGGACTGGCGCGAGGCGCCGCCCGCGATCATCGCCCGCGACATTATCCCGGAGTTGACCAGATGGGCCGAGGAGGAGCCGCCGGAGACCACGCGCGCGCTGCCGCGCAGGGATCGCGTGCGGTTCTATTTCGGCCTCGACGGCGTCCCCTGGGACGAGGAGCGCGTGCTCGACCGCTACGAGCTCCTGTACGAGGCCGGCCTGATCGAGGAGGCGCGGCGGGATGGCCGCCCTGCGGCATTAACGCGCAAGACCCTTCCTGCGCTCGGCACCTCGATGCGGTTCGACCATCGCCGGATCCTCGCCACCGCAATCGCGCGGTTGCGCGCAAAACTGAAGTATCGCCCTGTCGTCTTTGAACTTTTGCCCGCCGAGTTCACACTTACCGAACTGCAGTACACGGTGGAGGCCATCTCCGGCCGGCAACTGCACAAGCAGAATTTCCGCCGCCTGGTCGAAACGGAAGCCCTGGTCGAACCGACCGGGGTGATGTCGACACAGACCGGCGGACGGCCGGCAGCGCTCTATCGCTTCCGCCGCGACGTGCTCCAGGAGCGGCCGGCCCCCGGCTTGCGCGTTCGCTCCCGGCGCTAGATTCTAGGATTTGCGTAACCGGCCCCTGCCCGCCGGTTGCCTGGAGGCTTCATGTTCGACGGTCCGTTTGACTTCTTTGCGCTGATCATTGCGATCATCGCCTTCCTGATCGCGGTCAAGGCCTCCAGCCAGGCGGCCGAGCTGCGCCGCCGGCTGGCCTCGCTCGAAGAGATGTTTTACGCGCAGCGGCGCGTGCAGCCGCCACCGCTGATGCCCGCGCAGGTGCGGGCTGAAGCGCCCGCAACAACCGCCGCCGAACCGCCGCCGCTCGCGCCCGAAGTCGAGCAAGCGCCGCCGCCGCCCGTCACCGAAGAGGTTTCGCCGCCGCCGCTCGAAGCGAGCGCGGAGGCCGTCGCGCCGCCTCGCGTGCCGGCCGCAGAGCCCGGCTTCGAGGAGCGTCTCGGTACCCGCTGGGTGGTGTGGATCGGCGGCCTTGCGCTCGCGCTCGGCGGCTTCTTCATGGTGCGCTATTCGATCGAGGCCGGCCTCGTCGGCCCCGGCGTGCGCGTGTTTCTCGGCGGCCTGTTCGCAGCCGCGCTGTTAGGTGCTGGCGAGTGGTCGCGGCGCAAGGAGAGCATCTCCAACATCGCGGCGCTGCCGATCGCCAACATCCCCGCGATCCTCACCGCGGCTGGAACGGCGGTGGCGTTTGCCACCATCTACGCCGCCTACGCGCTCTACGGCTTCCTCGTTCCCGCCACCGCCTTCGTGCTGCTCGGCATCGTTGCGATGGGCACGCTCGCCGCAGCGCTCCTGCATGGGCCCGCGCTCGCCGGCCTTGGCGTGGTCGGCGCGTTCGTGACGCCGATCCTCGTCTCCAGCGGCAAGCCCGACTACTGGGCGCTCTACGTCTATCTCGCGATCGTCACCGCTGCGAGCTTTGGCCTCGCCCGCATCCGGCTGTGGCGCTGGCTCGCGGTGACCACCATCGTCTTCGCCGTGCTCTGGATCTTCCCGGGTCTCGATACCGGCGACTTGCAGGTCGCGCCGCACGCCTTCCATGCCATCGCGGGCTTCGTGCTCGCAGCCCTCCTCGTCGTCTGCGGCTTCATGTTCGGCCCTGCGATCGGGGACGGCGAGATCGAGCCAGTCTCGTCGAGCTCGCTTGGCGCCTATCTGTTCGGCGCAATGCTGATCGTGCTGTCGAGCGCGCATGCGGACCTCGCGCTGATCGCCTTCACGCTTCTGGTCGGTGCGACGCTGTTCGTCGCCTGGCGCGCGCCGGCCGCAACGGGCGCGCTGGGCGCGGCCGCAGCGACCGTCTTCATCGTGTTCGCCGAATGGGCCGTGAGCGCCAATCCGGACATGCTGGTGCTGCCGGGCGGCCCCATGCCCGGCGTCGGGCCGGTCGCGACCGACAGCGCGGTGACGCTGCATTTGGTGATGGCAGTGATCTTTGCCGCCGGCTTCGGCATCGCGGGCTTTTTCGCGCAGGGCCGGTCGAGCTCGGCGATCATCCCGGTGGTGTGGTCGGCGGCAGCCGTTGCCACACCGATCGCGATCCTCGTTGCGCTCTACGCGCGCATCGCCCATCTCGATCGCTCGATCCCGTTCGCGATCCTCGCGGTACTGCTTGCTGCGGCCTCTGGCGCTGCGACCGAAGCCCTCTCGCGCCGCGAAGATCGGCCGGGGCTAGCGACCTCCATCGCACTGTTCGCAACCGGCACGCTCGGCGCGCTGGCGCTGGCACTGACCTTCGCGCTGGAAAAGGGCTGGCTCACCATTGCGCTGGCGCTGATGTCGCTCGGCACCGCCTGGATCTCGTTGCAGCGCCCGATCCCGGTGCTGCGCCGGCTCGCCGCCATCTTCGCAGCGATCGTCACCGCCCGCATCGGCTATGATCCGCGCATCGTCGGCGACGCCGTCGGCACCACGCCGATCTTCAACTGGCTGTTGTGGGGCTACGGCCTGCCTGCGGCGTCATTCTGGGGCGCGAGCATCTTCCTGCGCCGCCGCGGCGACGATGCGCCGTTGCGCATCGTGGAGGCCGCCGCGATCCTGTTCACCGCGCTGCTCGCCTTCATGGAAATCCGCCACATCGCGACCGGCGGCCGCATGACCTCGCCGCCGTCGCTGCTCGAATTCGCGCTCCAGGTCTGCGTGACGCTGGCGATGGCGATCGGACTCGAGCGGCTGCGGTTGAGGAGCCGTAGCGTCGTGCACAATGTCGGCGCGGTCATCCTGACCGCGATCGCCGGCCTCATCAGCGTGTTCGGCCTGCTGATCCTGGAGAACCCGTTGCTGTGGACCAGGACCGATGTCGGCGGCCTCGTGTTCAACCTGCTGCTGCTCGGCTACGCGCTGCCCGCGGTGCTGATGCTGCTGCTGTCCTACGCGGTGGTCGGCGAACGCGGCCGGACCTATGCCAACACCATCGCCGGCGGCGCGCTGGTGTTCGCGCTCGCCTACGTCACGCTGGAGATCCGCCGCTTCTATCACGGCCCGATCCTGTTGGACGGCGAGACCACCGGCGCCGAGCAATACACCTATTCGATCGGCTGGCTCGCCTTCGGCGTGACGCTGCTCGGCATCGGCATTCTCGTCAACTCCGAGCGCGCGCGGCTCGCGTCCGCCGCCGTGATCGCGCTGACGATCCTGAAAGCCTTCGTCATCGACATGTCGACGCTGACGGGCGTCTACCGCGCGCTGTCCTTCATGTGCCTCGGCATCGTGCTGGTCGCGATCGGCTGGCTCTACCAGCGCATCCTGTTCCGGCGGCAGGCACCGCCGCCGGCTCCGCAGGCAAGCACGTAATGGTCAGGCCGCGCGGACCGATTCCAGGAACTGCGCGACCTCGACCTTGAGACGGGTGCTGTCGGTCGCCAGCGACTTCGCCGCCGACAGCACCTGGGTCGAGGCCGAGCCGGTCTCGATCGCGCCGCGCTGCACGTCGGTGATGTTCGACGAGACCTCCTGCGTGCCGAGCGAGGCCTGCTGCACGTTGCGCGAGATCTCCTGCGTCGCCGCGCCCTGCTCCTCGACGGCGGCGGCGATGGCTGCGGACACCTCGGACAGCCGCTCGATGGTGCCGCCAATCTCCTGGATCGCGCTGACGGATTCCCCGGTCGCAGACTGGATTCCCGAAACCTGCGCCCCGATCTCGCCGGTCGCCTTCGCGGTCTGCTCGGCCAGCGCCTTCACTTCGGAGGCGACCACGGCGAAGCCACGGCCGGCTTCACCCGCGCGCGCCGCTTCGATGGTCGCGTTCAGCGCCAGCAGATTGGTCTGCCCCGCGATGGTGTTGATGAGCTCGACGACGTCGCCGATCCGCGCGGCCGCCAGCGACAGCTCGTTGACGCGCGCGTTGGTCCGCGCCGCCTGCTCGACGGCTTCCGCGGCCATCCGCGCCGAATCTTGCACGCGCCGGCTGATCTCGGTGATCGAGGACGACAGCTCTTCCGAGGCGGACGCCACGGCCTGGACGTTGGTGGAGGCTTCCTCGGACGCAGCCGCGACGACGGTCGCGAGTTCCTGCCCGCGCTGCGCGGTGCTGGTCAACGTGGCCGCGGAGGCCTCGAGCTCGGTCGAGGCCGACGACACTGTCCCGACGACCTCGCCGATCATGGCCTCGAACTTGCGGGTGATGGCGTCGACACGGCGGCCGCGCTCGATCTTGACCTCGGCATCGCGTGCCGCCGCCTCGTCGGCGGCCTTCTTGGCGATCAGCGCCTCCTTGAAGATCTGGAGTGCGTCCGCCATCGAGCCGATCTCGGTCTTCTCGCCACGATGCGGCACTTCGGCCGTGAGGTCGCCCTCGCCGAGCGACTGCATCGGACGGATGATCGAGGCAATACCACGCGACACGTCGCGCACGAGATAATAGGCGGCGGCGATCGCGATCACGACCGACAGCACGATGATGCCGACCAGCACGCGGAAGATCATGGCGTAGCTGTCGGCCGCCTGCTTGGTCTCCAGCTCGGCGCCGCGGTTGTTGAGCTCGATGCCCTTCTGGAGCAACGGGTCGGCCGCCTGGGCCATCTTCGCGACCTTGGTCTGCAACAGCTCGTTGGCCTCGGCCGGGAAACGGCCGACGCTCTTGCGCGACAGCGCCATCACCTCCTGCACGCCGTTCAGGTACTCGGCCCACGCCCTGGTCCACTGCTCGTAGAGCGAGCGCTCTTCGGCGGCGGTGATCAGCGGTTCGTAGACCTTGCGGGTCTTCTCGATGCGCTCACGCAGCGAGGCGAGGCGCTTCTCGGCGGCGTCCTTGCCCTCGGCGGTGTCCTGCATCAGGTGCAGGCGGAGCGCGACGCGCAGCTCGTTGATGTCGGCGCGAAGCGAGCCCAGCGCGCGCACGCTCGGCAACCAGCTCTCCGCGATCTCAACGGTATGGGCATTGATGTTCTGCATCGTGCCGATCGCCGTCACGCCGACGCCGGCAAGCGAGAGCACGAGGACCGTCAGCACGGTCAGAAGCTTGAAGACGATCGACAACTTCGACATCACACCAAATCCCGCTGATAGCCGGCAACGCACAAATCACCCGCGCCGCGATCGCCACGACGGCGGCGAGACGGAGGTCAGTTCAACAATGCTGGCTGATTCTTGTCTGGAGAGATTGCGCACATAGTTGCAAACAGGCGTTAACAGGAAGCTACGTAAAACTACGGGCGCGGCCGTGGCCGTCGTTATTGTCTGCAACCATCTGGTGCAGCCGAACCGATATCGCGTGCTGCGACGCAGGCGCGCTTGACGCATTGCAGCATTCGAACGCAACCGCAGTCACGCCGCCCGCACCGAGTCCAGGAAGCGAGCGACCTCGCTCTTCAGCCGGTTGCTCTCCTGCGACAGCGACTGCGCGGCCGAATGCACCTGCGCCGACGCGGCTCCGGTCTCGCCGGCGCCACGCTGCACATCGCCGATATTCGCCGAGACTTCCGAAGTCCCGTGGGCGGCGTGCTGAATGTTGCGGGAGATCTCCTGGGTGGCGGCGCCCTGCTCTTCGACGGCGGCGGCGATGGTCGACGAAATCTCCGACATCCGCGCGATGGTGTCGCCGATCTCCTTGATGGCGCCGACGGAGTCCTCCGTCGCGGTCTGGATCGCGCCGATGTGCTGTCCGATCTCGCCGGTCGCTTTCGCGGTCTGCTCGGCCAGCGCCTTCACCTCGGTCGCGACCACGGCAAAGCCCTTGCCGGCTTCGCCCGCGCGCGCCGCCTCGATCGTGGCGTTCAGCGCGAGGAGATTGGTCTGGCCCGCGATGGTGTTGATCAGCTCGACGACGTCGCCGATACGGCCGGCCGCCTTCGTCAATTCGGCAACGCGCGCATTGGTGCGCTGCGCCTGCTCCACCGCGACGTCGGCCACCCGCGCCGATTCCTGCACCTGGCGACTGATCTCGGAAATCGACGAGGTCATCTCCTCGCTCGCCGAGGACACCGATTGAACGTTCGCGGACGCCTCTTCCGAGGCCGCCGCGACGGCGCTGGCGCGGCCGCTCCCGCGCTCGGCCGCCTGCGTCAGCGTGGTGGAGGACGCTTCGAGCTCGGTTGCGGCCGACGAGACGGTCTCGATGATCTCGCCGATGGCGCCTTCGAAGGTGTCGGCGAGCCGCTGCATGTCCGCCTTGCGCTGCGTGCGACGGAGCGCGTCCGCCTCCGACTGTTCGGCACGCAGCCGCTCCGCCTCCGCCATGTTGTTCCTGAACACCTCGACCGCGCCGGCCATCTCGCCGATCTCGTCCCTTCGCCCGACGCCGGGAACGGAAATCGAGAGCTCGCCGCGCGCAAGCCGCGTCATCGCATCGATCATGGCGGAGAGCGCGCTCGAGATCGAGCGTCCGAGGAGGAAGCCGACCACGGCGAGCACGACGACGGTGACGGCGAAGGCGATCATCATCCACCGGCGCACGGCGTCGCGGGTCGCGGCTTCCGCAGCGTCGGCCTGCTTGTACAGGCTTTCGACCGCAGTCCGCACGTCGAGCATCGCCGGCTCGAGTTCGCGGAACGTCTTCATCATGCCGGCGTCATAGGCCGCGACCTGCTGCGCGGTCTCGGCCCATGCCACGAACTCGGACTGGTATTTCTGGAGCTTGGCCGTGATGTCCGTGATGACCGACGCGGGAACGGCGGCGGCTTCCATCGCCTTGGAAAATTCGGCGGCGGCCTTCTTCAGCTCCGCGATGTATTTCGGATCACGCCGCAGCATGAAATCCTTCTCGTGCCGGCGCATCGTCAGCATCCAGCTCGTCAGCCGCGGACTGTCGATCTCCTTCAGCTTCGCCTCGATGTCGTGCACCGCGCTGCGGAGCGAGCCGGACAGGCCGAGGGTCTCGTTCAGGCCGAGCTTGATCTCGGCGGCGACCAGCGCATTGAAATCCGACACGTAGCGCTTGAAGCCATCCTGGGCCTGCTTCATCCTGTCGGACAGCGCGCTCATGCCGCCGGCCGACATCAGCCGCTCCACCTCGTCGAAGTCGCGATTGATCGGCCCGATCAGCTCGGCATGCGCCTTGGCGTAGCTCTCGGTCCGGCGCTGCTGGAAGTTCTTCTCGTTGCGGCGGGCCTCCAGCATCTCGATCGAGAGCTGCTTGTCGAGGTCGGCGATGGCGCGGGCACGGTTGGCAACAGTGCGGGAGGCGTCCTGGGAGAGGCTGCCGAGCTCGTAGATCGCGCCAAAGGCGACGAGACCGACGAGGCCGAAGAATCCGATCGCCATGACCTTGTGGGTCAGGCGGATGGAGGCGCCGCTCATGAATGTGCTCCAAAACGCTCGATACGCAATACAGGGAGGGCGACTCAGCGCCCGGAATATTGCGGGGATCATGACTGCGTCGGTTTTCCGGAAGGTTAACCCGGCGCGGCTTTCGACGTGGCGCCGCAATATGCGCGCGCGCGACCGCCGCGCTCTTTCGCGCGGCGGTTGCAGGGATCTGGAGGAGAGCTGCCGCGGTCAGGCGGCGCGCACGGTGCCGAGGAACTTGCCGACCTCGAGCTTGAGGCGGTTGCTGTCGCCGGACAGCGACTGCGCGGCCGAGAGTACCTGTGCGGACGCCGAGCCGGTCTCGCTCGCACCGCGCTGCACGTCGGTGATGTTGGACGACACCTGATGGGTGCCCTCCGCCGCCTGCTGCACGTTGCGGGAAATTTCCTGCGTCGCCGCGCCCTGCTCCTCGACCGCAGCCGCGATGGTCGAGGAGATCTCCGACAGCTTCTCGATGGTGTCGCTGATGTCCTTGATGGCGCCGACCGAATGCTCGGTCGCGGACTGGATGCTCGCAATCTGCTGGCCGATCTCGCCGGTCGCCTTCGCGGTCTGCTCGGCCAGCGCCTTCACCTCGGAGGCAACCACGGCAAAGCCGCGGCCGGCCTCGCCGGCGCGCGCCGCCTCGATGGTGGCGTTGAGCGCCAGCAGATTGGTCTGGCCGGCGATGGTGTTGATCAGTTCGACCACGTCGCCGATCCGCGCCGCCGCCTTGGACAATTCGCCGACGCGGTCGGTCGTGGTCCGGGCCTGGTTGACCGCCTCGCTCGCCACCCGGGCCGATTCCTGCACCTGGCGGCTGATCTCGGTGATCGAGGACGACAGCTCTTCCGTCGCCGAGGCCACCGACTGCACATTGGTCGAGGCTTCCTCCGAGGCTGCCGCAACCACCGTGGTGAGCTGTTGCGTGCGCTCCGCCGTCGTGGTCAGTGTGGTAGCCGACGCTTCCAGCTCGGTCGAAGCCGACGACACCGTGCCGACGATCTCGCCAACGGCGCCTTCGAAGCTATCGGCGAGCTTGTGCATCTCGGCCTTGCGCTGCGCGGCGGCGGCCTGATCCTGCCTGATCTTGGCTTCGGCCTCCTCGCGCGCCTTCTGCTCCGACACGATCTTGAATTTCTCGACGGCACCGGCGACCTCGCCGACCTCGTCCTTGCGGCCGAGGCCCGGCAGCACGACCGAGAAGTCTCCGCCGGCGAGCTTCTCCATCGCCGCCGTCAACGCGCGCATGGGTCGCGCGATGCTGAAGACGGAGAAGATGCACGTGCCGATCAGGACCAGCGCGACCAGCACGCCGGTAACGAGCGATGTCCGCGCAACCGAGGCTACCTCCACTTCCGCTTCGGCACGCGTCTCTACACTCCTCTGCTTGGCAAAGTTGGTGATCTCGTTGGTCAGCTCGGAGATCTCTTCGTTGATCGGCCCGAGTGTTTCCTTGCGGATGCGGCCGACCTCGGCCGTCAGCTTTGCGAGCTGCCTCGCCGCCTCGTCGTTCTTCCCGTCGAGCGCGAGCTCCTGCTTGCGGATCGCCTCGATCTGCTGCTCGCCCTTCTGGAAGTTGCCGATCAGCACGATCAGCCGGTCGATCCGCTTTTGGTTCTCCGGCGAACGCGAGAGCTTCGCCATCTCACCCGCGAACTTCAGCGCCGCCGTCTGGCGGTCGTTGAAATAGGTGACGGCCTTCTGCATCTCGGCCGGCGAGGATGAAGTCAGAATATCACGAATGCCGATCTGCATCCCGCGGACCGACGCCTTCGCTTCCGCAGCGTTTTGCGCGATCGACTGCTGTCCAGATGCTCCATTACTGAGTTTCTGGACCTCGGCGCCGCCGCTCATCTGGAGGAAGATCATCAGCGCCACGAGCCCGATGGTCAGCGCGGAGGTGATGGCGAGCTTGGTGCCAATTCGCAGATTCTGAATGAGCGTCATTGAAACCTTCCCGGGATACGAATTGCCGCGACGAAGCGCGTGAACAGCCGGGAAGGCTAGCGGTCAGGTTCCTCATTAGCGTTAAGCAAGAGCTGCGCGGGCTGGGTACAAATACGGAACGTGCAGCGAAGGAGCACTTCGCGATTTTGCAGCCGGGGCATTCGTTAACGTCCGCCCGCTGTCGCGCTGGTTTCAACTTCCACTCTCGCCGACGAGGCTGATGCGAAACACCGGCTCCTTGTTCTCGTCGAGCAGCTCCATGCTCCATTGGGCATTCGGCTTCAGATTGCGCGCGATGGTGCCGAGCAGGTTGGCGCAGACCTCGGTCATCTCGGTCCACGCAGCGGCGCGGTCCTCGAACTCATACGGCTGGTCGGCGGCGCCGGAGTAGCGACCGGTGCTGATGCGGAAGAAGTACAGCGACATCGTTGAACCCTTTTATCGGGCCGCGCCCCCCGGCCGTACGCAAACTGGGGCGCGAACAGCTACCAACGCATGAAAGCCGCCGTCCGTATGACTACGGCGCGGCGGCTTGATGGCTACCGATGATGGTCAACAGGGCGTTCGCGCGGTGATGGCCGCGGCGGTCAAATTCAATCGGTCGAGCGGCGCAACTCGAGGGGGCCTTCGTTCCTGGCGGGCTCCGACCTGATTTCGGATTTGGCTTCCGATTTGACCGGCTCGAGCCGGGTGCTCTCGACGCGCGGCGTTTCAACGCGTGCGGCGATTTCGGTGTTCGAGCCGCCGACCGAACCGGTGTGCTCCGAGGTCCGCAGCGAGCGCGGACGGGCGACGGCGCGCGCCATCAGCATTTGGTTGCCGCCCTGGTGGTGGAAGTCGCAATAGGCGAAGCCCATGCCCGACACCGAGCCGCGGAAGCTGCGGTCGTCGGTCTTCTCCAAATTGAAGCACGGCTCGAACGGAATGCCCTTGATCGAGGCGCAGACGTTCTGGCCGCGGATCTGGAGCGTGTTGCCGGGAAGACGGAGGTGGCGGGTGGGACCGGCGCCGGAGAACTGCACCGCGCCGGCAGCGCCGAGATCGTCGAGAATGCGGCCCGCGCCGCGGGTGCCGTCGAAACAGGTGAAGGCAAACACCTTGCCGGCAACGAAGCGACGGGCTTCATCGGCATTCATGCTTCCGGCAATGGCCGGCGCAACCGTTACTGCCGCCGTGACGGCCCCCAATACAAAACGCGCAAGCATGCTCTTACTCCGACGAACCCCATGCAGCGGGCGATGCCTGATGTCTTTACCCGCTGCTTACCATACTAACAGTGGCGACATTGAAGCAGCTTGGTTGGTAAAGTCTGAACGCCGTTAGAGAATTTTTACCACGATGCGGCCGCGGACCTGGCCGGCCAGAATTTTGGCGCCCCATCCGGAAACCTCATCGAGAGGAATTTCCGTAGTGATTTCAGATAGTTTCGTCCGATCCAGATCGGACGCCAGGCGCTGCCAGGCGGCCCGCCGCGGTTCGATCGGGCACATCATGGAATCGATGCCGAGAAGGCACACCCCGCGCAAAATAAACGGCGCGACCGAGGACGGCAGGTCCATGCCGGCCGCCAGACCGCAGGCCGCGATCGCCCCGCCGTATTTCGTCATCGACAGCAGGTTGGCGAGCGTGGTCGAGCCGACGCTGTCGACCCCACCGGCCCAGCGCTCCTTGGCGAGCGGCTTGGCCGCCGCCGACAATTCATTGCGGTCGATCACTTCGGCAGCACCGATCTCTTTCAGATAGTCCGCTTCCGATGCGCGGCCGGTCGAGGCGATGACGTGATAGCCGAGCTTGGACAGCACGGCGGTCGCGACCGAGCCGACGCCGCCGGCCGCGCCCGTCACCACAACGGGGCCGCTCTTCGGCGACAGGCCGTGCTTCTCCAGCGCCAGCACCGAGAGCATTGCGGTGAAACCGGCAGTGCCGATCGCCATGGCGTCGCGCGCCGACAGGCCCTGCGGCAGGGCGACCAGCCAGTCACCCTTCACCCGTGCCTTCTCGGCATAGGCGCCGAGATGGGTCTCGCCCATGCCCCAGCCGGTGCAGACGACCTTGTCGCCCGCCTTCCACTGCGGATGTGAGGACTGCTCGACGGTGCCGGCGAAGTCGATCCCGGCAATCATCGGAAAACGGCGCACCACCGGCGCCTTGCCGGTGAGCGCGAGGCCATCCTTATAGTTCAGCGTCGACCATTCCACGCGCACGGTGACGTCGCCGTTCATCAGCTCGGCTTCGTCGAACTGCGTGAGCGCGGCTGTGGTGCCCTTGTCCGCCTTGTCGATCCGGATCGCCTTGAATGTGGCCACGACTGAACTCCCTGACTTTGTTTCAGGGGATGTTTAGCCGATCAGGCCGGCTGCGCAACCGCCCGTGCAACGGGTTTCTCCACGATCGGGAGATTGATCAGCGCCGACAGCACGCCGAACAGGATCGAGAGCCACCAGATCGGCGTGTAGGAACCGAAGCGCTCGAACACGATGCCGCCGAGCCAGACGCCGAGGAAGCCGCCGACCTGGTGGCTGACAAAGGCGAAGCCATAGAGCGTCGCAAGCCAGCGCGTGCCGAACATCAGCGCCACCAGGGCAGACGTCGGCGGCACCGTCGACAGCCAGGTCAGGCCGGAGATCGCACCGAACGCGATCGCCGAGAACGGCGTGATCGGGAACGAGATGAAGGCGAGCGTCGCGAGCGCACGGGTAAGATAGATCGCGGAGAGGATGTAGCGCTTGGGCAGGGAGTTCTGGAGGTAGCCGACGCTCAGCGAGCCGATGATGTTGAACAGGCCGATCGCGGCGATGACCCAGCCGCCGGTCTGCGCCGAGATGCCATTGTCGACCAGGAAGGCCGGCAGGTGAACCGTGATGAATGCGAGCTGGAAGCCGCAGGTGAAGAAGCCGAGCACGAGCAGCACGTAGGAGCGATGGCCAAAGGCCTCGGCGAGCGCCTTGGTGAAGGACTGCTGGTCGGCTGGCGCCTTACTCGCGGAGCTGTCAACCGGCGGCGTCGCGAGCGCCAGCGACAGCGGAATGATCAGCAGCATCAGAAAGGCGAAGACGGTGAGCGCCTGCTGCCAGCCGAAATTGTCGATCAGCGCCACACCGATCGGCGCGAACAGGAACTGGCCGAACGAGCCCGCCGCAGTGCCGGCGCCGAGCGCAAGCCCGCGCTTCTCGGCCGGCAGGAGCTTGCTGAACGCCGACAGCACCAGATTGAACGAACAGCCGGCAAGGCCAAAGCCCACCATCACGCCCGCGCCGATGTTCAGCGACAGCGGCGTCGACGAGTAGCGCATCAGCAACAGGCCGCCGGCATAGAGCAGAGCACCCACGCACATCACGCGGAACAGGCCGAAGCGGTCGGCGACCGCGCCGGCCAACGGCTGGCCCAATCCCCACAGCAAATTCTGAAAGGCGATGGCCAGGCCAAACACGTCGCGGCCCCAGCTGAACTCGTGGCTCATCGGCTGGACGAAGAAGCCGAGCGCCGAGCGCGGGCCGAAACCCAGCATGCCGATGGCGCAGCCGCAGAGGATGATGACGGCCGGCGTGCGCCAGGTGGAGGAACGTGAGTGCGGACCGAGCTCGCCCACTTGTGTCGACATGCACTTCCTCATCTGTCGTTGGCGGATCCGGAACAGGCACCGCAAGGTCAGCCGTTTAATGCAAATGCATGAAAATCCCAAGTCAAAAATGGTTGCGTTCCACGAAGAGCTCTCGCGGGAGCATTGCATTTCCCCGAGACCTCGCCCGACGACGGGCGCCCGCGCCAAGGCGAACGCGCCATGACGAGAATGTGTGCGGCAGGATCTAGCGGCTCCCGCCCCGGCGTGTTATCTTTGATTTACTCAGACTGAGCATATTTGAGCGCTGCTGAAATCGGACCCGGCCTCTCGGCCGGATTTCTCGGGCTCTATATATACTCATTATGAGCATATATAGGCATATCAAGACATGCACGGGAGGCTTCGATGCCGATCACTGGAATTTACGGCCCCGACGACTTTGCCAACCGGCCGAAGGGCCAAATCACCGCCCCTCGCCCCGCCCCGGCGCGGACCAGGTCCGCGCTGCCGATGCCGTCGCTGGCATGGACGCCGGAGGTCGAGCGGGCCACCGCGCATCTCTACGAGCGGGTGAAGCACGTGATCCCATCGATCGAGTGGCCGCTGATGGCGCCGACGATCAAGGCGATCAACGAGCTGAAGACGGCGCGGGGCGCGGTGATCCTCGCGCACAACTACCAGGCGCCGGAGATCTTTCACTGCGTCGCCGACATCGGCGGCGACTCGCTCCAGCTCGCGGTCGAGGCCACCAAGGTGAAGGCCGACATCATCGTGCAATGCGGCGTGCACTTCATGGCGGAGACCTCGAAACTTCTCAACCCGGACAAGACCGTGCTGATCCCGGACTCGCGTGCCGGCTGCTCGCTCGCGGCCAGCATCACCGGCGCCGACGTGCGGCTGTTGCGCGAAAAATTTCCCGGCGTGCCGGTGGTTGCCTATGTCAACACGTCGGCGGAGGTGAAGGCCGAGGTCGACATCTGCTGCACCTCGTCGAACGCGGTGCAGGTGGTCGAGAGCCTGAACGCGCCAAGCGTGATCTTCCTGCCCGACCGCTATCTCGCGACTTATGTGGCCTCCAAGACCGACGTGAAGATCATCGCCTGGAAAGGCGCCTGCGAGGTCCACGAGCGCTTCAAGGCTGCGGAGCTGCGCGAGCTTCGCGAGGCCGATCCGTCCGTGCAGATCATCGCGCATCCCGAATGTCCGCCTGACGTGCTGGCGGAAGCCGATTTCACCGGCTCAACCGCGCACATGATCAACTGGGTGCGCGAGAAGCGGCCGCGGCGGCTCGTGATGATCACGGAATGCTCGATGGCCGACAATGTACGCGCCGAGCTGCCGGACGTCGAAATGCTGCGGCCCTGCAATCTCTGCCCGCACATGAAGCGCATCACGCTCGCCAATATTCTGGACAGCCTGCTGACGCTTGGCGAGGAAGTGACGATCGACCCGGCCATCGCCGAGCGCGCAAGGCGATCGGTCGAGCGAATGATCAATCTGAAGAATTGAGCAACAAGCAACAGCAAACACAGCTGTCGTCCTGGCGAAGGCCGGGACCCATAACCACCGAACGGCGTGGTTGCAAAGGTCAGCGTCGAACGGCTCAGCCAACAACTGCTGCCGCGGAGTATGGGTCCCGGCCTTCGCCGGGACGACGGTTGAGAGCTTGGAGAAAGCCATGACAACAAACAACATCCACAACCTCACCCGCTCTAGCGACGACGTCGTCATYGTCGGCGGCGGCCTCGCGGGCCTGTTCTGCGCGCTGAAACTCGCGCCGCGGCCGGTGACGCTGATTGCGGCGGCGCCGCTCGGACAGGGCGCATCGTCCGCATGGGCGCAAGGCGGCATCGCAGCCGCGGTGGCCGAGGGTGACAGTGCCGAGGCACACGCCGCCGACACCGTCGCCGTCGGCGGCGGCATCGTCGACGAAGCGATCGCGCTCGGGATCGCGCGCGAGGCCGGCCCGCGGATTCACGATCTGTTGGCTTACGGCGTGCCGTTCGACCGCGATCTCGAAGGCAGGCTCGCCGTGGGGCGCGAGGCCGCGCATTCGGCGCGGCGCATCGTGCATGTCCGCGGCGATGGAGCCGGCGCCGCGATCATCGCGGCGCTGAGCGAAGCCGTGCGCCGCACGCCGTCGATCCGCGTGATCGAAGGCTTTGTCGCCGAAGCGCTGCTGACGGAGGACGGCGCCGTCACCGGTCTTCAGCTGCGCGAGGCCGGCAATTTTTCAGCGAGACCGACGATGATGGCCTCCCGCGCGGTGGTGCTCGCAACCGGCGGCATCGGCCATCTTTATGGCGTCACAACCAATCCGGTCGAGGCCAGCGGATCGGGCCTTGCGATCGCGGCGCGGGCCGGCGCAGTGATCGCCGACCCCGAATTCGTGCAGTTCCACCCGACCGCGATCATGGTCGGCCGCGATCCGGCGCCGCTTGCGACCGAGGCGCTGCGCGGCGAAGGCGCGACGCTGATCAACGCCAATGGTGAGCGTTTCATGCTGGCGCGTCATCCGCTCGCCGAACTCGCGCCGCGCGACATCGTGGCCCGCGGCGTGTTTGCCGAGATTGCGGCCGGGCGCGGCGCCTTCCTCGACGCGCGGGAGGCGCTGGGCGCACGCTTCGCCGAAAAATTTCCAACCGTGCATGCAAGCTGCATCGCCGCCGGCATCGATCCCGCCACGCAAGTCATCCCGATCGCGCCGGCCGCGCACTACCACATGGGCGGCATCGCGGTCGACGACCGCGGCCGCAGCTCGATCGACGGCCTCTGGGCCGGCGGTGAGGTATCGTCCACGGGCGCGCATGGCGCCAACCGGCTCGCTTCGAATTCGCTGCTGGAGGCGGTAGTCTACGCCGCGCGCATCGCCGACGACATCGCCGGCCGCGCGATCCCCTCGCCTGCCCGCCTCCCCGACGCGCTGGTGACGCCGCGCGGCGGCGCGCCGGATGCTGCGGTCGCAAAGCGCCTCCGCGCCATGATGAGCGCGCGCGTGGGCGTGATCCGCGACGGTGACGGACTTGCGGAGGCGGTACGCAGCTTTGCCACGCTCGAGCGCGAGGCAACAAGCATCGCACTCCGCAACATGGCGGCGGCAGCCCTGCTCGTCGCCGCCGCGGCCTGGACGCGGCGCGAGAGCCGCGGCGCGCATTTCCGCTCCGACCATCCGGCGGACGTGCCTGCGCTCGCGCAACGAACCATGACCACGCTCACTGCGGCGCGCGAGGTGGCGGAAAGCCTCATCGACCGCCCGCTGCCGCGCACCGCGCAACCCATGATCGCCTGATGGAGCCTTCGATGATCACCCCGACCTCTCTGCTCAATCCCGATGCCTTCCTGTCCCCGCTCGCGATCGACGAGGCCGTGCATCGCGCGCTCGATGAGGATCTCGGCCGCGCCGGCGATATCACCTCACTCGCGACAATTCCCGAAGCAACAAAAGCGCAAGCGATCCTGGTCGCGCGCCAGTCTGGCGTGATCGCCGGATTGCCGCTGGCGCTGGCGACGCTGCAAAAGCTCTCGCCCGACATCGAGGTGCGCGCACAAGTCCGCGACGCCGCGCGCGTCGCCCGCGGGCAGCACGTGCTGACGATCTCGGGCCCGGCGCGCGCCATTCTCACGGCGGAGCGGACCGCGCTGAATTTCGTCGGCCGGCTGTCCGGCGTCGCAACGCTGACGGCGGACTATGTGGCGCGAACCGAAGGCACAAGAATGCGCATCTGCTGCACGCGCAAGACGACGCCGGGATTGCGGGCGCTGGAGAAATATGCGGTGCGCTGCGGCGGCGGCTTCAACCACCGCTTCGGCCTCGACGATGCGATCCTGATCAAGGACAACCACATCGCGGTCGCCGGCGGCATCCGCCCCGTGCTGGAGCGCGCCCGCGCCCATGCCGGCCATCTCGTCAAGATCGAGATCGAGGTGGACACGCTGGCGCAATTGCGCGAGGTGCTCGACACCGGATTTGCCGACGCCGTGCTGCTCGACAACATGGACGTCGCGACGCTGCGCGAAGCGGTGCGGCTTTCGGAGGGCCGCGTCGCGCTGGAGGCGTCCGGTGGCGTCACGCTGGAGTCGATCGCGGCCATCGCGGCGACCGGCGTCGACTACGCGTCGGCGGGCGCACTGACGCATTCGGCGGCGAATTTCGACTGCGCGCTGGATATCGCGGCGTGAGGCGGTCTACTCCCTCCCCCCGTTCTTACGGGGAGAGGGTTGGGGTGAGGGGCCTCTCTCCGCAAATGCGATTGTCGAGAGACCTGTACCCCTCACCCGGATCGCTAAAGCGATCCGACCTCTCCCCGCAAGCGGGGAGAGGTAAGGAAGACTACCGTCGCTCGCTCACGCCCATCTCGGCGGAGCTCCTGGCTTCCTGGGCGAGCTCGGCCGAGAGCGCGGCGGTCTGCGCCGGCGTGCCCCAGCTCGGTTCCTCGCTGCCGTCGCCCCAGTTGCGCGGCCGGTAGAAGGTGTGGACGCCGGTCTTGTACATCTTCTTCATCTCGGCGACCCAGGACGGACGCACCCAATAGGCGTGGTAGTGGGTGGATTTGCCGACTTCGGGCAGCCAGATCTGGCCGTCGAGCATCGCCTTCGAAATCTTCTTGGCGCGTTCCCACATCTCGGGCTCGCGGATCACGTCGGCGTTGTTGTCGCAGGCGAAGGTGAACTGGCAGGCGAAATGGCGGTGCTTGTTCTGATAGACCGCGCCGCACACGGTGTCGGGATATTTGCCGGAGAACACGCGGTTCATCACGACCTGCGCGACTGCGATCTGGCCGCGCACCGCTTCGCCGCGGGCTTCGAAATAGACGGCTTCGGCCAGGCACTTCTCGGACTTGGCGCGCGACTTGTCGTCGAGCGCGAGCCGCTCGGCCGGCGATCTGGCGCGCTGGTTGTCGGCGTTGACCTCGCCCTTGGGCGCGACGCTCTCGCCGCTCTCGATGTCCTTGGCAATGTCCTCCGACGGCGGCGTCAGCGAGGCCGTCACCTTCATGTCGGGATCCGGCATCACGATCAACGGCTCGGCACCGGGCTGCCAGCTCTCGATGCTCTCGAGCGAGCCGCCGAGCGAGGAGCTGCCGAAGAACAGGTTCGAGGTCTTGACGCTGAAGGGATCGCGCGGCGGCGCCGCCGGCGCGGCGGCCCGCTTCAACGCCTCGAGTGGCTGAACCGCGAGCGAGCGCGCGGTGTCGCTGGCCTGGGGCGCGCTGGAATATTGCGGCAGGGGCGGCGCGCGCAGCGCTTCCGCGAGCTCGGGATCGAGCGCGGCCGCGGACTCCGGCGACATGGCTTGCGGTAACGCGACGGTCTTGGCGCCGAACACCGAGCTGTTGGATGTCGCAGGATCCGGCTGCGCAGGAGCAACGGACGGCGCCGCCGTCTCGGGGGCCTGCGTGGGTGCAACGGTTGCGAGGCGATCACCCTTCATGGAGCGATCGACCTTGGGAAAGTCGGAGGCCTGGTAACGCGTCGGCGCCTGGAGCGTCGGATTGCGCGTGACGGTTCCGGTGATGTCGCGGCCGTCGAGGCTCGCGAGGCGAACCATCGCGCTCTGCGGAACCGACGTGCCGATCGGGCGGGCAAAGCTGTAGGTGGCGAGCTGGATGGAGGACGCCGCGGAAAACACCTGCTTCTGCCAGCGCTCGGCGACGCCGGGCTGACGCGCCAGCAGCGAAGCAATGTCCTGATAGCCGGTCTCTCTCGGCATCAATGCGAAGATGCAGAGACCGATGCCGAAGGACGCGAACCGCGCGCCCTTCGGATGGTTACGCAACACAAACATCGATACGCTCACGCTACGCTTACGCCAGAAAAATCGAACCGCAGTACATCCGTGCAATTCGATCTTTATCGTGAGTATCTAATTTAGGTTGCCGGGGCGTTAATCGACGTTGCGCACGCGGCACACACAAGCAATCGCAGGTGTTTTCACGGGGCGATTGCGTGCCTTGGTAAATTTCCGCCGACGTGAAACGGTAAACAAGCGGTCAACGCGAATGGTGAAGGAACCCTTGCGCGCACGTATCATTACGGGACGCGTGATGAGTTCCCGTTGTTGCAACAACATCCGCTGTCATGCCCCGCGAAGGCGGGGCATCCAGTACGCCGCGGCTCATCGGTTCATCACAGCCGTCTCGGCGTACTGGATCGCCCGCCTTCGCGGGCGATGACAGCGAGTGTGTGGTTAGCACTCGCAACAACACCAGTGTCTCAAATGAAAGAGGCGGGGCCAAAGCCCCGCCTCTCTCAACTCAATCCTGCTGCGCTTCGGCTTACGCCTGGCTCGCGACGGCCTTGCCGAGCGCGGCCTGCGCGGCGGCGAGGCGCGCGATCGGGACGCGGTAGGGCGAGCAGGAGACGTAGTCGAGGCCGATCGCGTGACAGAAGGCGACCGAGGCGGGATCGCCGCCGTGCTCGCCGCAGATGCCGACCTTGAGCGAGGCGCGCGTCTTGCGGCCGCGCGCGACGCCGATCTTGACCAGCTCGCCGACGCCTTCCTGGTCGAGCGCCACGAAGGGATCGACCGGAAGGATGCCCTTGGACACGTAGGTCCCGAGGAAGCTCGCGGCGTCGTCGCGGCTGATGCCGTAGGTGGTTTGCGTCAGATCGTTGGTGCCGAAGGAGAAGAACTCCGCCGATTCCGCGATCTCGGCCGCGAGCAGACAGGCCCGCGGCAGCTCGATCATGGTGCCGACCTGATAGGCGATCTTGGTGTTGGTGTGTTGCATCACCGCCTTCGCGGTGGCGTCGATGCGCGCCTTGACGAGGTCGAGCTCCATCTTGGTCGCGATCAGCGGCACCATCACCTCGAGGCCGACGGCCTTGCCGGTGCGCTTCTCGGCCTCGACGGCGGCTTCGAAGATCGCACGCGCCTGCATCTCGGCGATCTCCGGATAGGCGATCGCGATGCGGCAGCCGCGGAAGCCGAGCATCGGATTGAACTCCGACAGCTCGCGCGCGCGGTCGGCCAGACGCCGCGGATCGGTGTTCATGGCGCGCGCCACTTCCTCGACCTCGGCATGGGTGTGCGGCAGGAACTCGTGCAGCGGCGGATCGAGCAAACGGATCGTGACGGGCAGGCCCTTCATGATCTCGAACAGCTCGACGAAGTCGGCGCGCTGCATCGGCAGCAGTTTTGCCAGCGCGGCGCGGCGCGACTGCTCGTCCTCGGAGAGGATCATCTCGCGCACCGTGCGGATGCGCGTCTCCTCGAAGAACATGTGCTCGGTGCGGCACAGGCCGATGCCTTCCGCGCCGAACTTGATCGCGGTGCGGGCGTCCTCCGGCGTATCCCCGTTGACGCGGACGCCGATCTTGCGGACCTGATCGGCCCATTTCATCAGCGTGCCGAACTCGCCGGAGAGCTCCGGCTCGATCATCGGCATGCGGCCGGCCAGCACCTGGCCGAGCGAGCCGTCGATGGTGATGACGTCGCCGGTCTTGAAGGTGCGCGAACCGATGCTCATGGTGCCGCGGCCGTAATCGACGCGGATGGTGCCGCAGCCGGAGACGCAGGGCTTGCCCATGCCGCGCGCGACCACGGCGGCGTGGGAGGTCATGCCGCCACGGGTGGTCAAGATGCCTTCGGCGGCATGCATGCCGTGGATGTCCTCGGGGCTGGTCTCGATGCGGACCAGGATGACCTTGCGTCCGTCGCCCTGGAGCTTGGCCGCTTCATCCGAGGAGAACACGATCTCGCCGGAGGCAGCTCCAGGCGAGGCCGGCAGGCCGGTCGCGATCACGTCGCGCTTGGCGTTGGGATCGATGGTCGGATGCAGCAGTTGATCCAGCGAGGCCGGATCGATCCGCATCACCGCTTCCTTCTTGGTGATCAGGCCCTCATTGGCAAGCTCGACCGCGATGCGCAGCGCCGCCTTGGCGGTGCGCTTGCCGCCGCGGGTCTGGAGCATCCACAGCTTGCCCTGCTCGACCGTGAACTCCATGTCCTGCATGTCGCGGTAGTGCTTCTCGAGCAGCGTGTAGATCCGCGTCAGCTCCTTGAAGGCCTCCGGCATCGCCGCTTCCATCGACGCCTTGTCGGAGCCGGATTCCTTGCGCGCCTCTTCGGTGATGTCCTGCGGCGTGCGGATGCCCGCCACCACGTCCTCGCCCTGCGCGTTGATCAGGAACTCGCCGTAGAGCTTGCTCTCGCCGGTCGAGGGGTTGCGGGTGAAGGCAACGCCGGTCGCCGACGTCTCGCCCATGTTGCCGAACACCATGGCCTGCACGTTGACCGCGGTGCCCCAGGATTCCGGAATGTCATGCAGCTTGCGGTAGGTCACCGCACGCGCGTTCATCCAGGATGAAAACACAGCTCCGATCGCGCCCCAGAGCTGGTCGTGCGGATCCTGCGGAAAATCCCTGCCCGTCTCGCGTGCGACCGCATCCTTGTACTTGCCGACCAGGTCGACCCAGTCCTCGGCGGACAGATCGGTGTCGAGCGTGTAGCCCTGGCTGTCCTTGAAGGTGTCGAGGATTTCCTCGAAGTGATGATGCTCGAAACCGAGCACCACGTCGGAATACATGGTGATGAAGCGGCGATAGCTGTCATAGGCGAAGCGGCGGTCGCCCGACAGTTCGGACAACGCTTCCACGGTCTGGTCGTTGAGGCCGAGATTGAGCACGGTGTCCATCATGCCCGGCATCGAGGCGCGCGCGCCGGAGCGCACGGACACCAGCAGCGGGTTCTTGGCATCGCCGAAGATCTTGCCGGTCAACTTGCCGACATAGTCCAGCGCCTTCTCAACCTGCGACTGCAATTCCTTCGGATAGGTTTTGTCGTGCGCGTAGAAATAGGTGCAAACCGAGGTCGGGATGGTGAAGCCCGGAGGCACCGGCAGCCCCAGATTGGCCATCTCGGCGAGGTTGGCGCCCTTGCCGCCGAGCAGGTCGCGCAGCTCGGATTTGCCCTCGGCCTTGCCGTCACCGAACGTGAAGACCCACTTGCCGGCCTTGATCACGGCTGGCGCTGCCTTGGCTGGAGCTGCTTTGGCTGGTGCTGCCTTGGCTGGTGCTGCCTTGGCGGCAACCTTCGGCGCAACCGACTTGGTCGCGGCCTTCGCGGCAGGCTTCGTGGCCGGCTTGGCAGCGGGTTTGGCAG
The DNA here is from genome assembly GCF_054049735.1 of Bradyrhizobium sp. P5_C12. Taxonomy (NCBI): domain Bacteria; kingdom Pseudomonadati; phylum Pseudomonadota; class Alphaproteobacteria; order Hyphomicrobiales; family Nitrobacteraceae; genus Bradyrhizobium; species Bradyrhizobium sp. P5_C12. The sequence continues at coordinate 42,816 of NZ_JBFULU010000045.1, forward strand.
CGGGTTTGGCGACCGGCTTCGGGGCGCTCTTGGCAAGCACCTTGCGGGCCGCCGGCGCGGCTTTGGCCGTGGCGGAGGACTTTGATTTCGCTGGCATTTTCGCTGGAGTTTTATTGGGCTTCGAGGCGGCTTTGGCCATAGCTTGCACACAACCTGCGAGAGGAATGGGAAATCGCGCGCCTTACACCACTTTGGGCAGGGTCGCGCAAGTCGAAGAGTTCCGGAAAATGAAGGCCTAGAGATGGAGCCACTTCAACAATCCGAGCCCGATCGCACCATTTATGATGAGAAAGATCGCGACGATCAGGTTGAGGAGGCGCGGCATGATCAGGATGAGCACGCCCGCAAGCAGCGACAGGATCGGCGAAATGTGGGCGACGGTGATGTGCATGAACTGTTTTTCCAGGCTTGGGTAGAGCAAAGGCGAATCGCGGGCGGATCATAGCGGACCCGGTTCCGCGGGTAGAGACGCGTGAGGGCGCGCGCGGGTTCCGCGCTTCGCGAAAACTGCCCGAAATTGCCGCGAATGTGGCTGCGCTTTTCCCGGAACATTGCCAAGTCGCATGCATTGGCAACCGGTCGCGCCACTGGCGCCGGCTGAAATCACTTCGAAGGAGTTGCCCATGCGGAACAGGATTCTCGCCCTCACAGCGCTTGGCGTTGCGCTCGGGACGCCGATCGCAGCGTCTGCGCAATCCAGCGTCACGGTTGGGCGCGCGCCCGTCGTGGTCGATGGCGGCCCGTCCATCGCGGTCGAACAGCGGCCGGCGTTTCGTCAATATGTCGTCCAGGAGCGCGTTCCAGCCTTCACTGTCCCGGATCGCGTCGTGGTCGGTGCCACCTTACCCGAAGCCGGCATCACTTATTATGACGTGCCGCAACGTTTCGGCGCGACGACCTATCGCTACACCGTCGTGAACGGCGAGACCGTGCTGGTCGAGCCGCGCTCGCGGCGCATTGTCGAGGTGCTCGACTAAATCAGTTCAACTCGATGTCCGGCGCGCCGATTCAGGCTTGGCGCGCATCGCGTAGTAGCGGACATCAGGCCCTGCCCGGTCTTCCCCCACCGGGTGGGGCTTTTTTCTCTCGTGTCCCGGGCAAGCGAAGCGCGACCCGGGACCCAGAAGCTACGAGCACGCGGCGGCATGGGCCCCGGCTCAGCAGCGCATCACGCCGCGAAGAGGCGGCGCGCTGCGCTGCGTCCGGGGCACGAGATCAATCCTGGATCTTGGAAAAATCCGCCACCGCGCGCGTGGCGCTGCGGATTTCGTTGAGCAGCTTGAGGCGGTTTTCGCGCACCTTTGGATCATCATCGTTGACGCGGACCTTGTCGAAGAACGCATCGACCGGCGGACGCAGTTTTGCCATCGCGCTCATGGCGGCAGCAAAATCTTCCTTGGCGACGGCGGCGCTGGCTTCTGCCTGCACTTCGCCAATCGCCTTCGCCAGCGCCTTCTCCTCGCCGAGGCTATAGAGCGCAGCATCGGGTGCGCCGTCGAACGTGCGCTTGTCTTTTTTCTCCTCGATGCCGAGGATGTTGCTGGCGCGCTTGATGCCGGCGAGCAAATTCTTGCCGTCGTCAGACTCGAGGAATTTGCCGAGCGCCTCGACGCGGCGGACAATCATCAGCAGGTCGTCCTGGCCACCGAGCGCGAACACGGCGTCGACGAGATCGTGACGCGCGCCCTGCTCGCGGAGCTGGACCTTGAGGCGGTCGGCGAAGAAGGCAAGCAGATCACTCGGAAGTTTTGCGCCATCAACTGCGATCGCCTTGCTTGGAAATCCGGACATTGCCGACCAAGCGTTCTTCAAGATCGAAAACCGCAGCGCGTTCTCGGTGATCAACCTGATCACACCCAGCGCCGCGCGACGCAGCGCATACGGGTCCTTCGATCCCGTCGGCTTCTCGTCGATCGCCCAGAAGCCGACGAGCGTATCGATCTTGTCGGCAAGCGCCACCGCAACGCTGACCGGATCGGTCGGCACGCGATCTGCGGGGCCCTGCGGCTTGTAGTGCTCCTCGCAAGCAGCTGCGACAGAGGCATCCTCGCCCTGCGCCAGCGCGTAATACTTGCCCATCAGGCCCTGCACCTCAGGGAATTCGCCGACGACTTCGGTCAGCAAATCCGCCTTCGCCAGATGCGCGGCGCGGGTCGTCTTGGCGACGTCGGCGCCGACCAGCGGCGCGATCTCGGCGGCCAAGCGTTCGATGCGCTTGATGCGCTCGGCCTGTGTGCCGAGCTTCTCGTGGAACACGATCTGCTCGAACTTCGGCAGCCGGTCTTCCAGCTTGGTCTTCAGATCGGTCTCGTAGAAGAACTTCGCATCCGACAGCCGTGGGCGGATGACGCGTTCGTTGCCGGCGACGATGGTCTTGCCGCCGTCGGGCGCCTCGATATTGGCGGTGAGGACGAACTTGTTGGTCAGCTTGCCCGTCTTGGCATCCCTGACGACGAAGCACTTCTGGTTGTTGCGGATGGTGGCGCGGATCACCTCTTCGGGGATCGCGAGATATTCCTTCTCGAACGATCCCATCATGACGACCGGCCATTCGACGAGGCCTGAGACCTCATCCAGCAGCACCTGATCCTCGACCAGCTCGAGGCCTTGCGCGAACGCCAGCTCCTTGGCGTCGGCGAGGATGATGTCCTTGCGCGCCTGCGGATCGAGAATGACTTTGGCGGCCTTCAGCTTGGCCTCGTAATCCTCGAAGCGGCGCACCTGGATCGCGGCCGGCGCCATGAAGCGATGGCCATAGGTGGTCTGGCCGGTCTCGATGCCATCCACCGAGAATGTCACGACATCGGGCTCTTCGGTTTCAAGTCCGAAGGTTGCGGTGATCGCATGCAGCGGACGCACCCAGCTCAGCGATCCCGGTTTTCCCGAGCGCGCGCCCCAGCGCATCGATTTCGGCCAGGGGAAGGTGCGGATGATCACCGGCAGAATCTCGGCCAGCACGTCGATCGCCGGGCGCCCGGGCTTCTCGATCAGCGCGATGTAGAAGTCGCCCTTCGGGTCGCGCTGGATCTTGGCTTCGTCGAGCGATGCCAGACCTGTCGCTTTCAGAAAGCCCTGCACGGCCGCCTCTGGCGCGCCCATTTTCGGTCCGCGCCGTTCGGTCTTCAGGTCGGGCTGACGCGCAGGGATTCCGTGCACGGTGAGCGCGAGGCGGCGCGGCGTCGCGAACGCCTTTGCGCCTTCGTAGACGAGGCCTTCGGCGACGAGCTTGTCGGTGACCATGCGGCGCAGATCGTCGGCCGCCTTGGCCTGCATGCGCGCGGGGATTTCTTCCGAGAACAGTTCCAGCAACAATTCGGGCATCAGGCCGCTCCGCCCGCTTCAGTATGTATCCACGCCTCGCCGCAGGCCTTTGCCAGCTCGCGCACGCGAAGAATGTAGCTCTGCCGCTCGGTCACGGAGATCACGCCGCGGGCATCGAGCAGGTTGAAGACGTGGCTCGCCTTGATGCACTGGTCATAGGCGGGCAGCGCCATCAGATGCGCCTCGCGCTTGCCGTCCTTCCAGCCCGCATCGAGATATTTTCTGCAGGCCGCTTCAGCCATCTTGAACTGCTCGAACAACATCGCGGTGTCGGCAACTTCGAAGTTGTGCTTCGAGTACTCCCGCTCGGCCTGGAGGAAGACGTCGCCATAGGTGACCTTGGCGTCGCCGTCGCGGCCGTTGAAATTGAGGTCGTAGACGCGGTCGACGCCCTGCACATACATCGCGAGGCGCTCGAGCCCGTAGGTGAGCTCGCCCGCGACCGGCGCGCATTCGAAGCCGGCGACCTGCTGGAAATAGGTGAACTGGCTGACTTCCATGCCGTCGCACCAGCACTCCCATCCCAAGCCCCAGGCGCCCAGCGTCGGGCTCTCCCAGTCGTCCTCGACGAAGCGGATGTCGTGCACGGCGGAATCGATGCCGATGGCGGCGAGCGACTTCAGGTACAGCTCCTGAAGGTTCGGCGGCGACGGCTTCATGATCACCTGGAACTGGTAATAGTGCTGCATCCGGTTCGGGTTCTCGCCGTAGCGGCCGTCCTTGGGCCGGCGCGAGGGCTGCACATAGGCCGCGTTCCAGGGTTTTGGCCCGAGCGCGCGAAGGGTGGTCGCCGGATGGAAAGTACCCGCGCCCATCTCCATGTCGTAGGGCTGCAGGATCACGCAGCCCTGCTCGGCCCAGAACCGCTGGAGCGCGAGGATGAAGCCCTGGAACGAGCGTTCCGGGCGCATATGGGCGGGCAATGAGGCGTCCATCGTCAGATCGGGCTCTCGCGGGGGGTTTTGAATCGCGCGGGACCGTATCGACGGCGGGGTTGGGAATCAAGGCAAAGGGGCAAATGGCGTCATTCCGGGGCGCCCGAAGGGCGAACCCGGAATCTCGAGATTCTCAGGTGCGCAATTGCGCACCATAGTTCGATGCGTCGCATCGCCCCGGGATGACGGCGTATGGAAAGACGCGGCTAACCCGGCCGATAAGCTCCGGTCACGGGATCCTGCTTCAGGGTCTGGATGTGCCCCATATGGGCGGCCTCGGCGACGCGCGAGAGGCGCATCTCCTCCAGCTCCTGGTTGATCCGGACAGCGGTCTTGTAGGCCCAGCGGACCACGGCAAGCCCGCCCAGGACGCCCGCGAAAGCGACGAACGGCGGCATCTGTCGATCCTTGTCTAGTGCTCAGCCCCCACGCGCATTCTCGCGCAGACCGGGCCGCGCCGCAATTGGCTCGGGCCGGACCAAATGGCGCGGGAGGGCGTCGCCTAGAACCCGAATTTCGCCCAAATCGCGCGCGTTTCGATCGCCGAGATCAGCTCATCCGGCAGCCCCACCATTGATTCCAGGGCCGAAAGCTGGCCCGCGCCGGGCGATTTCCGCCCCAAAAGGCCGGACAGCAGCCCACTCGGCTGTGCGATCACGGGGGTGAGAACCTTCTCGCCATAGCGGGCACGAAGAGTTGAGCGGAGATCGCCGATCCCGTCGGCGAGCCCCAGCGCGATCGAGCTGTCGCCGGCCCAGTACTCGCCGGTGAACAGGGTGTCGTCGGTGCCCTTCAGCCGCGCGCCGCGGCTCTCCTTCACCAGCGAAATGAAGATCTGGTGGATCTCGCGCTGGAGCGCCTTCAGCTTCGCCACGTCGTCGGGGTTTTCGGGCAGGAACGGATCGAGCATCGCCTTGTGCGCGCCGGCCGTGTAAAGCCGCCGCTCGATGCCGAGCCGCTTGATCGCTTCCTGGAAACCAAAGCTGCCGCCGACCACGCCGATCGAGCCGAGGATCGAGGACGGATCGCAAAAGATCTCGTCGCCCGCGCAGGCGATCATGTAGCCGCCCGACGCCGCGACGTCCTCGACGAACACCAAAACCTTCAGCTTCTTCTCGGCCGCGAGCTGCTTGATGCGCAGATAGATCTGGCGCGACTGCACCGGCGAGCCGCCGGGCGAGTTGATCACCAGCGCCACCGCCTTGGCGTTCCGAATCGAAAACGCCCGCTCCAGCACCCGCGCGACGCCGGCGAGCGTCATGCCCGGACGCAGCGGCGTCACCGCGCCGATCACGCCCGACAGCCGCACCACCGGCACCACCGCCGTGCCCGGGCGGAAGCGCGCCGGGAGATATTGCATGAGCTTGTCGGCCAGGCCGGAACCCTCGCGATCGTTCAATTGTTCGGCCATGCCGTCACCCCTGATTAACCATTTCTTATCACGCGACTGTCATTGAAGTTGGCTGGAACGTGTTTTGCAAATTCCCCGTTGGGAAGCTGCAATAAGGCAGCGGAGGAAACGCCATGAAGATCTATCTGCTGTTGATGCTGATCGGTGCGCTTTTCACGGCGATTCGCTTCACCTCGCCGCAGGAGCAGCAGACGGAATCGCTTCCGCAGTAGGCCGTCACGGCTCCGCCAGCGGCAAGATCGCCCTCCCTTCCAGAATATCCTTCACCTCTTTTTTAGGCACGCGTGACTCGTCGTTAAGCATCAGGCCCGGCAGCAATCGCGTCGGGGCCCGGCCGCCTTTGACTGCGCGCACCAGCACGCGGATCGCGGGACGACCCGCCTCGCCATGAACCGGCAGGACCGACAGGCTGCCGAAGCCGCGTGACAGCGCTGCCAAAACCTCAGCTATCCCATCCGCGCGCCAGATCAAGGTCAGCACACCGCTCGATCGGAGGATGCGCCGCGCCGCATGCACCCAGGCATCCAGCGTCTCGCCCGTCGCCACATGCGCGACCTGCCGCGCCTGATCCGGCGAGCCGCGATGCCGCGTGGAATCGTTGAAGGGCGGGTTCATCAGCACATGATCGACACTGTCAGGCACAAGCCCATGGGCCGCGAAGGCCTGCGCATCGGCCGTGACGTCGAGCACGATCGCCTCGGCCGAAATCCCATTCGCCGCCGCATTGGCGCGCGCGAGCTCCGCCAGCTCCGGATCGATCTCGACCAGGCTGAGGCTGATGCCGGGCACGCGCCAAGCGAGCGCCAGCCCGGCGGTGCCGATGCCGGCGCCGAGATCGACCACGCGGTCGCCTGCCCGGGCCTCTGTCGCCGCCGCGAGGAGAATGGCATCGTGTCCGGCGCGGTGGCCGGACCGCTTCTGCTTCAGGCGCAGCTGTCCGCCGAGAAAGGCGTCCTCGGTGAGGTCAGCCGCGGCCTCAGTCATCGCCGCGCAATTCGTGGCTGAGGCCCGCCTCGGTCAGAAGCTGCCGGGCCTCGTGGGCGTCGTCCTCATGGACCAGGATCCGCCGCGGCAAAATGCCGAGCGAGCCCTCGATAACGCTCATGTTCTGGTCCAGCACCAGATGATGGATATTGGCGCCGTCGAGCAGCGCGCCGATCGCCGACACCAGCACCATATCGTTGGTCCGAACCAGTTCTCGCAAAACACAGGCCTCCTGCCTGACGGGGGTTAAGCGGCAATGTCAATGGTTCCACGGCCCTTGCCGCATCCGCGTCCAGTTTCTATTGTCTTTGCATCAGAATAGCCCCTCCGGGGCAAATATTGGAGACCGGCGTGGCCGTCATCGTACCTTTCGAAACCCCCGGCGCGTCGATCGAAGAGCTGGTTGCCCTTGTCGCCCCTGACATGGAGCGCGTCAACGCGACGATCCTGTCGCGGACCGGCTCCGAGGTGACCATGATCCCGGAAGTGGCCAACCATTTGATCTCCTCCGGGGGAAAGCGGCTGCGGCCGATGCTGACGCTGGCCATGGCCAACCTTGCCGGCTACAACGGCGACGGCCACATCAAGCTCGCCGCAAGCGTCGAGTTCATGCATACCGCGACCCTGCTCCACGACGACGTCGTCGACGAGAGCGAGATGCGCCGCGGCAGGCTGTCGGCGCGCATGCTCTGGGGCAACGAGGCGAGCGTGCTGGTCGGTGACTTCCTGCTCGGCCAGGCCTTTCGCATGATGGTCGAGGTCGGCTCGCTGCGCGCGCTCGACATCCTCTCCGCAGCAGCCGCAACCATCGCCGAGGGCGAGGTGATGCAGCTCGCCGCCGCCAAGAACACCGCGACCACCGAGGACGAATATCTCGCCGTGATCCGCGGCAAGACCGCCGAGCTGTTCGCGGCCGCCTGCGAGGTCGGCCCCGTGATCGCCAACCGCCCGAAGGCGGAGCAGACCGCCTGCCGCTCGGTCGGCATGAATCTCGGCATCGCCTTCCAGCTCGTCGACGACGTGCTCGATTACGGCGGCAAAAGCGCAAAACTCGGCAAGAACACCGGCGACGATTTCCGCGAGGGCAAGATCACCCTGCCGGTGGTGCTCGCCTTCCGCCGCGGCAACGACACCGAGCGGGCCTTCTGGATCCGGGCACTCGAGCGCGGCGAGATCGGCGACACCGATCTCGACCACGCCCTCGGCCTGATGAACAAGCACCGCGCGCTCGAGGACACGCTGAGCCGCGCCCAGCACTACGGTGCCATGGCGGTCGACGCGCTGGCGCTGTTCCCGTCCTCGCCGATGAAGGGCGCGCTGGAGCAGGTCGTGGCGTTCTGCCTGGCACGGTCGCATTAGGTCTTCTCGTTTCGGCACGCTGCCCGCCTCACACTCGCCGTCGTCCCGGCGAAGGCCGGGACGACATCGTTGAGATAGCGCTCCTCTGCTCCCGCATCGTCATTGCAAGCGCAGCGAAGCAATCCAGAATCTTTCCGCGGAAACAGTCTGGATTGCTTCGCTGCGCTCGCAATGACGGAGTATGGCGCCCGGCCATCGTTCGCCAACTCGCATCTCAATTCGCAGCGACAGCTTCGCCGCTCGCTCCACCCGTGCATGCTTCTGCTCACCCGGTAACTTGCATTTTGCAAGCCACTCCCTTACCTTCCCGCCATGCAGCCCAAATCCCCCTCCATCCTGGAATGCCCGGTCGGCCGCGCCGTCGAAACGGTCGGCGAATGGTGGAGCATCCTGATCCTTCGGGATGCGTTTCAGGGCGCGACGCGGTTCGACGAGTTTTCGCAAAGTCTCGGGATCGCGCCGAACATCCTGTCACGGCGCCTCGCTCATCTCACCGACGCCGGCATGTTCGTGCGCCGCCGCTATCACGAGCGGCCGCCGCGTTACGAATATGTGCTGACGCAGAAGGCGCGGGATTTCTTCCCCGTGATCGCGACGCTGCTCGCCTGGGGCAACAAGCATCTCGCGCCGAAGGGCGAGGCCATCGTGCTGGCGAGCCGGGACGGCGTTCGTCCGCTCGATCCGGTCGTCGTCGACGCCGCCAGCATGCATCCGATCACGCTCGCCAACGCGGTCGTCGTCCCCGGCCCGCGCGCAAGCCGCGGGATGCGGCGGCGGCTCGCCTCGCTCAAGGCCATGAACCCGGCCGTTGCGCCGGCTGGAGACTGACATGCGTCGTATCGTCGTGACGGGAATGGGCGCGGTATCGCCGCTCGGCTGCGGTGTCGAACTGTCCTGGCGCCGGCTGCTCGCCGGTCAAAGCGGGCTGCGCGCCCTGCCCGAATGGTCGCAGGCGCTGCCGGCGCGCATTGCCGGCCTCGTGCCCGACAAGGCCAGCGACACCGACGGTGGCTTCGATCCGGCGCAGGCCGCGGCGCCAAAAGATCAGCGCAAGATGGACCGCTTCATCCTGTTCGCGCTGCTCGCCGCCGCGGAGGCGATCGCGCAGGCCAAATGGGCGCCCCAGGATGCAACGGCACTGGAACGGACCGCGACGATCATCGCCTCCGGCGTCGGCGGCTTCCCGGCGATGGTGGAGGCGGTGCGTATCACCGACCAGCGCGGTCCACGGCGGCTGTCGCCATTCACCATCCCCTCGTTCCTCGCCAATCTCGCCGCCGGTCACGTCTCGATCAAATACGGCTACAAGGGCCCGCTGGGGACACCGGTTACGGCTTGCGCCGCCGGCGTCCAGGCGATCGGCGATGCGGCGCGCATGATCCGCGCGGGCGAAATCGACGCGGCGATCTGCGGCGGCGCTGAGGCCTGCATCGATCTCGTCAGTCTCGGCGGCTTCGCGGCGGCGCGCGCGCTGTCGAGCGGGTTCAACGACGCGCCCGCGCGCGCCTCGCGCCCGTTCGATCGCGACCGCGACGGTTTCGTCATGGGCGAAGGCGCGGGCATTGTGGTGATCGAGGAGCTCGAGCATGCGCTGGCGCGCGGCGCGGCGCCGATCGCGGAGATCGTGGGATATGGCACCACGGCGGACGCCTATCACATGACGTCAGGTCCGCCCGATGGCGACGGTGCACGGCGCGCCATGGAGATCGCGCTGCGGCAGGCGCGGCTCGCGCCCGGCGAGTTGCAGCACCTGAACGCCCATGCGACGTCGACGCCGGCCGGCGACGAAGGCGAGCTTGGCGCCATCGCCGCGCTGTTCGGCCGCAACCGCAGCATCGCGGTGAGCGCGACGAAGTCGGCCACCGGTCATCTGCTCGGCGCGGCCGGCGGCCTTGAGGCGATCTTCACCGTGCTTGCCCTGCGCGACCAGATCGCCCCGCCGACGCTCAACCTCGAAAATCCAGATCCCGGCGCCGAGGGCATCGACATCGTCTCAGGCAGCGCGCGGCCGATGCCGATGCGGCATGCCATCTCCAACGGTTTCGGCTTCGGAGGGGTGAATGCCAGCGTGATCTTCCGCCGGTTCGGCTAGACGAGGACTTGCAATCACGCCGGGCATTGTTACCAAAGCGGGATGACCGAAACCAATTTCTGGCTGTTCCTGGCGGCCGCACTCGTCATCGCCGCCATTCCCGGCCCCGGCATCTTCTACGTCGCGGCGCGGACCTTGTCGGAAGGACGCGCGAGCGGCTTTGCATCGACCGCGGGCACAGCGCTGGGCGGCCTGGTCCATGTGCTGGCAGGCAGCCTCGGCATCTCCGCCATCATCCTCGCCAGCGCCGAGCTGTTTGCCGCCGTGAAGCTCGTCGGCGCGCTGTATCTGGTCTGGCTCGGCATCCGCACCTTTCGCAACGCCGGCCGCACGCTGTCGCTCGACAGTGAGGCCGTCGGCGACAAGCGCGCGTTCCGCGATGGCGTGCTGGTCGAGRCGCTGAACCCGAAGACCGCGGCATTCTTCCTGGCGTTCATTCCGCAGTTCCTCGATCCGGCATCCTCAAACCCGACGCTGCAATTCATCCTGCTGGGCGCGATCTCGGTCACCTTGAACACGCTCGTCGATGTCATCGTGGTGCTGATGGCCTCGGTGACGCGCACGCAACTGACCGGCCGGCCGCATCTGATGCGTCGCCTCACCCAGGGCTCCGGCGTCTTCATCGCGGGCCTCGGCGTTTCGCTGGCGCTGGCGCGGCGGCCGGCAAATGGCTAGCGTCCCGCACAGCCACTTCTATGAATCACACGGGCTGCGGCTGCATTATGCCGACTGGGGCAATGAGGGGGCGCCGGCCGTCATCCTGGTTCACGGCGGCCGGGATCATTGCCGGAGCTGGGACGTCATCGCCCGATCTCTGCAGCCGCATTTCCACGTGCTCGCGCCCGACCTGCGCGGACATGGCGATTCCGACTGGACCAGAGGCGGCAGCTACGCGCTGACCGAGTATGTGTACGATCTCGCGCAGCTCGTCCGCGCCGTCGCGGCGCCTCAGGTGATTCTCGTCGGCCATTCGATGGGCGGCATGGTGAGCCTGATCTTTTCGGGATCATTCCCCGAGCTGGTCTCGAAGCTGGTCGTGCTCGACGGCGTGACCATGTTGCCGGATACGCCGAAGCCGCCGGCGCATGAGCGCATCAGCAAATGGATCGGCCAGCTCGACAGGCTGCACGACCGCACGCCGCGTCGCTATGCGACCCTCGAGGACGCGGCGGCGCAGATGGTGCTTCACAACAAGCGCCTCGCGCGCGAACTCGCGCTGCATCTTGCAACGCATGGCTCACGACAGAACGAGGACGGCACCTATAGCTGGAAGTTCGATCCCTATCAGCGTGCCAGCGCACCGCACCGGCTCTGGCCGGACGACCACGTCGCGCTGTGGTCGCGCATCGCCTGTCCGACGCTGCTCCTGAATGCCGGCGAAAGCTTTCTGGCCGGCGCCAGGGCCGCGGGCCTGGAGCGTTACTTTCAACAGGCGCGCGTCGAGACCGTCGCCGGCGCCGGACACTGGCTGCAGCACGACAAGCCGCAAGAGGTGCTGGGCGCGATCCGAAAGTTTCTTGGGCTCGCCGAGGACGGCGCGGATTAGCTCCACCGCCGTAGGGTGGGCAAAGCGAAGCGTGCCCACCACTTCAATCGCGCGACCTGGATACATGGTGGGCACGGCGCTGTCGCGCCTTTGCCCACCCTACGGCGGCCGCGATTAGCTCAACGTCCCCGCATGCACCCACCAGCCGGGGTGATCGCTGCGGATCCTTTCGGCGGCGGCGTGCGTCTCGGCGGGCGCGCCGAAGATCGCAAAACAGGTCGCGCCCGAGCCGGACATGCGGGCGAGCTTGACGCCGCTCGATGCACGCAGCGCCTCCAGCACCTCGCCGATCACCGGCTCGATGCGCATCGCGGGGGCTTCGAGGTCATTGGCGACGGTTTCGAGAACGTCAACCCAATCGGCGATGGACGCGCCGTCTTCCGGCCAGGCCGGGGCGTCAAGGACGGAGGTGGCGCCCACCAGGAGCTCGCCATGACGCAGGCCCAGCGCCCGGAACACGTCCTGGGTCGCGACGGGCACGCGCGGATTGACCATGACGCAGGGCATGCTCGGCAACGCCAGCGGCAACAACTGCTCGCCGACGCCGGTCATGTCGCAGGCGCGCGAGAACAGGCACACCGGGACGTCGGCGCCGGTCGCGAGCGCGACCTTCTGCAGCCGGGGATCATCGAGCGACAGATTGTTGAGACGCGCCAGCAGCCGCAGCGCCGCAGCCGCATCGGCCGAACCGCCGCCGATGCCAGCCGCAACGGGGAGCACCTTGTCGAGCGCGAACGCTCCAAACTTCAGCCCCGGCACGGCTTCGGCCAGAAGCTTCGCCGCCTTGAACACGAGATTGTCGGCGGTATCGCCGCACGCCGCAGCCAGCGGTCCGGTGGTGGCGAGCTTCAGCTCACCGCCCGGCTCCAAGGTGAGCCGATCGGCGCAGTCCGCAAAGGCAACCACGCTTTCGAGATCATGATAACCGTCGGCACGACGGCCGACGACGCGAAGGCTCAGATTGACCTTCGCCCGTCCTTCTTCAATCAACGCCGGCATTGGCGGCACGCCCCCGAAACTCATCCTCGTTCGCGCATGATCTTATCGGAAAACCGCTGCACACTTTTCCGGATCATGCGCCCCAGATCAACCGCCCTTGCCGTCGTCCTTCTTCTTATCGGCCTGCGCGGCCGAGGAATTCGAATCGTCGGTCAGCCCGTTCGCGATCTTGGCCTCGATCTTCGGCAGATCGTCGGGCTCGGGCTTGAGATCGCGCGCATGCGCCCACTGGAACTTGGCCTCCAGCGTGCGGCCGACGCGCCAATAGGCATCGCCAAGGTGATCGTTGATGGTGGGATCCTCGGGCTTGAGGTCGATCGCGCGCTCGAGGTTCTTCACCGCCTCCTCGTAATTGCCGATGCGGTAGTAGGCCCAGCCGAGGGAGTCGACGATGTAGCCGTCGTCGGGACGCTGCTCGACGGCGCGCTTGATCATCTTCATGCCGTCGTCGAGGTTGACGCCCTGGTCGATCCAGGAATAGCCGAGATAGTTGAGGACATGCGCCTGGTCGGGCTGGAGCTCGAGCGCCTTCTTCATGTCGGCTTCGGCCTTGCCCCACTGCTTGGAGCGCTCCTCGCAGATGCCGCGATAATAATACCAGACGCTGTTGGCCTTGTCGTTGCCGGCCGGCAGCACCTCGATGCCTTGCGAATAGGTCGCACCGCAGTCGCCGAACCTCTTGCGGCYGCKCTCGAGATTGCCGAGCGCCATGATGGCTTCGAGGTCCTTGGGATCCTCGCTCACCACGCCCTTGAGGATCTTGATCGCCTCGTCGGTACGGTCGGCGGAATCCAGATCGACGGCGAGCTGGATCTGCGCGTTGCGCTTCAACGGCGACGACGCCGGCACGCGTTCATAGACCTTGATCGCCATCTGCGGCCGCTTCACCGATTCATAGAGGTCGGCGAGCGACAGCAGCGCCAGCGGATGGCTGGGCTGGAGATAGAGTGCGAGCTGGAGGTAGACCAGCGCCAGATCCTCGCCGCCGCGGCGGGTCAGCGTGGCGCCGATGCCATACAGCGCTTCGGCCGCACCGGCTTGCGCGGAATCGGCTAGCGGCGGCATCTTCCTGCCGGCCTTGGTCTCGCGCAGGCCTTCCACGATCAGCGGATGACGGGCGAGCTTCTTGTCGAAGGCCTGGTAGACGGTGGTCGCGGCGGCGGAATCCTTGTTGCGCGACAGCCAACGCGCATAGGCCTCGGTGACGCGCAGCATGGAATCGTCGAGCTTGTAGGCGCGCTCGAAGCGGGTGCCCGCATCCTTCTCCTTGCCGGAGAGTTCGAGGATCATGCCGGCGTGGAGATCCTTGAACAGCGGGTACCATTCGGGACCAGCCAGCTTGTCGATGGTGGCGACACCGCCCTTGGCGTCGCCTGCGCCGTAGGCGGCCCAGCCCGACAGCAGCGTCGCGACCAGATCGGTGATCGGCCCGCGGATCGACTGGTTGATGTTGGTCTGGGCGGTCGCATACTTCTTGAACTTGAGATCGTGCACGCCGACGACGAGGCGCGCGACGCGGTTGGTCTTGTCGATGGTGAGAATGCGCTCGGCGAGCTTGACCGCTTCATCGATGTCGCCATCGGCGACCGAGGAGATGAAGGCGCGGTCGAGCAGCTCGTTGTTCTTGGGATCGGTGCGCAGCGCCGAGCGGTAGAAGGCGGCGGCGGACGCCGCGTCGCGCTCGACGCTGGCGTGGCGGGCGGCAAGATAGCTGCCGGCGGTGGTGAGCGACTTCAGATCGTTGCGGGTCGGAAACTGCGCCGCCGTGTTCTCCGGATGATCCGGCGTCTGCGCCATGACCCTGCCGGGGACCGTCGCGATCGCTGTGCCCATGAGGGCGATGGCGGCAACAGTCCAGCGGTTGAAACGATTTGAAAACATCAGGGCTCGCCTTGAGTTGGTAGTGCCTGGGTTTGGAGCAAAGGCCGTCTCGCATGCGAACGCGGCCGGCGACATCGGGACCCGGAACCGTCAGGGCCGGACAATGCCGCTTTTGGCGCTTCACCGCAAGGATTCGGACCGGACGATCCCCCTCCGCACGCCCCAAATCGGCCGTAGGCGCCCCCAAGACGCTCCTAGTATGGCCTTATCGTGGCCGGGACCGGCGTCCGCGGCCCGACCCTCACGCGAACGTGCGTCACATTGCCTTGGCTTAATGCGCCTGGCTTACATGGCCTCGTAGTTCGGACCGCCGCCGCCCTCCGGGGGAACCCAGGTGATGTTGCCGTTGGGGTCCTTCACGTCGCAGGTTTTGCAGTGGACGCAGTTCTGGGCGTTGATCTGGTAACGCGGGCTCGCGCCCTCCTCGACCCACTCATAGACGCCAGCCGGGCAATAGCGGTTCGAGGGACCCGCGAAGACGTCGTGCTCGGACGTCTTCTGGAGGTTCATGTCGGCCACCTTGAGATGGACCGGCTGGTCCTCCTCATGATTGGTGTTGGACAGGAACACCGACGACAGCTTGTCGAAGGAGATTTTTCCGTCCGGCTTCGGGTAGTTCTTCGGTGCATGCTGCTTGGCCGGATCGAGCGTCGACCGATCGGGCTTGGCATGCGACTGCGTGCCGAACAGCGAGCCGCCGAACAGCGTGTTGCACCACATGTCGAAGCCGCCGAGCGCGACGCCGATCACGGTGCCGAACTTCGACCACAGCGGCTTGACGTTGCGGACCAGGAAAAGATCCTTGCCGACGGACGAGGAACGCCAGGCGTTCTCGTAATCGATGATCTCGTCATTGGCGCGATCGGCGGCGAGTGCGGCTGCGACATGCTCGGCCGCGAGCATGCCGGTGCCCATCGCATTGTGCACGCCCTTGATGCGCGGGACGTTGACGAAGCCGGCCGCGCAGCCGATCAGCGCACCGCCGGGGAAGCTCAGCTTCGGCACCGACTGGTAGCCGCCCTCGGTGATGGCGCGCGCACCATAAGCGAGCCGCTTGCCGCCTTCGAACGTGCCGCGGATCGAGGGATGGGTCTTGAAGCGCTGGAACTCGTCGAACGGCGACAGATACGGATCGTCGTAGTTGAGATGCACAACGAAGCCGACGGCGACGAGATTGTCGTCGTAATGGTACAGGAACGAGCCGCCGCCGGTCTTCATGTCGAGCGGCCAGCCGAAGGAATGCTGGATCAGGCCCTTCTGGTGTTTGGCGGGGTCGATCTGCCAGACTTCCTTCAGGCCGATACCGAATTTCGACGGCTCGCTGTTGGAGTCGAGCGCGAACTTCGCGATCAGCTGCTTGGTCAGGCTGCCGCGGGCGCCTTCGGCGAACAGCGTGTACTTGCCGAGCAATTCCATGCCACGGGTAAACGAATCCTTCGGCTTGCCGTCCCGGCCGATGCCCATGTCGCCGGTGGCGATGCCCCTCACCGCGCCCTGCTCGTCATAGAGCACCTCGGCTGCGGCAAAGCCCGGATAGATCTCCACGCCGAGTGCTTCCGCCTTGCGCGCCAGCCAGCGGCAGACATTGCCGAGCGAGCCGATATAGCAGTGGTGGTTGTACATCAGCGGCGGCATGATGAAGTTCGGCAGCTTGATCGCACCGCCGCCCGTCATCCAGTAGAAGCGGTCGTCCTTCACCTGCGTCTTCAGCGGGCAGTCGGAATCCTCGCGCCAGTCCGGGATCAGCTTGTCGAGCCCGGCCGGATCGATCACGGCGCCGGAGAGAATATGCGCGCCGACCTCGGAACCCTTCTCCACCACGACGATGTTGAGATCGGCGTTGAGCTGCTTCAGCCGGATCGCGGCCGACAGGCCCGAGGGGCCGGCGCCGACGATGACGACGTCGAATTCCATGGATTCGCGCGGGGGAAGTTCTTCGGTGCTCATCTGATCTCAGCCCTTGAGACGGTTCCTCGGTCGTTTGCGCCCCCTTGTTTCCGATTTTTCCGGGTAGGACAACCTCGGAAATGCGTTCCGCTGGGATGCAAGGCGGCTCAAACTGATATAAAGGTCTGACTTTCCAAATGATCCTCGAACCCGCCCCCACCGTCCGCGAGCTTCTTGCCTTCTACCTGGAGGCCGGTGTCGATTGCGCGCTCGCGGAGGAACCGATCGACCGGCTGGCGGAGGCCGAGGTCCCGCCGCCGGCCCCGCGCGCGGCGCCGCCGGTCGAGGCGCCGCGGCCGGTTGCAGCACCTGCCGTGATGCGCGGCGAGGCCGCGCCCGCGCCTGACATCGCGATCGCCTCGGCCCGCGAGGCCGCGCGCACCGCGCCGACGCTGGAGGCGCTGCGCGAGCTGATGCAAGGCTTCGAGGGCTGCGCGCTGAAGCACACCGCGACGCGGCTGGTGTTCGCCGACGGCAATCCGCAGGCGCGCATCATGTTCGTCGGCGAGGCGCCGGGCCGCGATGAAGACATCGAGGGACTGCCCTTCGTCGGGCGCAGCGGCAAGCTGCTCGACCTCATGATCGGCGCGATCGGGCTCAACCGCACCACCGCGTACATCGCCAACGTGATTCCATGGCGGCCGCCGGGCAACCGCACACCGACGCCGCAGGAGACGCAAATCTGCCTGCCCTTCATCCAGCGCCAGATCGAGCTGGTGAACCCGGATGTGCTGGTGACGCTCGGCAATCCCTCGACGCAGACGCTGCTGTCGACCCGCGAGGGCATCATGCGCACCCGCGGGCGCTGGTTCGACTACGACACCGGCGCGCGCACCATCCGCGCGCTGCCGACGTTCCACCCGGCCTATCTGCTGCGCTCGCCGTCCTACAAGCGGCTGGCCTGGCAGGATCTGCGGGCAATCGCGAAGGTGCTGGGGCAAGGCGCGGCGTAGCGACACAAACACCGTCATTCCGGGGCTCGCGAAGCGAGAGCCCGGAATCCATCGAGCGACAGAGTTGGTGGATGAATGGATTCCGGGCTCGCGGCTTTGCCGCGCCCCGGAATGACGACCGTGGCTACGGCCCCTTCGGCCGCACGATGGCCCAGCCGATGCGCAACAATTGCTGGCGTCCCGTCACCAGCCATTCGAAGGCGCGCGGCACTTCCGGGACGATGCCGGGGAAGCGCTTGAGGATTTCGGGCGGCGGCGTGCCGGCGGTGTCGGAGGCGCGCCAAACCACGACGCCGCCGGTCTCGCTGAACCTGGCCTGATTCATCCACGGCGTCCGCGCGGGCTCGGCATCGATGAAGAGATGCGGCCGGCCGGAATGCAGCGTGATCAGGCTCGCCAGCTGGGTCTCGCCGGCGACCGCGCGCAGGCGATGGTTGGTGCGGCGGGCAAAGCTCTCGTCAAAGAAGTCCGAGATATCGCGCGCCGGCATCGAGGTCGCGATCTCGCCGGTACCGGTCCAGGGCAGGAACAGGACCGCGAGCACGACGCCCGCGGCCGGCGCCACGACGGCAGCCGCCCACACCGTGCGCAGCATCCGTGCGCGACGCATCGCGATGAGATCGCCGGCGGCCACGACCACGGCGAGCCCCGACATCACCAGCACGACGCCCGCGCCGCCGACGACGCCGTCGAGCCCGAACAGGCCGGAAAGCAGAAC
>NZ_JBFULU010000046.1:0-58646 GCF_054049735.1 Bradyrhizobium sp. P5_C12
CTCCCCCTCACCCCAACCCTCTCCCCGCAGGCGGGGAGAGGGAGAAGAAAGAGATCAATCCTTCGGGCGCAGCTTCTCGACTTCGGCGTCGCTCGGCAGATAGTCCGAGCCCTTCTTGTAGACGGAGTCCACCATCACGCCCTTGCCGTCCTTCAGCGCGGTCTTGCCGACATAGGCCCCGAGCGTCGACTGGTGGTCGATCTTGCGGAAAGTGATCTCGCCGAACGGCGACGGCATCGAGAGGCCTTCGGCTGCGGCAATCAGCTTCTCCGGATCGGTCGAGCCGGCCTTGGCGAGGATCGCCGCAGCAGCCTTGATGGTCTGGTAGCCGACGATCGAGCCGAGGCGCGGATAGTCGTTGTACTTGGCCTGGTAGGCCTTCAGGAACGCGTCATGCTCGGGCGTCTTGATCGAGTACCAGGGATAGCCGGTGACGATCCAGCCCTCCGGCGTCTCCTCCTTGAGCGGATCGAGATATTCCGGCTCGCCGGTGAGGAACGACACCACCTCGCGCCCCTTGAACA
Organism: Bradyrhizobium sp. P5_C12; assembly: GCF_054049735.1. Taxonomy (NCBI): domain Bacteria; kingdom Pseudomonadati; phylum Pseudomonadota; class Alphaproteobacteria; order Hyphomicrobiales; family Nitrobacteraceae; genus Bradyrhizobium; species Bradyrhizobium sp. P5_C12. Next base: position 525 of record NZ_JBFULU010000046.1, read on the forward strand.
GGCCGCGGGTGTTGCCTTCGCGCACGAGCTTCACGAGGTCGGCGCCGAAGGTGACGTTGAGGATCGCTTCCGGATTGGCCGCGGCAACCGCCTGCACCACCGGGCCGGCGTCGATCTTGCCCTGCGGCGGCCATTGCTCGTCGACCCACTGAATGTCCGGCCGCTTCTCCGACATCAGCTTCTTGAATACGGCAACCGCCGACTGGCCATATTCATAGTTCGGCGCGATCGTCGCCCAGCGTTTTGCGGGCAGCTTGCTGGCTGCTTCCACCAGCATCGCGGCCTGCATGTAGTTGGAGGGGCGCAGGCGGAAAGTGTACTTGTTGCCCTTCGACCAGGTCACCGCGTCCGTCAGCGGCTCGGCCGCGAGGAAGAACACCTTCTTCTGGTTGGCGAAGTCGCTGACGGCCAGACCGATGTTCGACAGGAACGTGCCGGTGAGCATGGCAACGCCCTCGCTCGAAACCAGCTCGTTGGCCGCGGTCTGCGCGTCGGCCGGCTTGCCGCCATCGTCCTTGGAGACGACGACCAGCTTCTTGCCGTTGATGCCGCCGGCCGCGTTGATCTCTTCCACCGCGAGCTGCCAGCCCTTGCGATAGGGCTCGGTGAAGGCCGGCAGCAGCGAGTAGCTGTTGATCTCGCCGATCTTGATCTCCTGCGCCACGGCCGAATGAGCCATGCCGCCAGCCAGAAGCGCGAAGGCCGCGCCCACAAAATAGTTTCTCGCTCGCATCCCAACCTCCAGTTTTGAACTCTCTACGTCTTCAGCGTGATCTTGTCGGAGAAGCTGTGCCCGCCTCCCCGGTTCAAACTCTATCTCAAACCGTCTTCGCCCTTGACCTCCGCAACCGTCAGCCCGCCGACGCGCGGCAGCGGACGGCCGCTGTCGGTGACGGCGACCGCGACCATGATCTCGTTGGCGCGCGGCGCGTCGTTGATCTGCACTTCCATGCCGTCGAAGTGACTACGCACGAAGGCTGCGTCCTTGTGACCAAGGGGAATGTCGAGCGTCGTGCCGGGTCCGCTGCGCTTCTTCGACGACGGGATCAGCGCCGCGCCCTTGCTCAACACTTTCCGCACCGGCGCGCCCATCTTCGGGTGAAGAATCGCCGCCGCATGTTCCAGCTCGCCGTTCTCGCCGACGGCCGCCGCCTTGCCATAGCTCTGCGCCTTGGAGCCCTCGATGCCGAGCGCGGCCACCGCACGCTTCGACAGGAGCTCGCCGAGCTCCTCGCCGATCGCGATCAGCGGCGAAAGGTCCTCGACATATTTTCCGGCAAAGGGATTTTCGATCACGGCGATCGCCGCGGCGCGCCGGGTCGGCGGCGACACCTGGCGGCCCATCTCCATCTGCGTCTCTTCGACGACGGTGACGATCTTGCGGATGATCGCGCTCATGATTGTTTCCCTTGGGCTCGTCCCTGTTCAGGCATGAACCGCGTTCTCCAGCACAGACGGGCGCGATCGTTGCCGCTCAATATCTTTTGTTCCGATGACAAGCATATCACCACAAAGCTGCAACACGGCACCCTCGATCAACCCGCGACCGAACAATTGCCGTGCACATTCCGCGCCAGATTCCAGCGCCTTGCGAATCTCGACCCGCGACAATTCACCGACATCGCGGGTGACGAGACGCGCGCCGAGATCGCTGTCGGGCTGGAACTCGTTGGCGGGCCGGCGGAGGATGGCCGGATGCCCGGGCAGATCGACCGCGTTGGCGATCATCGTCGCCGCCGCATCGGCTTGCGCTGCCGTTGCCGCGAGCACCGTCACGGCATCGGCAATGCCGAGCGAAAAACTGCGGCCGTGGCGTCCGCTGGTCGCGATGCCGCGCACGGGATCATCGGCCTCGACCCTCATGGTCCGCATCACGCCGTCGCGGTCGGGCCTGTCCATCAGGCCGACCGAAAAATGTTCACCCGCGCCGAGATGCAGCGCGATATCGCCGCCATTGTTGACATAGGCCCGATCGAGTGACGCCGCATTCAGCATTGCCGCCAGAATTTCCTCCGCCACACTTCCCGCCACCGCTGCCATCGGCGTGATGAAGCCACCGGCGGCATAGGGCGCGACGGCAGCGTGCATGCGGCGCGCCACGACGCCCCTGAGCGGAGTGCGCGCTACCTCGGCGGCCATCCGCAATTCCGTCAGTTCCGCGCAGAGCTCGTCAAGCAGGCCGGTGAAGCGCCGGGCAGCCGCCTCATAGGCCGCGCGCACCTCGTGCTCGCGCCCCCTCGCCTCCACGATCAGATCAATCGGACCATCCTGCAAATGCAGCCGCCGGCCATCAGACAGCAATGCGATTTGCGGGAGCCGCTTCATGCGCGACGCCCCGGGATCGGGCCCTGCCAGGGCAGCTGACGGACATCGTCACCGCCCCGCACCTCGGAGAGCGGCTTCACATGGTCCATGTGTCCGCCGAGCGCGGCGTAATCGGACAGTTTCATGGTGAACTCGATCGGCGCGACCAGCGCCGGCGTCGGCACGTAACCGAACGCGCCGGCCGGCATCTGCGTCACGTCGACCATGTAGGTGATGCCGCCGCCCGGCCAGACATAGACCGGCGCGCCACCGCTGGTGACGCGCGTCAGCGCATCCTTCACCGAGCGCGTCAGCCGCACCGGATTGTCGGTGACACCCGCACGCAGCGAGCCGCCGGCGCCCGCCATGAACAACACCGTGCACAGCGCCGGCTCGCAATTCTCCTGGATGCGCTCCACCGAAAACTTAAGGTCGGCCGGCATCTCGGTCTCGACTGGCTTCAAGGCCTCGTCGAGCACGTAATAGGACGAATGCTCGCCGGTCGTTGAGACCATCAGCATGGAGAGGCCCGCCTTGGCCTCCTTCGCATCGAACGGCCCGAGAATCGCCAGCGGATCGGAGATGTTGGTGCCGCCCCACCCCGTGCCGGGATCGGCGACCTGGAAATAGCGGCCGGGCGTCGAGCGCCGGCCCTTCATCTTGATGCCGGTGTCGGCGATGTCGAGCAGCTTGCCGGCCTGATGCTCGCTGAGCACGCCGGTGATGTGGTCGTCGACCACGACGACCTCGTCGACCTTGCCGTGCCATTGCTTGGCGAACATGCCGATCGTCGCCGAGCCGCAGCCGACGCGCATGCGCTCTTCTTTCGTGCCGTTCACGATCGGCGGCTGGCCGGCCTGCACCACCACGCTCGCGCCGCCGTCGATGGTGAGCTCGACCGCCTTGCAGTTGGCGAGATCCATCAGCGTGTCGCAGGTGACGCGGCCCTCCTTCTTGGAGCCGCCGGTGAGATGATGCACGCCGCCGAGCGACAGCATCTGCGAACCGTATTCGCTGGTCGTGACGTGGCCGACCGCCTCGCCCTGCGCACGCACGGTCGCGGTCTCCGGCCCGAGATAGCGGTCGGTGTCGATCTTCACCTTGATGCCGCAATAGGAGAAGATGCCCTCGGTGACGACCGTCACCATGTCGACGCCGTCGACCTCGGACGACACGATGAACGGTGCCGGCTTGTAATCGGGATAGGTGGTGCCCGCACCGATCGCGGTCACGAAGGTCGAGGGCTCGTGGACGAGCTTGCCGTCCCAGTCTTCCGTGCGGCTGAACGGCACCAGCTTGCCGCCCTGCGACACCGTGCGTTCGAGGATGATGTGCGGATCGACGCGGACGAGCTTGCCGTCGTGGTTGGCATAGCGGTCGCAGGCGCCCGCCGCGCCCGGCTTGATGTAGCACATCACCGGACAGGCATCGCAGCGGATCTTGTCGGTGGCAGCGCTCGTCGTTTCAGTCACCATGTGCAGGCCAGCGGATCACAGGGGCTTATCATTCGTATACGAACGATGTTGCGCGCGCTCCCGAGGGCTGTCAAGCGGCGGCGCGCGCGAAAAGATGCGGCTGCCGAATAAAACCTCATTTGCCTCCCCGCTCTGTCCACAAACCGGGCAATCGCGCTGCACTGCGGCATGCCGGCTTGCACGTTTGTGTACAAACGGTATCGTCACGACGTAGAATTTTTGCGAACCGTTGGTCCGCGGCGCTTAACGAGTCGATCTGGGAACGAGGATGACGCAGACACCGATCCGCCTCACCGTGAACGGCAGGATCCACGACGTCGCGGCGGCGCGAGAGACGCCGCTGCTCTATGTGCTGCGCAACGACCTCGCGCTCAACGGTCCGAAATACGGTTGCGGTCTCGGCGAATGCGGCACCTGTACTGTCCTGATCGACGGCGCCGCGGCACGTTCTTGTGTCATCCCGATCAGCGGCTGCACCGGACGCGACATCGTGACGCTCGAAGGACTCGGCACGCGCGAGAAGCCGGACGTGGTGCAGCAGGCCTTCATCGACGAGCAGGCCGCGCAATGCGGCTACTGCCTCAACGGCATGATCATGACCACCAAGGCGCTGCTCGCGATCAACCCGCAGCCCACCGAGCAGGAGGCGCTGGCGGCGCTGCGTTACAATCTCTGCCGTTGCGGCACCCATGTCGAAATCCTGCGCGCCGTGATGCGCGCATCGAACCAGCTCGCCGAGGCCGGTGATTGATGGCCTCCCCGCATCCGAACGGAGCTGAGCGGCCATCGGGTTCGCTCGTCGTCGTCCGCACCGTGGACGAGATCACATCCGAGACCTTCGTCCGGATCACCGCGGATGGCTCGGTCACCGCCTATAACGGCCATGTCGATCTCGGCACCGGCATCCGCACCGCGCTCGGCCAGATCGTCGCCGAAGAGCTCGATGTCTCCTTTGCCCGCGTCGTCGTTGTGCTCGGCGATACCGCCGTGGTGCCGAACCAGGGCCCGACGATCGCCAGCGAAACCATCCAGATCACCGCCGAACCGCTGCGCAAGGCCGCCGCGCAAGCGCGGCACTTCTTGATCGCGCGCGCCGTCGAGCGGTTGGAGTTGCCCCTTGCCGATCTCCGCGTCGAGGACGGCCTCGTGCGCGGGCACAACCGCAGCGTCAGCTACGGCGAACTGCTCGGCGGCGAGACCATTCGTCTCGAGCTTGCCGACGACGTGCAGGTCAAGCCGGTCGGCGACTACGCCATCGTCGGCCAGTCGGTCCCGCGCGTCGATCTGCCGGCCAAAGCCACGGGTGAACTGACCTTCGTGCACGACATCCGCGTCCCCGGCATGTTGCACGGACGCGTGGTGCGCCCCCCCTACGCCGGCGTCGACGCCGGGCCGTTCGTCGGCACCAGCCTGATCGCGGTCGACGAATCCTCGGTAGGCAATATTCCCGGCCTCGTCGCGGTCGTGCGCATCGGCGATTTCGTCGGCGTGGTCGCTGAGCGCGAGGAGAATGCGATTCTGGCGGCGGCGCAGCTCAAGGTGAGCTGGAAGCCGACGCCCACCCTGCCCGATCTCGCCGACGTCGAGACGGCGCTACGCGCCAATCCGTCGACGCCGCGCACGCTGATCGACAAGGGCGACGTCAATGCGGCGATATCAGGCGCGGCCAGGCCGATGCAGCGCACCTATGTCTGGCCGTATCAGATGCATGCCTCGATCGGTCCCTCCTGCGCGGTCGCCGACTTCAGGGACGGCAACATCCGCGTCTGGTCGGGCACGCAGAATCCGCACGTGCTGCGCGGCGATCTCGCACTGCTGATCGAGCGTCCCGAGAACGAGATCGAATTGATCCGGCTCGAGGCCGCCGGCTGCTACGGCCGCAACTGCGCCGATGACGTCACCGCGGACGCGCTGCTCTTGTCGCGCGCGGTCGGCCGGCCCGTGCGCGTGCAGTTGACGCGCGAGCAGGAGCACGCCTGGGAGCCGAAAGGCACCGCACAGCTGATCGACGTCAATGGCGGCCTGAACGCCGACGGCGGCGTCGCCGGTTACGATCTCGCCACGCGCTACCCCTCGAATGCCGCGCCGACGCTGGCGCTCCTGCTCACCGGGCGAATTTCATCCGAGCCCGACGTCCTCCAGATGGGCGACCGCACCGCGATCCCGCCTTACGACTACGACCACATGCGCGTCGTCGCCCATGACATGGCACCGATCGTGCGCGCGTCCTGGTTCCGCGGCGTCTCGGCGCTGCCGAACACCTTTGCGCACGAATCCTATATCGACGAGCTCGCGACCGAGGCCGGCGTCGACCCGATCGAATACCGGCTGCGCTATCTGAAGGACCAGCGCGCCGTCGATCTCGTCAATGCGGTCGCCGAGCGCGCGGGCTGGACGCCACGACCGGTCCGCGAGGAGAAAGACGGCGAGGTCGTGCACGGACGCGGCTTTGCCTACGCGCTCTATGTCCACAGCAAGTTTCCAGGCTTTGGCGCGGCGTGGTCGGCTTGGGTCGCCGACGTCGCCGTGAACAAGACGACCGGCGATGTCAGCGTGACACGCGTCGTCGCGGGTCAGGACTCCGGCCTGATGATCAATCCGGACGGTGTGCGGCACCAGATCCACGGCAACGTGATCCAATCCACCAGCCGCGCGCTGATGGAGGAGGTCTCGTTCGAGCGCGGCGCGGTGGCGGCGCGCGAATGGGGCGCCTATCCGATCATCCCCTTCCCCGATGTGCCCAAGATCGACGTGCTGATGCTGCCGCGACCGGACCAGCCGCCGCTCGGCGTCGGCGAGTCCGCCTCGGTGCCGAGCGCGGCGGCGATCGCCAATGCGATCTTCGATGCGACCGGCGTGCGTTTCCGCGAGCCGCCGTTCACGCCCGAGCGTATCCTCAAGGGATTGCACGGCGATGCCCAGGCGACGCCGCAGGCACTCCCCGCTCCCGCTGCGCCGCCGTCTCGCATCTGGCAGAATCCGTTCGCCAGGCGCGCCGGCATCTTTGCGACGATTGCGGCGGTCTGCACCGCCGCAATCGGCATCGGCGCGGCACTGCTGCCCGGGCGTGCCATCGCACCGATCGCGCGGCCCGATGCGTCGGTCTATTCCGCAGCGACCATCGCCCGCGGAGAGCAGCTTGCCGCGCTCGGCAATTGCGCGGAGTGCCACACCACGATCGGTGGCGCGTTCAACGCCGGCGGCCGCGCGCTGGAGACCCCGTTCGGCACGATCTACGCGACCAACATCACGCCCGACGTCGAGACCGGTATCGGGGCCTGGTCCTATCCCGCGTTCGAGCGCGCGATGCGCGACGGGCTTCATCGCGACGGGCGCCAGCTCTATCCCGCCTTCCCCTACACGCATTTTTCGAAGACGAGCGAAGCCGATCTCCAGGCGCTCTACGCCTACCTGATGGCTCAGCCCGCGGTGCGCGCCACGCAGCCTGCAAACACACTCGCCTTCCCGTTCAATCTCCGCCCGCTGCTCGCGGGATGGAATGCGCTGTTTCACCAGACGCGTGAGTTCAAGCCCGATCCGGCAAAATCCGAGCTGTGGAATCGCGGCGCCTATCTGGTCGAGAGCCTCGGCCATTGCAGCGGCTGCCATTCGCCGCGCAATGCGCTCGGCGCCGAGCAGCGCAATGCCTACCTCGCCGGCGGCTTCGCCGAAGGCTGGGAGGCGCCGCCGCTGACCTCGCTCTCGCAGGCGCCGATCCCGTGGAGCGAGGACGAGCTGTTCGCCTATTTGCGCGCCGGCAATTCGCGCTATCACGGCGTCGCGGCCGGCCCGATGGCGCCGGTCGTCAGGGATCTCACGGCCCTGCCCGACCAGGACATTCGCGCGATGGCCGTCTATCTCAATTCGTTCAACGACGCTGCCACCGAGGCGCCGGATACGCTTGCCGCCAGGCTTGAGAGCGCAACGCAAGTCACCACCGCCGCCTCAACCGGCGCGCGGCTCTATCAGGGCGCCTGCGCCGTCTGTCACGAGGTCGGCGGCCTGCCGCTGTTCGGAAGCCGGCCCTCGCTTGCGCTCAACAGCAATCTGCACAGCCGAGCGCCGGACAATCTCGTGCAGGTGATCCTGCACGGCATCACCGAGCCCGTCTCGAGCGACCTCGGCTACATGCCGGCGTTCAAGGACAGCATGAGCGACGCGCAGATCGAAGAGCTCGTCACCTTCCTGCGCAAGCAGTTCGCGCCYGACAAGCCGGCCTGGACGGGCCTGCGCGAAACGATCGCGCGCGTGCGCAGCTCAGCACATTAGTGTCATTCCGGGGCCCGAGCGTAGCAGGGAGCCCGGAATCCATAATCACCAGCCGGGGTTATGGATTCTCAGATGCGCAATTGCGCATCATAGCTCGCCGCTTCGCGTCGCCCCGGAATGACACTGCATGATTGAAGCGTCAGAGATACAACACTACGCGTGCTTCTTCGCCTCCACCGGCGGCGTGCCGTGGGTGTGGAAGGACTCGATCGTCTTCAAGCCCCACGCCTGGCCCTTCTTGCGCTCCTCTTCCGTCCACACGATCGGCTTCCAGTCCGGCGCGAGGATGAGGCGCGCGCCGGCATTGGCGACTTCGACGCGATTGCCGCCGGGCTCGTAGACATAGAGGAAGAAGGTCTGCTGGATCGCGTGCTTGTGCGGGCCGGTCTCGATGTGGATGCCGTTCTCCAGGAAGATGTCGGCGGCGCGCAGGATTTCCTCGCGGCTGTCGAGCGCGTAGGTGACGTGGTGGAAGCGGCCGGGCGTGCCGGAATGATCGAGCGAATAGGCGAAGTCGTAGCTCTTGTTCGACATCGTCAACCACATCGCCGCTTCCCGACCGTCGTTGAGCACGATCTGCTCGGTGAGCCGGCAGCCGAGATAGTTCTCGAAGAACTCGCGGTTGGCCTTGATGTCGACGGCGAGGCAGTTGAGATGGTCGAGGCGGCGGACGTTGACGCCGCGGGCGGGAAAACGCTGCGCCTGGTTCTTCAGCGCAGGTCTTAGCTCCGGTGGCGCCTGATACCATTCGGTCTCGTAATAGAGCTCGACGATGTGGCCGTCGGGATCGCGGCAGCGGAAGGTCGGCCCCTGCCCCATGTCGCCGTCGATCCAGCCGATATCGAAGCCCGAGCCCTTCAGCGCCGCGACGCGCCGCTCCAGCGCCTGCTGGCTGCGCGCGCGTAGCGCCATGTGCTCCATGCCTGACGTCTTCGACGCCGTGAGCTTCAGCGAATAGCGCTCGTAATCGTCCCAGCCGCGCAGATAGACCGACTCGCCCTTCTGCCCGCTGACGGTCATGCCCATGACGTCGACGAAGAATTTCAGGCTCTCGTCGGGCTTCGGGGTCAGCAGTTCCATGTGGCCGAGATGAGCGAGATCCAGGATCGGTTCGGGCTGCATGGCTTCCTCCAAGGCGGTTTCCTCCAAGGCGGTTTCCTCGAAGGCTTGGCTGCGATCCGCCTCACCGGATCGCGCAATCGGGCACCGAGCACAACGATGCGCGCGCACCCAGGCGATACTGACGGCCGCCGGTTCATTTGTACTAATGTACAAATGATTAGGTCCCGTCAACAAATCAAACCGCGCTCTTCGCGGGCTCGGCGCAGCGTCGGCGCCGCTTTCGCTGGCCCGGAGGCCCGGACCGGCTGCCCGAATGGTAAAATCTTCCTTAAGGACATTTCGGCCTGTCGGCCTGGAGGAGCGGCATTTTCCGGCCGTTCCGTCCGCAAGTATGCATCAGGGACAAATGTGCGAGCCGAATTGTCGCGGATTTAACGAAGCAGCCGCGCCTGGCGTTTAACCGTTTGTGCAGCGACGGCCGCATAGTCTGGAGCAAAGCCCCTCTTTCTTGCCAGGTTCATCCATCGTGACATCCTTTGGACGCGTGATTTCGGTTCGCGGATCGCTCGCCCGGGTCGGGCTTTTGGCGGAAAGCCAATTGCCGATCTCGGAGGTGCGGGCCACCGTCGGCCGTTTCGTGAGCATCCGCTGCGCCAGCTCGGTCATCGTCGCGATGATCACCGAGGTCTCCTGCGAGAACCTCTCGAACTCCGACTACATCGCCATCGCCTCCGTCGACCTGCTCGGTGAAATCCTCAATGCCGCCGACAAGGCCAAGTTTCAGCGCGGCGTCACCAACTATCCGACCATCGGCGATTCCGTCGACCTGATCACCAGCCAGGAGCTGCGCACGATCTACGCGCCGACCGGATCGGACCAGATCAATGTCGGGTTCCTCCAGCAGGACCGCTCGGTCGTCGCCTATGTCGACGTCGAGGAGATGCTGTCGAAGCATTTCGCGGTGCTGGGATCGACCGGCGTCGGCAAATCGACCGGCGTGTCGCTCTTGCTCAACGAGATCCTCAAGGCGCGCCCGAACCTGCGAATCTTCCTGCTCGACGTCCACAACGAATATGGCCGCTGCTTCGGCGACCGCGCGCTGGTGCTCAACCCGCGAAACCTGAAGCTGCCGTTCTGGCTGTTCAACTTCGAGGAAATCGTCGACGTGCTGTTCGGCGGCCGCGCCGGCGTGCCCGAGGAGCTCGACGTCCTTGCCGAGGTCATCCCGATCGCCAAGGGCATCTACACGCAGTATCAGAACTCCGACCGCCTCGGCCTGAAGCGCGTCGATCCCAAGCAGATCGGCTTCACCGTCGACACGCCGGTGCCGTACCGCCTGGTCGACCTGATCTCGCTGATCGACGAGCGCATGGGCAAGCTCGAAAACCGCTCCTCGCGCATCATCTATCACAAGCTGATCTCGCGCATCGAGGCGGTCCGCAACGACCCGCGCTATGCCTTCATGTTCGACAACGCCAATGTCGGCGGCGACACTATGGCCGAGGTGATCAGCCATCTGTTTCGCCTGCCCGCCAACGGCAAGCCGATGACGGTGATGCAGCTCGCCGGCTTCCCGGCCGAGGTCATCGATTCCGTGGTCTCGGTGCTGTGCCGCATGGCCTTCGACTTCGGCCTGTGGAGCGACGGCGTCTCGCCGATGCTGTTCGTCTGCGAGGAGGCGCACCGCTACGCTTCCGCCGACCGCAATGTCGGCTTCGGACCGACCCGCAAGGCGGTATCGCGCATCGCCAAGGAAGGCCGCAAATACGGCGTTTATCTCGGGCTCATCACCCAGCGTCCGGCCGAGCTCGACGCCACCATCATCTCCCAGTGCAACACGCTGTTCACGATGCGTCTTGCCAACGACCGCGACCAGGCGCTGCTGCGCGCCGCGGTGTCGGACGCGGCTGCGAACCTCTTGTCCTTCGTGCCCTCGCTTGGCACCCGCGAGGTGCTGGCGTTCGGCGAAGGCGTCGCGCTGCCGACCCGGCTGCGCTTCAAGGAGGTGCCGCCGCACCAATTGCCGCGCGGCGAAGCCACCATCAGCAGCGTGCCCTCCGTCACCTCCGGCCATGACATGCATTTCGTCGGCGCCGTGCTCGAGCGCTGGCGCGGCGCCACCTCGCAGCGCGACGTGCCGAATGATCCGGTGTTCGCGGCACCGCCCAGCAAGACGCTCGCGAGCGCCGAAGCGCCGATGCTGCAACCCTCGATGGGCCTCGATCCCGACCGCTTCTCGCTGCTGAAGAAGCCGCTGCGGTAAGGAACGGACACCGCTTCCGCAAATTCCGCTGTCATGCCCCGGCTTGACCGGGGCATCCAGTATGCCGCGGCTTCTCGATTGAACCACAACCGTCTCTGGAATACAGGATCGCCCGATTAAATCGGGCGATGACACTGAGCGTGTGGCGCGTTGAGCCCGCCGCCCGCATCGACTATGGTTGCCGGCCCCAAGCCGGAATCCATGCTCATGACAAAAACCGCCGCGCAACGCTTCCCCGCACCCGCCATCGACACGCTGCCAGACGACATCCGCACCCGGCTCCTCGCCGTGCAGGAGAAGAGCGGTTTCGTGCCGAACGTGTTCCTGACGCTGGCCTACCGTCCCGACGAGTTCCGCGCGTTCTTCGCCTATCACGACGCGCTGATGGAGAAGGACGGCGGGCTCACCAAGGCCGAGCGCGAGATGATCGTGGTAGCAACCTCGGCGGCCAACCAGTGCCAGTATTGCGTGATCGCGCACGGCGCGATCCTGCGGATCCGCGCCAAGAACCCGCTGATTGCCGACCAGGTCGCGGTGAACTACCGCAAGGCCGACATCACGCCGCGGCAGAAGGCGATGCTCGATTTCGCGATGAAGGTCTCGGCGGATGCGCAGCGCATCGCGGAGGACGATTTCGCGGCGCTTGCCCCGCACGGCTTCAGCGACGACGACATCTGGGACATCGCCGCGATCTCGGCCTTCTTCGCGCTGTCGAACCGGCTCGCGAATTTCACCGGCATGCGTCCGAACGACGAGTTTTACCTGATGGGACGCCTGCCCAAGACATAACGACAAGCAGTGATCGACGAGCAATGACCGAGCTCGACTGGCCCGAAATCCTGCTGCGCCTCGGCGTTGCGACGTTCGCCGGCGGTGCGATCGGGCTCGACCGCGACCTGCACGGCAAGCCGATCGGACTGAAGACGCTCGGCATCGTCGGCCTCTCCACCGCCACCGTCGTGCTGCTGGCGGTGCAGTTCGCCGAGCCGGGCAAGATCACCGATGCCGCAAGCCGTGTCATCCAGGGCATCCTCACCGGCATCGGCTTTCTCGGCGCCGGCGTCATCGTGCACGAGAGCGACCGATTTCGGGTGCGCGGCCTGACCAGCGCCGCCTGCACCTTCCTCGCCGCCTGCCTCGGCATCGCCTGCGGCGTTGGACAATGGAAGATCGTCGCCGTCGCGGTGGCGCTGGCCTTCGTCCTGCTCACGGTCGGCCGCCGCATCGAGCGCCGGCTGCATCGGATGCTTGGCGGCAAGCAGGAACCGCGCGAATCGGAGATGCCGCGGGAAAATTTGAACGATCGTCGCTAGAACCGAAGCCGCTGCCCCCAAACCGGCTTCAGCAATTCGAGCACGGTCAGCACCAGCAGGCCGGCGCCAAGCGTGACCGGCTTCGCTCAGCCCGGCCGGCCTCATGCTCTCCGGGGCGCTCACGTCTTCCGCCGCAGGCTCCAGAGACTTCCGACACCGACGGCGGCGGTCACGAGCAGGATGGCGACGAAGGTCTGGATGATCGTGAAGTTCAGGGCGTCCCGCGCGACGAACAGCGCGGTGACGGCTCCGGCGATGACAAACAGAATGCGAAGGATCAGGCTCATCGTCATGTCTCCAGGTCGGCATGACCGGAGCCCCATTGGCCCATCGACATCGGGCGCAATGCTGGTTCGCCGATCATGCACGGCGACCTTAGCGGCCTGCACCGGATTGGATTTGCGGCATATCAAGTGGCTGCGTGCCGCCAGGTCGCAGGATGTGAAGCGAGCCACGCCCGCCTGTCCGCGCCGCCCGGCGCCGAAGCGAATCGGGCGTCAAGCGACTCAAAGCGTCGGCGACTGGTGCAGATAACGGTCGTCGAAATCGGCGAGCTCCAGAAATCGGGATTCGTCGAGCACCGTGACGCGGCCGCGGTGCAGCTCGACGATGCCCTCCTCACGCAATTGCTTGATCACGCGATTGGCGTGGACCGCGGTAATCCCCAGCGCTTCGCCGATCTGCTCCTGCGTCAGCGGCATGTCGAAACTGGCGCCGTCCACCCGGCCGATGATCCTGAGACGCTCGCGCAACTCGACGATGACGTGGGCGAGCCGTGCGGGCGCCGGACGCTGGCCGGCATTGACGATCCATTCGCGAAACATCGCGGCGTCGATCAGCGTGTCCCGCCAAAACATCTCGGCAACGCCCGGATTGCGACGGTGCAATCGTCGCAGCGTGTCGTGAGCGATGAAGCCCAGCGTGCACGGCGTCAGCGTCGAGAGGTCGTGGTCCATCACGTGCAGGAACAGGCTCATCAGGTCGGGGATCTCGCCGGGAATGTGCAAGGAAAGGATCTGGCGCTTGCCGCTCGCAATCGTCTTGGAGCGCGCGCAAAATCCCTCGACGATGAGGCAGCATTCGGTCGCCCGCTCGCCATCACGCACAACCGGCGTCTCCGCCGGGTACTGTCGCACCGCGATCGGAAGGGCTTCGATGTCTCTGACATCCTCCTCCGAAATACCGGAAGAGATGCGCAAACGCCTGACAAGCGCAGCGCGGATCGTATCGCCGGGCACGCGAGGTCGCTCCGTTGACATGGATTGGGACCATGGCGCCGGGACGCCACCGCAATGAAACCCGCGATGCGTCCGTCCGGTTCCAACAAAAGTTAAGGACGCGGCTTGCATCCGCATGGTTGGCTTCACGCCGGAAAGGCCAGGCCATGACCAAGAAACGCAATCGTACACGACCGGCGCTGTCGCTTCAGGAGCGCCTGAACAAGTTTACCCAGGAGGCCCGCGCCGCCGCCAGGAAGCTCCCGGCCGGTACCGAGCGCCGCACACTGCTGCAGAAGGCGCGCGACGCCGAGGAAGCCGCAGAGATGGAGCGCCTGCTGTCCTCACCCGACCTGCAGGGCCAGAAGTGATCGTCCCGCCGTTGCGTACCAGCAACTGCGCAGCGCTATACCGCTAGCGCTTCGCCATCAACTCGAGCGCCGGAGCAAAGCGCTCGGAGAATGTCAGCGTCTTGGCGTGGCGAACTGCGGCAAACGATGCCGAGATTCCTGCTGTGGCGACCGCGAGCAAGGCAATTACGAAAACCAGACGGCGCATTTCGGCCTCCTGTGTGAGCTCGACTATCCCACACAGATGGGGTGGCTCTGTTTCAGGACGGTTTCATCGGCGAGGAAAATGACTTCGCTCAAGCGGCTGTGATGAGATCCGGCTCGCGGGGCCGCATGCCGTAACCAACTAATAATAGTCGCCGTTGTCCTGCCGCGGGCGCGAGCCTGGCCGGGAATTTCGCGCCAGGGATCACGATCGTGAATCGCAACACGGCTGCGACAGGCAGCATGTGCTGGAGTGCGAAGTCGTCGAGGAACACTCAAATGAAAGTCGTCATTCAGAAGCTCAATGGTCTATGGCACCTGATCATCGGCTCGTGCCAGATCCGAACGCCCTTCCTGGCAACCCAGGACCGTGCGCTGGTCGTCACTTACGCGCGGCGCGCTTATCCCGGCGCCAAGATATTCCAGCGCGACTGATGTGAGCGCCCGCAATTGGCCGTCCGCTCACTAGAAGCACGGGGTGTATCCGGTCCCCTGCAATCTCGCGACTTTTCCACCGGGGTCGACCGACCATTTGACGGAGATGCGCGTGGACCCGCAGACTAGGTTGAATTGCGTGTACTCGTATGTCATCTCCCGCGTGCCTGCGGGGCACGGACCGTAGTAGCTGATCGATCCTGACCGCGTTTCCGGCAACCTGCACAATGGGCGCGGCTGAGCGACATCCGTGAAACCGTCGTTGAGCAGAGCTGCTTTCAACACCGCCTCATCCGTCCCGTCGGGAAACCGCGCATTCAAGGCCGCCGTCATCGGTCCATCGCGGTCACTTAACGGCGAAGCCAGCGGCTCTGCGAGAATCCTGGGCGGAGCCCAATTGTAGGTGAGCGACAGCTTCAGTGCGTATCCGGTGATCGCGAAGAACAGCGAATAGAGAATGACGGTGCGCATCCATAGAGCCGCCTCTCCCGGGAGTGCTGGCAGACGCGAGCTCAATCCGCCGCAAACCAATCCGAACGAAACCATCAGCAGCAGGATCGCGACCGGCACGAGGTATGAATAGCTGGCCAGCCACCACACCAGGACGCCGGCCAGCAAGCTGACGAGCAGCGCCCGGGCATCTCTGCGAAGAATGGCAATGAGCGGTGGAATGGCCGCCATCATCGTGAAGATGAGAACGCCCTGATGAGGCCACATCGCTGTTACCTGAGATTCCCGCGCCTAATCATCCTCCGCCGGCCCGCACCAGCCGGGCAGATAGATCGCATCCTTGCTCTTGGCCGCGGACATCGCCTTCTCCAGCGCCTTGTCGAAATTGGCGTCGACCGCCTTGCGCGTCAGTTTTCGGCGCAGATAGTCGGCCCACAGGAATTCGGAGAACGGCGTGGTGTCCTTGGCGAAGCCGCCCAGGCGGCGGAGTTCGCCGGCGAGGCTGCGGAAGGGATCGTCCTTGAGGTCGACGACCGATTTCGGCAGGTCGCGGAACGGCCGGCGCTCGCCCTTGGCGTCGTAAGGATAGACCCAGCGCTTGTTGTCCATCACGCCCCAGAACGCCTCGCGCTCGACCATCCTGAGATCACCGACCACGGTCACCAGCACCTCCTTGATGCCCTCGTCATGCAGCGCGCGGCCAAGATGATGATGGTCGATCACGTAGTAGCGCAGGTCCGGTCCGTACACGACCGGGATCATGTGGCTGCCGAGCAGATCGGATTGCTTCTTCTTGCCATGTTCGCGCCAGCGCTTGCGCTTCTCCTTGACCTCGCGCATGCCGACCGTCATCTGCGTCGGCCGCAGCGACAGGATCGGCACCGGATGCACTCTCGGCTCGCGCGCGTTGGTGGTCATGGTCGAATAGCCCCTCACATGGTTGCTGCTGGCAGCCCAGCCCGGGCGGATTATGCCATGGGGCCCGCGCCGGCAAAATGCGTTCGGCCCGTGCGCGGTGATCACAAGCCGCTGTTCACGGGACTAAGGGCCGCTCCGCGGCTGTTGCTGCAACGCACCCCGCTCCCTGACACGCGGATGACATCCGGTTCCGCGAACCGTTCACGGCATTTGCCTGCAAGATAGTGCGAGAGCGCAATGCACGTGTGCGTTGAGAAGATTTTCTGCAACGGCAATGTCACGTATGCTATCTAAAAATCGCTGCTTCGGAGTGATCCCCGCACCATGAAAACCCAGCGGCCCATAGCGTCGGACGACGAGCATCGCGTGCTCCAGTTCAGGCCGCGCACCACATCCACCCCGTCGGTCCGGCGGGGCGGCGGTACCGTGCAGCCGCTTCAGGCCACGCCCGAGCCGCTCGACCTGTCGCGCTACGAGCAGCCCCGCGCGCAGCCGGACGATTTCCGCCACCGCATGCTCGCCAACATCGCAGCCCTCGCCTTCACCATCGCGCTGACGGCGATCGGGATCTGGCTCGCCGTCAGCATCGCAGACCTGCGCCGGACCCAGGATTGCGTGCTGATGGGCCGGCGCGACTGCGTCAAGATCACGACGCCGCACATCTAGGCACACCCCCGCCCGGATGGCCCGGTTCGGAGCCCCGATAACAGGCATCCCCAGGCTGCCCCCGCGCCCGTCCGGCTCCATTGAACTCGGGGCGGCGCTCCGATATACGGGCTTTCGACCCGGCCAGAGGGGGGTTTGAGGGCGTCACTCGGGGCGCGATGCCCGCCCACCACGCCACTCTGGAACATCTGACAAATATCCGCAATATATCAAAGGCTTAGTGATGTCCTCCACATTCGATCAGGTCGCTACGATCATCGCTGAAACCTGCGACATCCCGCGCGACACGATCACGCCGGATAGCCACGCCATCGATGACCTCGGCATCGACAGCCTCGATTTCCTGGACATCGCGTTCGCGATCGACAAGCAGTTCGGCATCAAGCTGCCGCTGGAAAAGTGGACCCAGGAGGTCAACGACGGCAAGGCGACCACCGAGCAGTATTTCGTGCTGAAGAACCTGTGCGCCCGCATCGACGAACTGGTCGCGGCCAAGGGCGCGAGCGCGTAGTCGCGCGGTCATGCAACTCGAATACTTCCACATGATCGATCGCATCGTCGACCTCAACGTCGACGAGAAGAAGATCGTCGTCGAGGCACGGGTCCCGAACGAGAGCACCATCTTCGAGGGGCACTTCCCGGGCTATCCGCTGATGCCCGGCGTGCTGCTGATCGAATCAATGGCGCAGGCTTCGGGCTGGCTGCTGCTCGGCGCGCTGAAATTCGAGCGCATGCCGATTCTCGCCGCCGTGAAGGAGGCCAAGGTGCGCGGCTCGGTGTTCCCCGGCGACCTCATGAGCATCGAGGCGAGCCTCGCCCATGAGGGCTCGGGCTACGCCATGACCGAAGCCAAGATCAGGGTCGGCGGCAAGCTGCGTGCGAATTCGACGCTCACTTTCACGCTGATCCCCTTCCCCAATGCGGACATGCGCGGATACATGGCGAAAGTCGCCGAGCGCGTCGGCTTTCCGCAACAGGCCGTATCGCCATGACTGAAACTGCTTCGAAGCCCGGCCAGACGGAAGTCTGGATCACCGGCATTGGCCTTGCCACCTCGCTCGGCGAGGGGCTGGACGCCAACTGGGCCGCGCTCCAGGAGAGGCGCATCAATGTCGACGAGAAGGGCTTTGCGCCCTGCGTCGTGCATCCGCTGATGCCTGTTACCTTCGACAGCCAGATCCCGAAGAAGGGCGACCAGCGCCAGATGGAAGCGTGGCAGCGCATCGGCACCTATGCCGCGGGGCTGGCGCTGGATTCCGCCGGGATCAAGGGCAACAAGGACATTCTGTCGAAGATCGACATGGTGGTTGCCGCCGGCGGCGGCGAGCGCGATCTCAATGTCGACAGCGGCGTGCTCACGGCCGAGGCCAAGGGGGCGAACGCCCCCGGCTTCCTCAACGAGCGGCTGATGAGCGATTTGCGCCCCACCCTGTTCCTGGCCCAGCTCTCCAACCTGCTCGCCGGCAACATCGCCATCGTGCACGGCTTAGGGGGCACCTCGCGCACCTTCATGGGCGAAGAGGTCGCGGGCGCGGATGCCGCGCGGATCGCGCTGGCGCGGATCGCTTCGGGCGAGAGCGACATTGCGCTGGTCGGCGGCTCGCACAATGGCGAGCGCAAGGACCTCTTGGTCCTCTACGAATTCGGCGACTTCAATCTGAAGGACAAGTTCGCCCCGGTCTGGGCCCGCAAGGACCACGCCGGCTTCGCGCTCGGCTCGGCCGGCGCGTTCCTGGTGCTGGAGTCCAGGGCTCACGCCGAAGCGCGCGGTGCAAAGCCGTTCGCGAAGCTGTCGAGCGTCGTCGCCGATCTTGCCAGGCGCAAGCAGCCCGGCGACACGGCCGCGACGCTGGAGAAGCTGTGGGCCAAGCTGCCCAGGCGCGAGGGCAAGGGCGCGATCATCACCGGCGCGACCGGTGCGGAGCCGGCCACGTCCGAAGAGCGCGGCTTCCTGAAGAGCCATTCCGACTTTCCCGTGCGTTCAACCGGCACCATGTTCGGCCACACCATGGAGACGCAATTCCCGCTCGGCTTGGCGCTCGCCGCCCTGTCGATCTCGCGCGGCGCCCTGTTCCCGCCGAACGATTCCACCGGGACCGAGATTGAAATGCAGGGAGCGCCCACCCAGATTGTCGTGGTGGGAGCCGGACACTGGCGCGGCGAAGGCATGGCGCTGGTCGAGGCTGTTTAGCTAGCTCTATCGGGGGATCGACATGACTGCACCACGCGACAAACTCGGGCGTCCCGTCGTCGTCGTCACCGGCATGGGCATCATGACCTCGCTCGGCGCCGGGAAGGCCGACAATTGGTCAAAACTGGTCGCCGGCGAATCCGGTATCCGCACCATCACGCGCTTTCCAGTCGACGGGCTGAGGACCACCATGGCCGGCACCGTCGATTTCGTCAGTGCCGACCCCTTCTCTTCCACCGCCCTCTCCGAGCGGATGGCGGAGATCGTCACGGAGGAAGCCCTGGACCAGGCCGGAATTAGCGCCAAGGGCGATTTCCCGGGCCCCCTCTTCCTCGCCGTTGCTCCGGTCGAGGTCGAGTGGCCGCAGCGCCGCGAGCTCGGCCGCGACGTCGGCAAGACTGACATCAACTACGACGATTTGCTGCGCATCTCCGGCGGCGGCAAATACAGCGCCTATCACCACCGCTTCATGTTCGGCTCGGTGGCCGCCTACCTCGCCGAGACCTTCGGCACCAAGGGCTCGCCGATCTCACTGTCGACGGCCTGCGCCTCGGGCGCGACCTCGATCCAGCTCGGCGTCGAGGCGATCCGCCGCGGCGAGACCGACGCCGCGCTGTGCGTGGCGACCGACGGCACGGTGAACCCGGAAGCGCTGGTGCGCTTCTCGCTGCTCTCGGCGCTGTCGACCCAGAACGATCCGCCGCAGGCGGCCTCCCGCCCCTTCTCCAAGAACCGCGACGGTTTTGTCATGGCCGAAGGCGCCGGCGCCCTGGTGCTCGAAAGCTATGAAGCCGCAACCGCCCGCGGCGCCAAGATCCTCGGCGTGATCGCCGGCTGCGGCGAGCTCACCGATTCCTTCCATCGCACCCGCTCGTCTCCCGATGGCAAGCCGATCATCGGCTGCATGAACAAGACACTGGCCGATGCCGGCATGACGCCGGACCAGATCGACCACATCAACGCGCACGGCACCGCGACGCCCGAAAACGATAAGATGGAATTCAACACGACGTCAGCCGTGTTCGGCGAGCTCGCGCAGAAGATTCCGGTCACCTCCAACAAGTCGATGGTCGGCCACACCATCTCGGCGGCCGGCGCGGTCGAGGCGATCTTCTCGCTGCTCACGCTGGAGCATCAGCGCATTCCGCCGACGATCAACTACGAGAATCCGGATCCCACGATCCTGTTCGACGTCGTCGGCAACACGGCGCGCGACGCCCGCGTCACCGCGGTGATGTCGAACTCGTTCGGCTTCGGCGGCCAGAACGCCTCACTGATCCTGACCCGCGAACCGGCCTGACCGGACGCATGGCGAAGTTACCTGCGAGCATCAAGGCCCGCACGCGGGAGGCTGCCAAATCGATCGGTGGAAGCCTGATCGGGGCCGCCACCGTCGCCATGCTGCGCACCACGCGCTATTTCGATCCGGTCAAGACCTCGGACTTTTTCGCGCGCGCCGTGAAGCTGATCGGCCCGCGCCTGCGCGAGCATCGCATCGGCCGCGCCAACCTCACCGCCGCTTTTCCGGAGAAGTCGCCGGAAGAAATCGAAACCATCCTGATGGGCGTCTGGGACAATCTCGGCCGCGTCGGCGCCGAATTCGCCCATATGGACCAAGTCTGGGATTACGACCGCGATCATCCGGAGAAGAGCCGGATCGAATTGCCCGAGCGCGGCATCGAGCTGTTCGACCAGATCCGCGACGACGGCAAGCCCGCGCTGATCTTCGCTGCGCATCTGGCCAACTGGGAATTGCCGGCGCTCGCCGCCGTCGCGCATGGGCTGGACACCGCGATCCTCTATCGCCGGCCGAACATCGCCTCCGCCGACCGCATTATCCAGGAGATGCGCCAGGTCAACATGGGCACGCTGATCCCTGCGGGTCGCGACGCGCCGCTGCGGCTCGCACAGGCGCTGAAGGACGGCAAGCACGTCGCCATGCTGATCGACCAGTATCTGACCGGCGGCGTCGAGGTCACCTTCTTCGGCCGCAAGACCCGCGCCAATCCGATGCTGGCGCGCCTCTTGCGCCAAGTCGAATGCCCGATCCACGGCGTCCGCATCATCCGCCTGCCCGGCAACCGTTTCCGCGGCGAGCTGACCGAGGAGATCAAGCCGGTGCGCGATGCCGACGGCAAGATCGACATCCAGGGCACGACCCAGGCGATCACGAGCGTGGTGGAGAGCTGGGTGCGCGAGCATCCGGAGCAGTGGCTCTGGCTGCACCGCAGGTGGCGGTAGTTACGCCGTCATTGCGAGGAGCGAAGCGACGAAGCAATCCAGAGTCTCACCGCGGAGAGATTCTGGATTGCTTCGCTTCGCTCGCAATGACGGCCGCGGCCCCTCACCGCCCCGTCTTCACCTTGGTCCAGAGCCGGTTGATCACCCGCTGCGTCGCCGGCTCGCGCGCCGTGATGACGAACAGCTTTGCGAGCGTCGCCTCGTCCGGATAGATGTTCTTGTCGCCTAGAATCTTCGGATCGACCAGCTTCTGGCTGGCGAGATTGCCGTTGGCGTAGGACAGGAAGTCCGAGTTCTTGGCGGCGACGTCGGGACGGTAGAGATAGTTGATCAGTTCGTAGGCTTCCTTGACGTTCTTGGCGTCCGCGGGGATCGCGAGATTGTCGAAGAACATCTGCGCGCCCTCCTTCGGGATGGCGTAGCCGATCTCGATGCCGCCTTTGGCCTCAGCCGCGCGGGCGCGGGCCTGCATGATGTCGCCGGACCAGCCGACCACGAAGCAGATCTCGCCGGTGGCGAGCGCGCTGAGGTATTCGGAGGAGTGGAACTTGCGCACCGAAGGGCGAACTTTCGCCACCACATCGGCGGCCTTCTCGAGGTCAGCCTGCTTGGTCGAGTTCGGATCGAGCCCGAGATAGTTCAGCGCCGCCGGGAAGATGTCGTCGGCGGAGTCGAGCATGTGCACGCCGCAGTCTTTGAACTTGGCGAGGTTCTCCGGCTTGAAGACGATGTCCCAGCTGTCGATCTTCGCGACCGCGCCCAGGATCTGCTTCACCTTGGCGACGTTGTAGCCGATTCCGGTCGTGCCCCACATGTAGTTGGCGGCGTAGACATTGCCGGGATCGTAGATGGCGAGACGCTGCGTCACCACCGGCCAGGCATTGGCCAAGTTCGGCAGCTTCGACGTGTCGAGCTTCTGGAAGATGTTGGCCTTGATCTGGCGCTGGAGGAAATAGGCGGTCGGCACCACGACGTCGTAGCCGGACTTGCCGGCCATCAGGCGCGTCTCCAGCGTCTCGTTGGCGTCGAAGGTGTCGTAGACGACCTTGATGCCGGTCTCCTTGGTGAAGGCCTCAAGGACGTCTGGCGCCATGTAGTTGGACCAGTTGTAGAAGTTGACGACGCGCTCCTCCGCGGCCGCATGTTGTGAGAGGAACGTCAGCGCTGCGGCGATCGCGAGACCAAGGCCAAAGCGAGGGCGGCGGACGTTCATCATCATCTACCTCTTCCGGCGCACCGCATCCGACAGCCGCTCCAATGCGGTGTCGAGGGTCTGGTCCTTCTTGGCAAAGCAGAAGCGGACCACCGAGGTCACGGGGTCCTGCTCGTAGAAGGCCGAGACCGGGATCGCCGCGACCTTGTAGTCCTTCACGATCCGCCAGCAGAACTCGGTGTCGCTCTCGTTGAGCCCGAGCGGCGACAGGTCGACGGTGAGGAAGTAGGTGCCCTGCGACTTCAGCACGGGGAAGCCGAGGCTTTCGAGGCCCTTGGTCAGGCGGTCCCTGCTCCGCGTCAGATCCTTGCGCATGGACAGGAAGTAGTCGTCGGACTTGCCGAGACCGTAGGCCACGGCGGCCTGGAGGTTCGGCGCGGTGGTGAAGGTCAGGAACTGGTGCACCTTGGCCGCGACGCGCAGCAGCGGCGGCGCGGCGCAGACGAAGCCGATCTTCCACCCCGTCAGCGAGAAGATCTTGCCGGCCGAGCCGACCTTGATGGTGCGCTCGCGCATGCCGGGGATGGTGATCAGCGGGATGTGCTTGTGCTCGTCGAAGGTGACGTGCTCCCAGACCTCGTCGCAGATCGCGATGACATCGAACTCCTGGCAATAGCGCGCCAAGAGCTCGAGGTCCTCGCGCGGATAGACCACCGCGGACGGATTCAGGGGATTGTTGAACAGAACCGCCTTGGTCTTTGAATTGAAGACGCTTTTCAGCATGTCCTCATTCAGCCGCCAGTGCGGCGGCTCGAGCCGCACCAGGCGCGGGATGCCGCCGGCCTGGCGGATGATCGGCAAATAGGAATCATAGACCGGCTGGAAGCAGACCACCTCGTCGCCGGGCTGCACCACCGCGAGGATGGCCGAGGTCAGCGCCTCGGTGCCGCCGGAGGTCACCATCACCTCGCTCATCGGATCGAGCTTGAGGCCATGCCAGTGGCCGTAATGGGTCGCGATCGCCTGGCGCAGCTCCGGCAGGCCCATCATTGACGGGTACTGGTTGTAGCCGTTGAGCGAGGCGTCGGCCGCGGCGCGGCGGATGTCCTCAGGCCCGGGATCGTCGGGAAAGCCCTGGCCGAGATTGATGGCGGCATTGTCGCGCGCGGCCTGCGACATCGCCTCGAAGATGGTGACGGGAAGGTCGGCGAAGACCTTGTTCAGGGAGGAACTCTTGGTCGTCATCGCGAGGTCAGCCACCGACCTTGCTGGGAAGACCCGCCGCTTTCCACCCCAACATGCCGCCGGCCAGATGCTTGTCGTAGGGAAGGCCGGCCGCCTGCGCCGCGAGCGAGGCCGTCACCGAGCGTTTTCCCGAGCGGCAGGCGAACACGACCTGCTTTCCTTGCGGATCCGGGATCGCCTTGGGATCGAAGGTCGAGAGCGGAACCACGACGCCGTAGGGATAGGCTTCGGCTTCGACCTCGTTCGGCTCGCGGACGTCGACGAGCAGATAGCGCCCTTCCTCGACACCCTTGGAGACCTCGTCCGGGGTCAGATCCTGTACCTGGTTTGCCACATCATCCTCCAACGTCCGCGCCTTGAGCCGGGGCGATCCCGACGGGGCGCAACCTCGCCTCTCGGCAGGCGAAAATCAAGCGCTACAAAGGCTTGAGCCGCGCGGCGCAAGTTAAAGCTAAATCGCAGCGACTTGAAGCGCAGCTTTCGGGATGCCTGAAACTCCTGCTTCGCATCCCACCACGCGCTCGGTGTCATTCCCCGCGAAAGCGGGGAATCCAGTACGCCGCGTCCTATCGATTCAACCACAACTGTCTCGGAGTACTGGATCGCCTGGTCAAGCCGGGCGATGACAGCGGTGGCGCTAAATCGTCACCTGCGTTCCGACCTCGACCACGCGGCCGCTCGGGATCTGGAAATAGTCGGTAGCGTCGTTGGCGGAACGGCTGAGCGAGATGAACAGGCGGTCCTGCCAGCGCGGCATGCCGGAATGAGCGGCGGGTTTCAACGCCCGGCGCGACAGGAAGAATGAGGTCGACATGATGTCGAACTGCCAGCCGAGCTTGCGGGCGATCGCCAGCGCCTTCGGCACGTTGGGCGATTCCATGAAGCCGAACTTGAGCGTCACCTTGGAGAAGGTCGGGCTGATCTGCTCCAGCTTGACGCGCTCGGCCGGATCGATCCGCGGGGTCTGCGCGGTCTCGATGGTGAGAATGACATTCTTCTCGTGCAGCACCTTGTAGTGTTTCAGACTATGCATCAGCGCCGTCGGCGCGCTGAGCGGATCCGAGGTCAGGAACACGGCGGTGCCGGGCACGCGCTGCGGCGGCCGCTTCTCCAGCATCGCCACGAGGTCGGCGAGCGGGAACTCGAGCTTGCGCGACTTCTCGAACAGCAGCCGGCTGCCGCGCCGCCACGTGTACATCAGCATGATCATCAGCGCGCCGAGCGCGAGCGGCACCCAGCCGCCCTCGACCACCTTGAGCAGGTTCGCGGACAGGAAGGTCAGGTCGAGGAACAGGAACGGGACGATCAGGGCGGCGGCGGTGAGCGGCGACCATTTCCAGACCTTCCAGACCACGACAAAGCCCATCATCGCCGTGACCACCATGGTCCCGGTGACGGAGATTCCGTAGGCCGAGGCGAGCGCGCTGGAGGAGCGGAACAGCAGCACCAGGAGCACCACCGCGACCAGCAGCAGCTGGTTGATGCGGGGGATGAAGATCTGGCCGGAATGGGCTTCAGACGTATGGCGAATTTCAAACCGCGGCAGCAGCCCGAGCTGAATCGCCTGGCGCGTCAGCGAATAGGCGCCGGTGATGACGGCCTGGCTCGCGATCACGGTCGCCATGGTGGCCAGCACGACCATGCTGCCGCGAACAAAACCTTGCGGGAAGAGCTGGAAGAACGGGCTCACGATCGCGCCGGGGTCGCTGAGCACGAGCGCCCCCTGCCCCAGATAGTTCAGCGCCAGCGACGGCAGCACGATGAACAGCCAGGCGACCTGGATCGGTTTCTTGCCGAAATGGCCGAGGTCGGCATAGAGCGCCTCGGCGCCGGTGACGGCCAGGAACACCGCGCCCAGCGTCACGAAGCCGATGATGCCGTGGTGAAGCATGAACGACACCGCGTAGAGCGGGTTCAGCGCGAACAGCACCTGCGGCTGCTCGATGATCGGATGGATCGCCGCGGCCGCGATCACCGCGAACCAGACGCACATGATGGGGCCGAAGAACGCCGCCACCCGGGCGGTGCCGCGCGACTGCACGGCGAACAGGCAGACCAGGATCACCACGGTGAGCGGCACGATGTAAGGCTCGAAATGCAGCGTGACGTCCTTCATGCCCTCGATCGCCGACAGCACCGAGAGCGCCGGCGTGATCACGGCGTCGCCGTAGAACAGGGCGCCGGAGATGATGCCGAGCAGGACGATGGTCGCCCCGCCGGTGCCGACCGCGCGCTGGGCCAGCGCCATCAGCGCCAGCGTACCGCCCTCGCCATTGTTGTCGGCGCGCAGCAGGATCACGACGTATTTGAGCGTCACCACGACGATGAGCGCCCACAGGATCAGCGAGAGCACGCCGAGCACGGCCGCCGGCGTCGGCACCCCCTCCGCGCCCGAGGCCGCCATGACGGCTTCGCGGAACGCGTAGAGCGGGCTGGTGCCGATATCGCCATAGACGACGCCGATGCTGCCGAGCGTCAGCGCGCCGAAACGGGCGGTGGTGTGGGCCTCGCCATGCCCATTGGCCGCCGTCGTTTCCGGGGCGGAAATCGCTACGTCACTTGTCATGGGAGAGCCTGAAGGCCTCTAAAAATGCTTCACTGCACAACGGCGGAAGAGCGCGCGGCTTATAGTCCTGCGCTGCCGGCATAGCCTAGCCCGTTTCTGGGCCATCGCCATGCGAAATTCGCATGGGTCCGCCCATCGCGTTCAAATAATGACCTGCGTGCCAACTTCAACCACCCTTCCGGTCGGAATCTGGAAATAGTCGGTGGCGTCGTTGGCGGACCGGCTCAGCGCGATGAACAGGTGGTCCTGCCACAGCGGCATGCCCGACTGCGCCGACGCCTTCAGCGACCGCCGCGACACGAAGAACGACGTCGACATGATGTCGAACTGCCAGCCCTGCTTGCGCGCGATCGCGAGCGCCTTGGGGACGTTCGGCTGCTCCATGTAGCCGAAGCGCAGGCGGACCTTGAAGAACTTGTCGCTGATCTTCTCCATCCGGAAACGCTCCGACAGATCAACCCGCGGCGTATGCGCGGTCTCGATGGTCAGGATCACATTGTGCTCGTGCAGCACCTTGTTGTGCTTGAGATTGTGCAGCAGCGCGGTCGGCACGAATGACGGATCGCTGGTGAGGAATACGGCCGTGCCCTTGACGATGTGCGGCGGCCGCTTCTCCAGGCTCCGGATCAGATCGTCGAGCGGCACCTCGATCCGGCGCGTCTTCTGGATCAGAATGCCGGTCCCCTTGCGCCAGGTCCAGATCGTCCCTGCCATGGCCGCGCCGAACAGCAGCGGCACCCAGGCGCCTTCGAGCAGCTTCAACAGATTGGCGCTGAAGAAGGTCATGTCGACCACGACGAAGGGCATGATCACCGCCGCAGCCGTCGCGGCGCGCCAGTTCCACAATTTCCAGATCACGATGAAGCCCATGATGCCGTCGGCGACCATGGTGGTGGAGACCGCGATGCCGTAGGCCGAGGCAAGGTTGCTGGGAGTGCGGAACAACAGCACAAGCAGCATCACACCGATCAGGAGCAGCCGGTTCACGCGCGGCAGATAGATCTGGCCGGCGTGGGTCTCGGAGGTGTAGCGCACCTCGAAGCGCGGCAGGAGGCCGAGCTGCACCGCCTGATAGACCAGCGAATAGGCGCCGGTGATCACCGCCTGGCTCGCGATCACGGTCGCCGCGGTCGCCAGTCCGACCAGCGGCAGCACCAGATATTCGGGCACCATGCGGTAGAAGGAGTGCTCGATCGCGCTGGGATCGGACAGCACCAGCGCGCCCTGCCCGAAATAATTGATCAGGAGCGAGGGCAGCACGAAGAACATCCACGCCGACTGGATCGGCTTGCGGCCGAAATGGCCGAGATCGGCATAGAGCGCCTCGCCGCCGGTCACCGCCAGGAATACGGCGCCCAGCGTCACCAGGCCGATCGTGCCGTGCGACAGCAGGAATTGCACCGCGTAATAGGGATTGATCGCAGCCAGCACCGTCGGGTCGTCGGCGATGTGAACGATGCCCATCAGCGCGATGCAGGTGAACCAGACCACCATCACCGGCCCGAACGCGGAAGCCACCAGCGCGGTGCCCTTGCTCTGGACCGCGAACAGCAGCGCCAGGATGAGGACGGTGAGCGGCACGACGTAGTGCTCGAAGGCGGGCGTGGCGAGCTTCAGGCCTTCGACCGCCGACAGCACCGAAATCGCCGGCGTGATCATGGAATCGCCGATAAACATGGAGGCGCCGACCACGCCGAGCGCCATCAGGAACCAGCTTCGCCGCCCGAGCGCGCGCTGGCCGAGCGCCATCAGGGAGAGCGTGCCGCCCTCCCCGTTATTGTCGGCGCGCAGCAGCAGCAGAACGTATTTGGCGGTGACGACGATGAACAGCGCCCACAGGATCAGCGAGAGCACGCCGAGCACCATGACCCGCGACACCGGCTCGCCATGGGCCGCGCCCCTGACCGCCTCGTGAAACGCATAGAGCGGCGAGGTCCCGATGTCGCCGAAAACGACGCCAATGCTCCCGAGCGTGAGGGACCAAAAACCGGAAGTGACCGGCCCGTCCTGGGTCTCGGTCGATGTGATGCTCGCCGTCATGTGGGTGGAAAACGCTTCGTCCCTGGAATTGATCCGGCGCCTTTTGACGCTTCCGGCGCGCCTGTCAATCGGCACCCCACCATAGCAGGCGCCGCGGCAGATGCTGTGACGGCGTGGCCACGTTCGTCGCCCTCGCGACGACATGCCTCAGGTAAAATGGTAACGCAAGTGCCCTAGGGCTTCAGATTCGGCGGCAGCGGCGGATCTTCGCGCATCAGGGTGATGGTCACACGCCGGTTGGCGGCGAGCGAGGGATCGTCCGGAAACAGCGGCTGGGTGTCCGCCTTGCCGGCGACGGCGAAGATGTGCGACGGCGGCAGGCCCTCGCGCTCGAGGATCTGGCGCACGGCATTGGCGCGGTCGGCGGACAGATCGAAGGCGCCGTAATCGCTGCGGGTCGGCACGAAGCCGGCCGCGGTGTGGCCGGCGATGGAGACGCGCAGCGGCGTCGCCTTGAGTGGGATCGCGAGCTTCTCGATCAGGCGGCGGGTGCGGTCGTAGGGCACCTTGGAGCCGTCGGCAAACATCGAGCGGCCGTCCTGGTCGACGATCTCGAGGTTGAGGCCCTGCTTGGTCTCCTCGAACATGATGTGCTTGGACATCTCGGTCAGTTCCGGCATGTCCTGCAAGGCCTGGCGCAGCGAGGCGGCCGCGAGCGCGAAATTGCGGTCGACCTTGATCTTCGCGCCCGAGGTGCGGTCGCGATCCTCCTGGTCCGGGGTCGGCGTGTTGGAGGCGTCTTCGGGCTGGATGTGGTCGACGTTCTTCAGCCGCGGCCGCGTCGGCAGGCCGTCGGACTCGACGATGCCGGCGTAGCGGGCTTCGCTCTGCACGCCGAAGGCGTCGCGCATCGAGCCTGCGACGATCTTCAGCTTGTTGGCGTCCTGCGTCGAGAACGCGACGAGCATCACGAAGAAGCTCATCATCAGGCCCATCAGGTCGGCGAAGGTCACGAACCAGCCGTGACCGCCTCCGTGCGCATCGCCGCGTTTCTTCTTGGCCATGACCTAGATCCCGGTGCGCGCGATCAGGCCGGCACCGGCTCGCCCTCGGCGTGGCGATGCTTCTCCGGCAGGTAGGCCAGCAGCATTTCGCGCACCAGCGTCGGGCTCTTGGAGTCGCGGATCATCAGGATGCCGTCGATGATCAGCGTGCGGTTGGTTTCCTCGTCGAGCAGCTTGCCGTGCAGCTTGTCGGCGATCGGCAGACAGAACAGGTTCGCCACAAGCGCGCCGTAGAGGGTGGCGAGCAGCGCGGTCGCCATGAACGGGCCGAGCTTGGAGGGGTCGGTCATGTTGGCGAACATCTGCACCATGCCGATCAGCGTGCCGATCATGCCGAAGGCCGGGGCGCAGTCGCCGATGGCGCGGTAGATCTTGCTGCCCTCGTCCAGGTGCATGAGGAAGTTGTCGCGGTCGCGCTCGAGATTGTCGCGGATGAAATCGAGGTCGTAGCCGTCGGCGACGTAGCGGATGCCCTTGGCGAGGAAGGGCTCGTCGGTCTCGACCTTTTCCAGGCCGACCGGGCCCTGCTTGCGGGCGATCTCGGCGATGCGGGCGAGCTCGTCGACGAGGTCGTGCGCCGACAGCCGGCTCATGGTGAAGGCGAACTTGGCGCCGAGCGGAAGGCCGTGCATGAGCGCGCTGAGCGGAAAGCGGATCATGGTAGCGGAGATCGAGCCGCCGAAGATGATGATCATCGCATGTTCGGAGATGAACATGTGGAGGTCGCCACCCATGAAGATCATTGCCGTAATGACGATGATGCCCGCAATGAGCCCAACGCTCGTCATGATATCCATGGGAGACTCCAACGCGAACGCAACAACGGCCATCCTGGCCGGTGGCGCAGTCCAACCCCGAACCGCATCGAAAACCCTAGTGGGCCGCGATTAAAGACGCGTAAAGGTTAAGTTGAGCCGGTGCGCCAGGCCGGCGCAGCGCGCCGAAAGTCCGCAGGACTTGCCGGCTGCCGGTGCGAATCTCAACGTTTTGCTAACCATAACGGGCGCGCTAGGACAGGCCCGTCAACTCCAGGCTGAGCGCACGCAGGCGCCTGCGCGCGTCGGCATCATAGGCCTGCGGATTGGCGCGCGCCTCGTTCATGCCGTTGAAGAACAGGCCGCTTCGGCCCGCGACGTCGTCGCCCTCGACCAGGTGCAGGATCGCCGCGCCGCCCTGCTCCACTGTCGAGATCGGCGCGATGCCGCCGGCACGCACCATCGTCGTGTTCATGTAGGTCGCCGGATGCAGGGAGTTCACGGTGATGGCGGCGCCCTTGAGCTCTTCAGCCAAATCGACCGTGAACATGATCTGCGCGAGCTTGCTCTGCGCATAGGCGCGCGATCCGCTGTAGCCCTTCGTGATCATGACATCTTCGAAATCGATYGGATGCTGGCCGAGCGAAGCGACGTTGACGATGCGCGACGGCGCCGCGGTTTTCAGCAGCGGCAACAACAGATGAGCGAGCAGGAAGCCGGAGAGATAGTTCACGGCAAAGCGCAGTTCGTGACCGTCGCCGCTGACCTGCCGTTGCGGACCGTCGTTCTGCGAACCGATGCCGGCGTTGCTGATGAAGACGTCGAGACGCCGGTGATCGCGCTTCACGGCCTCGGCGAGCGCACGCGTAGCTGCCATCGACGACAGGTCGGCCTGGTAAAAAGTCGGCGCGGCGTGGCCGGCCTGCACGATTTCGTCGATCAGCGTCTTGGCGCGCGCTTCGTCGCGGCCATGGATCAGGACCGTTGCACCGTCTTCGGCCAGCCGGCGAGCGACGTAGCGGCCGACGCCGTCGGTCGAGCCGGTGATCAGGACCGTCTTGTCATTCATCTTCATCGTACGCCCTCCGACTGCGGCCCAGCGCCACATCCGCGACGAGGGATCATGCAGTATTCTGTGGCCCTGCGGCACGCTCATGGCAGGAGCCAACGCAATGTTGACGCTGTTCAGTCTTCTCACCGCGCTTCCCGCGGTGCTGGCGCTCCACCTGCTCGAACCCGAGCTTGTCCTGCCGGTGTTCAGCGCCCTGCTCTTTGTCGAGGCCGCCTTCGCCGTCATCCTGGCGCGTCTGCTTCACGTCCCGGACGATGTGGAAGGCATTACCCTGTGGGATCTTGCCGGAGGCTTCACCCTGATCGGATGCGCCGCCGCAATGTTCGGCGAGCCGGATCAGGCCGCCCTGTTTCTGACGGAACAAGGCGACCCACGGCCGGCGTCGCGGCCGTAGATCGTGCAGTCGCGCCGTCAGTGAATCTCTGCCGAGCGTTTCAGCGCGGCCTTCAGCTTCTCCAGCGAGAAGTCGGGGCTGCGGGCGATCTCCGGGATCGGCGTCTCGCGGCGGCCGCAGAGCTCGGCGCCTTCGGACAGCTTTACGGCCACGTCGAGCGGGATCACGACTGCACCTGGCCGGTGAGATCGTCGGACTTCACGGACCTCGCGTACCGCAACCTTTGCTTGAGTTTGAACGACGACAAGGTAAAATCTCTCACTCGAACGTGATCGCCTTGCGAGCTGATCGGCAACCAAGGATGCCCGCGTCCCGGGCCGGACCTTGAACCTTCTCTCGCCGGCTCGGACCTATCGAATGCGGCGGCACACGTTCCGTCACACCAACCAGACTGGCTTCAAAGGAGCTGCAAATGGTCGAAAAGACGTCCGAGGCAAATCCGGCACATCAAGAGACTATCAAACCCAGCGATCCCGCACAGGCGAAGGCCCCGGTCGCAGCGCTGAATGAGGTGCTGCCGGATGATCAACTCGACACGGTTTCGGGCGGTGCGTGGCCGCTTACCATCTCGAAGTATAACACTGGCGCCGGCGGCTAGTCGCCTTCAACCCAGGAATGCCATGCTCAATGCCGGCCAGACGAGGCCGGCATCTCCGCTGACGCCATTCCCTGATGCCCAAGCGGCCAGCGTGAAGCTGGCATTGGTTCTCCGCCAAGCGGATCCTGCCCGCTCGGCTTGATGATCGCTTTTTGCCGGACCGGACCGGCGGGAGGTCAGCCATGGCCTCGCCATCAGGGCACAGCGGAATTCATCCCTGCCCTGATTGCGGCAGCGTGCGAGCCTCCTCTCCCCTGGCTTAGTGAATCTCCGCCGAGCGCTTCAGCGCGGCCTTCAGCTTCTCCAGCGAGAAGTCGGGGCTACGCGCAATCTCGAGGATCGGCGTCTCGCGGCGGCCGCAGAGCTCGGCGGCCTCGGGCAGTTTTGCGGCGATGTTCAGCGGGATCACGATGGCGCCGTGCTGGTCGGCATGGATAAGATCGTCGGACTTCACGGTCATGCCGGCGACGCGCACCTCGCCGCCAAAACTCTCGGCATGCACCCAGGCATGCGACGGGCCGATCGAACCGGCGAGCGCCTGGAAGCCCGGGGCCCATTGCGGGATGTCGCGGATCGAGCCGTCGGTGATGACGCCGAGGCAGCCGAGCGCCTTGTGGACATTGCTCTGCACCTCGCCCCAGAACGCGCCATAGCCGACGTCGGGGCCGTCGATGTCCTGGATCACCGAGATGCGCGGACCATGGCCGGTGCCGACATATTCGTAATAGTCGATGCGGCGCCTGGACTGCTCTTCCGGTGCAAGCGAGGATTTCAGCACCGAGCGGATCGCGACCGTGCGGGCATAGCCGACGATCGGCGGCAGGTCGGGGAACGGGCAGACCAGCTGCTTGGTGGTGTAGCCGATCAGCCGGCGCTCGGGCGCCACGATCTCCATGGCGTTGCAGATCGTCGGGGTGTCATAGCGGCCCAGCGCTTCGAGGACGGAAGCGGGCAGCGGCCCGGTCGCGGTATCAGTCACGGCGTTCTCTCCCAGATTGGCGGCTGATTGACGCGATGCCGCCGACACAGGGCGATATAGCCGAGATCGGGCCTCGACCCAACTCAGCAAGCTCTCATGGCAGATATCCGCAGGTTGCGCTCAGTGCAGCCGTCCGGGCCGGTCGTCTTGCGGCGGCTCCGACAGGTTCGCCAATGTCGGCGCCGAAGGCGGCGACGGGACTTCGCCGCCGGTAGGCGCAGCGGCTTCCATCGCCCGCGCCTGGTCGCGATAGGATTTGTAGCCGAGCGGCAAAGCGAGCAGATACAGCACCGTGCCGATCGACAGCACGTGCCAGGGATAGGCGATCAGGATAGCGATGAAGACGATCACCGCGACGAACGCCGGCAGCACCAGCTCGGGCGCCACGCGCATGCGCTTGGTCTTGCCGGAGAACACCGGCAGGCGCGACACCATCAGGAAGGCGATCAGCAGCGTATAGGCCGCCGTCACCGCTGCGGGCAGCCGACCGAGATCGAGAAACGCGACGTAGATCGGCAGCAGCACCGTGATGGCGCCGGCCGGCGCCGGCACGCCGGTGAAGAAATTGGCGGCGAAGGCCGGCTTGTTGGGATCGTCCATGGTGGCGTTGAAGCGCGCGAGCCTTAAGCCCCCGGAGATCGCGAACACCATGGCGGCGATCCAGCCGGCATTGCCGAGCTCGTGCAACTGCCAGAAATACAGCATCAGCCCGGGCGCGACGCCGAAATTGACGAAGTCGGCGAGGCTGTCGAGCTCGGCGCCGAACTTGGACTGGCCCTTGATCATGCGTGCGATGCGGCCGTCTATGCCGTCGAGCGCGGCTGCGAACACGATGGCGTAGACGGCGAGCGACATCCGCCCCTCGATCGACAGCCGGATCGACGTCAGGCCGGCGCAGATCGCCAGCAGCGTAATGACGTTGGGCACCAGCATGCGCACCGGGATCGGGCGGAACCGCCGGCGGCGCACGTCGGGATCTTTGAAGTCATAGGGCGTCATGTGGCTCGTCCTCACCTTAAGGCGAGATATAGCAAGCCGCTTTCCCCTCCGCCATCGCGGCGGAAGGCCCGTTATACCGACTTAATGGTTAATTGGCGCGATAGGCGCGGTTCGGGTCATCCTCGGCAAGGTCGGCCAGGATCGTCTCGCCGGCAATCGCGGTCTGCCCTTCCGAGACCAGCGCCTTGGTGCCGACGGGCAGATAGACGTCGAGCCGCGAGCCGAACCGGATCAGGCCAAACCGCTCGCCGGCGCCGACCGTCTGCCCTTCCTTGACGAAGCAGACGATGCGCTTGGCAACCAGGCCCGCGATCTGGATCACGCCGATCCGTGCCGTGGGCGTCGAGATCACCAGCGAATTGCGCTCATTGTCCTCGCTCGCCTTGTCGAGCTCGGCATTGATGAAGAGGCCGGGACGGTAGGCGATGCGGTCCACCCTGCCCGCCACCGGGCTGCGGTTCACGTGACAGTTGAACACGCTCATGAAGACCGAGATGCGCGGCAGCGGCCGGTCGCCGAGCCCGAGCTCGGCCGGCGGCAGCGCCATGGTGATCATCGACACGCGCCCGTCGGCCGGCGACACCACGAGCCCCTCGCGCACCGGCGTCACCCTGACGGGGTCGCGGAAGAACAGCGCGCACCACACGGTGAGGATGGTGCCGATCCACCCGAGCGGCGACCACAGCCAGAACAGGACGAGGCTTGCCAGCGCAAAGCCGCCGATGAAGGGATAGCCCTCCTTGTGGATCGGCGGGATCTGGCGCTGGATCGAATCGAGAATGGACATCGCTATCTGCCGCTCAGGGGTTGATGGCGCGGGTCGTCTCGCGCGGTGGAGTTGTTTAGGCCAGAGTTGGGACCGGAGACAAGGTCACTCCGCGGCCGCGGGCGTCGTGAGGACGTCCTTGACCGGCGGCGGCTCCCGGTTGGGCGCCTCGCTGCTGTCGGCGATCCTGGCCAGCTTCTCGCGCGCGGCCTCCGCCTCGCGCTGCCTGTTCCACATGCTGGCATAGAGACCGCCCTGCGCGAGCAGGCTGGCGTGGGTGCCGCGCTCGGCGATGCGGCCCTGGTCCAGCACGATGATCTCATCGGCGCCGACGATGGTCGAGAGCCGGTGCGCGATCACGAGCGAGGTGCGGTTTTTCGCCACGCGGTCGAGCGCGCCCTGGATCTCGTGCTCGGTGTGGGTGTCGAGCGCGGAGGTGGCCTCGTCCAGCACCAGGATCGGCGGCGCCTTCAGCACGGTGCGCGCGATCGCGACGCGCTGCTTCTCGCCGCCGGACAATTTCAGGCCGCGCTCGCCGACCTGGGTCTCGTAACCCTTGGGCGCCATGCGGATGAAATTATCGATCTGCGCCAGCCGCGCCGCCTGCTCCACGTCCGCGTCGCTCGCGTCCCAGCGGCCGTAGCGGATGTTGTAGCGGATGGTGTCGTTGAACAGCACGGTGTCCTGCGGCACCATGCCGATCGAGGCGCGCAAGCTGGCCTGCGTGACCTCGCGGATGTCCTGGCCGTCGATCAGGATCCTTCCGCCGGAGATGTCGTAAAGGCGGAACAGAAGCCGCGAGATGGTCGACTTGCCGGCGCCGGAGGGACCGACGATCGCGACCGTCTTGCCGGCCGGGACCTCGAAGCTGATACCCTTGAGGATCGGGCGCGCCGGCTCATAGGCGAAGCGCACGTCCTCGAAACGCACGATGCCGGCGGAAACGACCAGCGGCTTCGCATCGGCCACGTCCTTGATCTCGGCCTCGCGTCCCAGCACGTTGAACATCTTCTCGATGTCGATGATCGCCTGCTTGATCTCGCGATAGACCATGCCCATGAAATTCAGCGGCTGGTAGAGCTGGATCATCATGGCGTTGACCAGCACGAAATCGCCGACCGTGTTGGTGCCGTTGCGCACGCCGATCGCGCACATCAGCATGGTCGCGGTCAGCCCGAACGTGAAGATCACGGCCTGTCCGGTGTTGAGCACGGCGAGCGACGTATAGGAGTGGACGCTTGACTCCTCGTAGCGCGCGACCGAGCGGTCGTAACGCTGCGCCTCGCGCGCCTCGGCGCTGAAATATTTGACGGTTTCGTAGTTGAGCAGCGAGTCGATCGCCTTGGTGTTCGCCTCGGTATCGGACTCGTTCATCCTGCGGCGGATGCCGATCCGCCACTCGGTCGCGATGTAGGTGTAGTACATGTAGACCGCCACCGTGATCAGCGTCGCCAGCACGTAGCGCCAGTCGAACTGCCAGAGCAGCACGGCCATCAAGAGCGAGACCTCGACGATGGTCGGGATCAGCTGGAGGATCACCATGCGCACGATCACCTCGATGCCCTCGCGGCCGCGCTCGAGCACGCGTGTCAGGCCGCCGGTCTTGCGCTCCAGGTGGAAGCGCAGCGAGAGCTCGTGCATGTGGATGAAGGTGATGGTGGCGAGCTTGCGCACCGCGTGCATGGCCACGCGCGCGAAGATGCCGTCGCGCCATTGCGTCAGCACCGCCATCACGATGCGCATCACACCGTAGCTCGCGGTCAGCAGCAGGGGCGAGGCGATCACCCAGAGGTGCCAGTTGTCGGGCAGCACCGGCGCGGTATTGGCGCCGGTCAGCGCGTCGGTCGCCCATTTGAAGCTGAACGGAACCGTCAGCGTGATCAGCTTGGCGGCGAGCAGCAGCACCATCGACCAGACCACGCGCATTTTCAGGTCGAAACGGTCGCCCGGCCAGATATAGGGCCACAGATGCGCCAGCGTGCCCATCAAGGTGGCCCGCTCCAGCGGTCCACCGGCTGGCTCGGGCACGTCGGGGCCGTCGAACGAATGAGGTTGATCCATCAAGAAGCCTGAAGGCCCGCCGGATGCGGGCCGCGTTGCGATTAACGATTTTCGCTTGTCATATAGAAGCTTCCGGGGGCGAACGCACCCCGCCAGATGGCGAATCCTCGATTGTTTGTCGCCATTTACCGGTAGATTTCCGGGTGCTCCGAATCACCGATTGGACTTGACGCCCCTTCGCTGCAATGCATCATGGCACCAATGAGCACGATCAAAACCGTCTGTGTCTATTGCGGCTCCGGTCCCGGAACCAATCCCAACTTCACCGAAGGCGCCAAGGCGTTCGGCAAGGCGCTCGCCGAGAGCAACATCCGCCTGGTCTATGGCGGGGGTTCGCTCGGCCTGATGGGCGCGGTCGCGACCTCCGTGCTCGATCACGGCGGCACCGTCACCGGCATCATCCCCGACTTCCTGCGGATGCGCGAGAACGCGCTGACCCGCGTGCAGGAGATGATCGTCACCCCCGACATGCACGAGCGCAAGCGGCTGATGTTCGAACGCTCCGACGCCTTCGTGGCGCTGCCGGGCGGCGTCGGCACGCTCGAAGAGCTGGTCGAGCAGATGACCTGGAAGCAGCTCGGCCGTCACGCCAAGCCGGTGCTGCTCGCCAATATCGACAATTTCTGGGAGCCGCTGTTCTCGCTGCTGTCGCATATGCGCCAGACCGAGTTCATCCGTGCCGGGCTTTCGATCGACATCCTCAAGGCCGATCGCGTCGAGGACATTTTGCCGAAGCTGAAGGCGGCCGCGGCCCAGATCGGCGAAGCCGAGAAGAACCTGGCGCCGGAAGTCGCGCGCAAGCTCTAGCGCCCTACTCCGACGGAAACGTCACGGCCTCGATCCGGTTGCCGTCGGGATCGACGACGAAGGCCGCGTAATAGCGTACGCGGTCGTGCGGGCGGATGCCCGGCGCGCCGTCGGATGCGCCGCCGGCCGCAAGGGCTGCGGCATGAAACGCATCGACCTCGCTTGTCGTCTTCGCCCGCAGGCAGATGTGCACGCCGCTCTCCGGCGGCACCCGCTGCATGCCCTCGCGCAGATTGATCCAGAATTCGGGATAGGCCTTGCCGAAGCCGACCGTCCGCGGCCGCGTGACGAGCCGCGCGAGCCCGAGGGCTGTGAGCGCGGCTTCGTAGAATGCGGCAGAGCGATCAAGGTCGCTGACGCCGACGGAGATGTGGTCGATCATTGGTCTCGCTCCCCCTCCTCGCTCCCGTAGCCCGGATGAGCGAAGCGACATCCGGGGAAAGCTATCTCCGCAGCGTACACTGCCCCGGATATCGCTTCGCTCATCCGGGCTACATCTTTGCCCTACGCCGGCGCCCCCGACTTCACGAGCTTGTAGATCACCGAATCCATCAGCGCCTGGAACGAGGCGTCGATGATGTTCGGGGACACGCCGACCGTGGTCCAGCTGTCGCCGTTCTCGTCCTCGCTCTCGATCAGCACGCGCGTGACCGCGCCGGTGCCGCCGTTGAGGATACGCACGCGGTAATCGATCAGCTTCAGGCCCTCGATGTATTTCTGGTACTTGCCGAGATCCTTGCGAAGCGCGACGTCGAGCGCGTTGACGGGACCATTGCCTTCGGCCGCCGAGATCAAATGCTCGCCGGCGACGTCGACCTTGACCACGGCAAGCGCGACGGTGACGCGCTCACCGATCGCGTTGTAGCGCTGCTCGACATTGACGTCGAACTGCTCGACCTCGAAATATTGCGGCACCTTGCCGAGCGTGCGGCGCGCCAACAGATCGAACGAGGCGTTGGCGGATTCATAGGCGTAGCCCGCCGCCTCGCGCTCCTTCAATTCCTCGACCAGCCGCGTCAGCTTCGGATCGCTCTTCTCGTAGGCGATGCCGGCGCGGTCGAGCTCGGCGATGACGTTGGAGCGGCCGGCCTGATCGGACACCAGCACCTTGCGGTGGTTGCCGACCAGCTCCGGCAACACATGCTCATAGGTCTGCGGATCCTTCAGCACGGCGGAGGCATGGATGCCGGTCTTGGTCACGAAGGCGCTCTCGCCGACATAGGCGGCATGCCGGTTCGGGATGCGGTTGAGCATGTCGTCGAGCGTGCGCGAGACCTTGACGAGGGTCGCGAGCTTCTCCGGCGTGACGCTGATCTCGAAGGCGTCGGCGAATTCCTGCTTCAGCTTCAAGGTCGGGATCAGCGAGCACAGATTGGCGTTGCCGCAGCGCTCGCCAAGGCCGTTCAGCGTGCCCTGGATCTGCCGCGCGCCGGCGCGCACCGCGGCGAGCGAATTCGCCACCGCCTGCTCGGTGTCGTTATGGGCGTGGATGCCGACGTGATCGCCGGGAATGTGCTTCGTCACCTCGGTGACGATGCCTTCGACCTCGTTCGGCATGGTGCCGCCATTGGTGTCGCACAGCACCACCCAGCGCGCGCCGGCCTCATAGGCGGCTTTCGCGCAGGCCAGCGCGAAGCCCGAATCTTCCTTGTAGCCGTCGAAGAAGTGCTCGCAGTCGAGCATCACCTCGCGGCCGGCGGCCTTCGCGGCCGCGACGCTGTCGCGGATCGAGGCGAGGTTTTCTTCCCTGGTCGTCTCCAGCGCGACGCGCACCTGATAGGCCGACGACTTCGCAACGAAGCAGATCGCGTCGGCTTTTGCTTCCAGAAGCCCGGCCACGCCGGGATCGTTGGAGACCGAGCGCCCCGCCCGCCGCGTCATGCCGAAGGCCGTGAAGCGGGCATGATTGAGCTGCGGCCTGGTGCCGAAGAACTCCGTGTCGGTCGGATTGGCGCCGGGATAGCCGCCCTCGACATAGTCGATGCCGAGTTCGTCCAGCATCGCGGCGATGATTTGCTTGTCGGTCAGCGTGAAATCGACGCCATTGGTCTGCGCCCCGTCGCGCAGCGTGGTGTCGAACAGATAAAGACGCTCCTTGCTCATTGCGGTGCTCCGGGCGTCTTCTGCATGGTGGTGTTGGCGAGCCACTCGCCGTTGACGGTGACGGTGTTGCGCTGCTTGGGCGAGTAGCCGCGCTTGGCGAAGAAGCCCTGCGCGGTGTCGCTGGCATCGACCGTCAGGCTGGTCGCGCCGCGGCCGCCGGCGAGCTTTTCCAGCGCGTCGACCAGCATCGTCGCAACGCCCTGCCCGACCACGGCCGGATGCACATACAGCATGCGGATGTGGTCGTTGCCGCGGAGCGACGCGAATCCGACCGGCGACCCATCCAGCGTCGCGATCAGCGTCAGGTCGGCAGCGAGGTCGCGGCCGAACGCCTCGTCGTCCGCCGCCGCCATCCAGGCGTCCTGCTGCGCCTCGCTATAGTCGTCGCCGGTCAGCTCCTCGATGCTGGCGGCGAAGATCGCGGCGAGGATCGGCACGTCGTCCGGCAGGAACGGCCGCAACGCCGGCTTTGGGAACGCCTGTGCCATCACGCGAGCTCCCAGGTCGTCACCGGCTTGCCGTCGGCATCCTTGCCGTCCTTGAGCACGACGCCCTTGGCGACGAGCTCGTCACGGATGCGATCGGACTCCTTGAAATCCTTTCGCGCACGCGCGGCAGCGCGCTCCGCGATCAGGCGTTCGACGTCCTTGGCATCGATACCGCTCGCCTGCTGCTTGCGCCCTTCCCACTGCGCGGCGCTCTCGGAGAGGAAGCCGAGCAGCCGCAACGATCCCGCCAGGGCGCCCACATTGCTGCTACGCAGGCCGTGCAGCGCCGCGATCGCCAGAGGCGTGTTGAGGTCGTCGAGCAGCGGCTCGACCACGGATGCATCGGGCTTGTCGGACTCGACGTCGGCAGCAACGCGATACCAGTCATCGAGCGTCTTGGCGCTCTCCTCCAGCGACTTCATGGTCCAGTCGATCGGCGAGCGGTAATGCGTCTTCAGCATGTTCAGACGCAGCACCTCGCCCGGCCAGTCCGCGAGCAATTCGTGGATGGTGACGAAGTTGCCAAGGCTCTTCGACATCTTCTCGCCTTCGACCTCCAAGAAGCCGTTATGCATCCAGTAGTTCGCCATGCGCTCCTGGTGGAAGGCGCAGCAGGTCTGCGCCACCTCGTTCTCGTGATGCGGAAACACGAGATCGATGCCGCCGCCATGGATGTCGAAATGCTCGCCGAGATGCTTCCAGGCCATGGCCGAGCACTCGACGTGCCAGCCCGGGCGGCCGGGCGCGGCGATGCCGGCCGGCGACGGCCATGACGGCTCGCCCGGCTTCGACGGCTTCCACAGCACGAAGTCGGTCGCGTCGCGCTTGTACGGCGCGACGTCGATGCGGGCGCCGGCGATCATCTCGTCCAGCGAACGTTTCGACAGCGCGCCATAGCGCGGCAGGGCGGAATTGGCCGCGTTCATCGCCTGCGGCGAGAACAGCACGTGGTCCTCGGCGACATAGGCGAAGCCGCCTTTGACGAGCCTTTCGATGATCTCGCGCATCTCGCCGATATGCTCGGTCGCGCGCGGCTCGACGCTCGGCCGGAGCGCACCGAGCGCGTCGACGTCGGCATGAAACTGCTTGCCGGTCTGCTCGGTGACCTTGCGGATCGCCTCGTTCAGCGGCAGGCCGGGGAAATCACGCGCGGCGCGGTCGTTGATCTTGTCGTCGACGTCGGTGATGTTGCGGACATACTTGACGTGCGCCTCGCCGTAGAGATGGCGCAGCAGCCGAAACAGCACGTCGAACACGATCACCGGCCGCGCATTGCCGATATGGGCGAAGTCGTAGACGGTCGGTCCGCAGACATACATGCGGACGTTCTTCGCATCGAGCGGCACGAAGGTGCGCTTGTCCCGGCTCAGCGTATCGTAAAGACGCAATTGCATATGGATACCCATCGGCTGTTGGCCGGGCGTCCAGTGCTCTCAATGGTTTTGAGAAAAGACGGCTCCAGCCAGCGAATCGCTAGCTCGTAATCTCGCGGCAAATGGCGCAAATGGCGAGGAGACCGTTCATGCGGCGACATATGGGCTATGAGGCGGCCCCGCGTCAAGAGAGCCGCGAAAATGCCGTTTTATCTCCGCAACCAGGGCCCGCCCCGCCTTGATGGTTCATCATCCTTAACCTTTTGAGTTTATTCGGAAGCTGGCGGTTCCCTTAAGCCTCCGGTGCATCATGCGACCCCTGCTCGCACTCGTTTCCTGTGCCTCCCTCATCGCGGCATCCAGCGCATTCGCCGAGACCCGCGTTTTCATCATCGCCAACCAGGCCGACGGCTACGGCATCGACCAGTGCCTGGCCAAGGGCGAGAAATGCGGCGCGCAGGTCGCGCGCACCTACTGCCAGTCGCGGGATTTTGCCCAGGCCTCGGCCTACCGCCGGGTCGATCCCGACGAAATTACCGGCTCCGTCCCCAAATCCGGCGCAAACTGCTCCCATGGCCATTGCGACGAATATGTCGCAATCACCTGCCAGCGCTGAATTCCCTCGGAGCTGGCGGACCTTAGGCCCAATCTTTGGCCCCGGAAACGACGTGACGATGCCGCAGGAAGCGGCTATTGGAGGGCGCGCTTCGGCCTCCCAAATCACACTGGGCCGTGACCTCGCTAGAATGGCGGATATGCCTGAATTTCTGTCTCTGTCCCGTCCTCGCTTCATCTCCGCCTGCGCCGCGCTTCTGAGCACGTTCGTGCTTGCCACGGGCGCTCTTGCGCAGGCCGGCCCGCCCGGACCGGCGCCGGCCCAAAACGGGCTTGGGCCGAACCCGATGTGCGCGCGGCTGGAGGGACAACTCGCCGGGCTCGATCGCGGGGCGAGCGGCGATCCCGCGCGCGACGACCAGATCCGCCGCTATCAGGAGTCCCAGACCCGCCAGCAGGCCGAGCTCGACCGGGTCACCATGCAGGCCAAGCGCATGGGCTGCGATTCCTCCGGCTTCTTCTCGCTGTTCAACGGCCAGTCGGCGCAGTGCGGCCCGGTCAACACCCAGATCCAGCAGATGCGCGCCAATCTGGACCAGATCACCGGCAATCTCGAGCGCTTGCGCGGCGGCGGTCYCGGCGGTTTCAGCCCGGAGCGCGACAGCCAGCGCCGCTCGGTGCTGATGGCGCTCGCGCAGAACAATTGCGGCCCGCAATACGCCAACGCCGCGCAGTCGCAGGGCGGCAACTTCCTGACCAATTTGTTCGGCGGCAACAACGCCAATAATCCGCAAGGCGTCCCGCCCTCCGATCTCGGCCCGCAATCGGGCACCTATCGCACCGTGTGCGTGCGCAGCTGCGACGGCGCCTATTTCCCGGTCTCGTTTGCGACCGTGCCGGCGCGCTTCCCCGACGACGAGAAAACCTGCAAGGCGCTGTGCCCGGCGGCTGACGCCTCGCTCTACACCTATCGCAATCCCGGCGAGGACATGAACTCCGCGGTCTCCGTCAGCGGCCAGCCCTACTCGGCTTTGCCGACCGCCTTCAAATTCCGCAGCGAGTTCAATCCGTCGTGCTCCTGCAAGGCCGCGGGTCAGAGCTGGGCCGACGCGCTGAAATCGGTCGACGACAAGGCCGCCGCCGAGCAGCAGGGCGACATCATCGTCACCGAGGAGAGCGCCAAGAAGATGCAGCAGCGGCAGCTCACCAAGGGCGCGCCTGCGCCTGCCAATGCCAAGAAGGGCACGGCTCCGCCGCCAGCGACCGCCAACGCGCCGGCGGCAGCGCCGCCCGCGGATACCGGCCCCGCGACGTCGTCCTCGGAGAACAAGCCGATCCGCTCGGTCGGGCCGAGCTTCCTGCCGCAGCAGCAGAAGTAGCTCAGCCCTGCTCCACCGTCATGCCGCGCCGCTGACCGGGTCTCGCCACTACTCCTTGCCCTCGCGGCTCCACGGGAAGAGATTGGCCGGGAAATCCGCGGCATAGCGCTTGCCCTTCGGCGGGGGCGGCGGTTCGTCCGGCGGATTCGGATTCGGCTCGACCACTCTCCGATAAAGGTGCCAGGTGGCATGACCGAGCACCGGGAGGACGACAGCGAGACCGACGAAGAGCGGCAGCGAGCCGATCACGAGCAGCGCCGCGACGACCAGCCCCCACCCCGCCATCGGGACCGGATTGGCCGCCACCACCCGCAGCGATGTGCGGATCGCATCGATCGCCGTCGCATGCCGATCGAGCATCAACGGAAACGATACGACGCTGACGCACAGGGCCGCGACCGCAAACAGGAAGCCGACACCGCAACCGACAATGATGAGCGACCATCCTTCCGGCGTGCTCAGCACGCGGTTTGCGAAGTCAGGAATGCTTGCAGCCGCCGCGTGACCGAAGATGGTGACATAGATCGCGTTCGCGACGCCGATCCAGACCCCGAACAGGACAAGCAGGAGCACGCCGAGCTCGAGCATGGCGCCGAAGGACGGTGCGCGCAGCACCTTGATCGCATCCCATGCATCGACCTCCTCGCCGCGCTCGCGGCGACGGCTGAGTTCGTAGAGACCGATCGCGGCAAAGGGACCGATCAAGGCAAACCCGGCGGCCAGCGGAAACAGCAGCGGCAGGACCGAATGGCCGAGGACCATCCTGAACAGGACGAGACCGAGAACCGGATAGATCACGCAGACGACGATCGCGTGACTCGGCATCGCCTGGAAATCCTCCCAGCCCAGGCGCAGCACCTCTCTCAAATCGGACAAGCCGATCTTGCGAATGGGATAAGAGACCGCCTCACCGAACAGGTGCCGCTTTACGAGCTTGTCGGAATAAAGAGTGGCCATGCACACCCTCCTCTGCTGAAAGTCGCGGCGGAGAACGGCGCGCTTTCCGGCCACGCGTATCCGCCCTTGTGCGGGAGACGCGATCGAGCCGAGTACGGCAGTTCCAGGCTCAACGAGGAAGGAGCTTAGCCGGACGAAACCCGTCGCGACCTGCGCCCCAAGCTTAGCGCGCGCGACCTGGA
Source organism: Bradyrhizobium sp. P5_C12 (assembly GCF_054049735.1). Lineage (NCBI taxonomy): Bacteria > Pseudomonadati > Pseudomonadota > Alphaproteobacteria > Hyphomicrobiales > Nitrobacteraceae > Bradyrhizobium > Bradyrhizobium sp. P5_C12. The sequence continues at coordinate 45,359 of NZ_JBFULU010000046.1, forward strand.
ATGACCAGCGCTCCCGGCTGGGTGAATTGTGCGTCGCATATTTTGTGCGATGCATCACATCGAGAATGCGCCTGACGCTCGCCTGCGTGCACGGCAGCATGGATCGCCCACACCAGCTAAGCGTGTTGACATGCTATTGACGCCGGGTTCGCGGGGGATCATTTTAAAAGCCTAGACGCCCGCAAGATTGGCGGCCGCGATCTTCTCTCGAATATCGCGACCGGTTGAATGGGCGAGGCAATAGGCGCGGCGATGGCATCGATGTCATCCTAGAAGAGTCCGCCATCGCGACACGTGAGCTCCGCCCTGGATTCGTATCCGCAGCCTTCGATGGCAAGGATGGATCAGGATGGCTGTCGCACTGATACTGCTTCTGGTCGCGATCGGCTCGGTGCTGTTTCACCTCTACAGCCCGTGGTGGTGGACGCCGATCGCCACCAACTGGGCCTATATCGACCACACCATCAACATCACGTTCTGGATCACCGGGTTCGTCTTCACCGCGGTCATCGCCTTCATGGCCTATTGCGTCTTCCGCTTCCACCACAAGGAGGGAAGACGGGCGGACTACAATCCCGAAAACAAGAAGCTTGAATGGTGGCTCAGTGTCGGGACCGGCATCGGCGTCGCCGCCATGCTCGCACCCGGCCTGATCGTCTGGCACCAGTTCGTGACGGTGCCTGCCGACGCCACCGAGGTCGAGGTCATGGGCCAGCAATGGCAATGGAGCTTCCGCCTCCCCGGCAAGGATGGCCGATTGGGCACGTCCGATGTCCGCAACATCAACCCCGACAACCCGATGGGCCTCAATCGCGACGACCGGCATGGGCAAGACGACCTCGTGATCGAAAACGGCGACCTGCACCTTCAAGTCGGAAAGCCGGTCAAGGTTCTGCTGCGCTCCGTCGACGTCCTGCACGATTTCTACGTGCCCGAATTCCGAGCCAAGATGGACATGGTTCCAGGCATGGTGACCTATTTCTGGATGACACCGATCCGAACCGGAACGTTCGATGTTCTCTGCGCGGAGCTCTGCGGCGCTGCTCACTATCAGATGCGGGCCAAGGTCATCGTCGACGAAGAGCGCGAGTATCACGCCTGGCTGGAGCAACAGAAGACGTTTGCGGAATTGTCAGGTCGAAGCGACGTTACGAAGGCGGCGTACAAGCCCGGCAGCGAGTAGGACTATGCCGCTCGAAGAAGGATTTGGCATGTAAGGCGCGTTCATCGCCGCCCGAGTGGAAACGACCGAGGAGGTAGTTCTATGGTCGACATTCCGTATGACAGGATCGCAGACATTCCGCCTGCCGAAGTCCCTGATGTCGAGCTCTACCATCCCAGGAGCTGGTGGACGCGGTACGTCTTTTCGCAGGACGCCAAGGTCATCGCCATCCAGTACTCGCTGACAGCCTCGGCCATCGGTCTCGTGGCCCTGGTTCTATCCTGGCTGATGCGACTGCAACTGGGATTTCCCGGCACCTTCTCCTTTATCGATGCCAACCAGTACCTCCAGTTCATCACCATGCATGGCATGATCATGGTGATCTACCTGCTGACGGCATTGTTTCTCGGAGGCTTCGGCAACTACCTGATCCCGCTGATGGTCGGTGCACGGGACATGGTCTTCCCCTATGTGAACATGCTGAGCTACTGGGTCTACCTGCTCGCGGTCCTAGTGCTGGCCTCGGCCTTCTTCGTGCCCGGCGGCCCCACCGGCGCCGGCTGGACGCTGTACCCGCCGCAAGCAATCCTCTCCGGAACGCCCGGGCAGGATTGGGGCATCGTCCTCATGCTGTCGTCCCTGATCCTGTTCATCATCGGCTTCACCATGGGCGGGCTCAATTACGTGGTAACCGTGCTGCAGGGCCGCACCCGCGGCATGACCCTGATGCGCCTCCCCTTGACGGTGTGGGGCATTTTCACCGCCACCGTCATGGCGCTGCTGGCATTTCCCGCGCTGTTCGTTGGCTCGGTGATGTTGCTGCTCGACCGTCTGCTGGGAACCAGCTTCTTCATGCCCACGCTCGTCGAGATGGGGCAGCTGAGCAAATATGGCGGTGGCAGCCCGCTCCTGTTCCAGCATTTGTTCTGGTTCTTCGGTCACCCCGAAGTCTACATCGTTGCCCTGCCTGCCTTCGGCATCGTCTCCGACCTGATCAGCACGCATGCGCGAAAGAACATTTTCGGTTATCGCATGATGGTATGGGCCATCGTGGCGATCGGGGCTCTCAGCTTCGTCGTGTGGGCACACCACATGTATGTGAGCGGCATGTACCCATATTTCGGATACTTCTTCGCCACGACGACGCTCATCATCGCCATCCCGACCGCCATCAAGGTCTACAACTGGGTGCTGACCCTGTGGCGTGGTGACATCCATCTCACGGTGCCGATGCTGTTCGCCCTCGGCTTCATCATCACCTTTGTGAACGGCGGGCTCACCGGCCTCTTCCTCGGCAACGTGGTCGTGGACGTGCCCCTGTCGGATACCATGTTCGTCGTCGCGCATTTCCACATGGTGATGGGCGTCGCGCCAATCATGGTGGTGCTGGGAGCGATCTATCACTGGTACCCGAAGGTCACGGGGCGAATGCTGAACGACGTGCTGGGCAAGTTTCACTTCTGGGTTACGTTCCTCGGCGCTTACCTGATCTTCTTTCCCATGCATTATCTCGGGCTGCTCGGAGTTCCGCGGCGGTACTTCGAACTCGGCGACACGTCGTTCATCCCGTCGTCGGCCCATTCGCTGAACGCCTTTATCACCGTGGTCGCCTTGACAGTGGGCTTCGCCCAGATGGTGTTCCTGTTCAATCTGGCCTGGAGCCTGTTCGGGGGTAAGCCCTCGGGCGGCAATCCGTGGCGGGCGACGTCGCTGGAGTGGCAGACACCGGAGACGCCGCCAGGGCACGGCAACTGGGGCAAGGAGCTTCCGGTGGTGTATCGCTGGGCCTATGATTACAGCGTCCCGGGCGCGGCGCAGGACTTCATTCCGCAGAACGTGCCGCCCGCGAGCACGGGGGCCGTTCAGGGAGCTGCTCCGTGAGCGCCATTGTCCTGTTCCTGGTTGTCATCGCGGTCATCGTCGGATGGTGGCTCTCGCAGCAACGGCTGACAGCCAAACCCTGGCTGGAGGAAGGTCCGGTCGGTGACTTCCCCGGCACGGACACAATGACCTGGCCGGCAGCGAAGGTCGGACTTGGCGTGTTTCTCGCTGTTGCCGGCTCGTTGTTCGCACTCGTCATCAGCGCCTACTCCATGCGCATGAACATGGTGGACTGGCGGACGATGCCGGTGCCGAAGCTGCTGTGGTTCAACACGGGCGTGCTGGTCCTGAGCAGCGTCGCCATGCAATGGGCGTACATGGCCGCGCGCCGGAGCGACATGGACGGCGTCATCGTCGGCCTGATCGTCGGCGGAGCGTCGGCGATCACGTTTCTCGCCGGACAGATCCTGGCGTGGCAACAATTGCGCGTCGCCGGATACTTCGTCGCGTCCAATCCGGCCAACTCCTTCTTCTACCTGATCACCGCCGTACACGGGCTGCATTTGACCGGTGGCCTGGTGGCCCTGGGCAGGACGACAGCCAAGGTATGGCAGCAAGGCGCAAGGACAAGCGAGGTGCGCCTGAGCGTCGAACTCTGCACCATCTACTGGCATTTCCTGCTGCTGGTATGGCTGGTCCTGCTCGGTCTCTTGACGGGCTGGACCGACGATTTCGTCGACATCTGTCGCCAATTGCTGAGCTAGGAAGGACGGGACGAGATGGCCGAGACCGCGCTGAGAGATACCGGACAAGTGCCTGCCCGGCTTGAAGGCTGGCCAGGCATCGCGGCCGACTGGGCGTCGGATCAGCGTGCCTTCAAGAACGTGTCCTGGGGCAAGGCCATGATGTGGATCTTCCTCCTCAGCGACACCTTCATCTTCAGCTGCTTCCTGCTCTCCTACATGACGGCACGCATGTCGACGACCGTGCCGTGGCCGAATCCCAGCGAAGTCTTCGCCCTCAACATCGGGGGCAACCACATCCCCCTGATCCTGATCGCCATCATGACCTTCGTCCTGATCAGCAGCAGCGGGACGATGGCGATGGCCGTCAATTTCGGCTACCGCCGGGATCGCGCGAGAACCGCAATCCTGATGCTGGTCACGGCGGCATTTGGCGCAACCTTCGTCAGCATGCAGGCGTTCGAATGGACCAAGCTGATCATGGAGGGCGTCCGTCCCTGGGGCAATCCGTGGGGCGCGGCGCAGTTCGGCTCAAGCTTCTTCATGATCACGGGTTTCCACGGCACTCACGTGACGATCGGCGTGATCTTCCTGATCGCGATCGCGCGCAAGGTCTGGCGGGGAGACTTCGATGTCGAGAGGCGTGGCTTTTTCACGAGCCGCAAGGGCTATTACGAGATCGTCGAGATCACCGGGCTGTACTGGCACTTCGTCGATCTCGTGTGGGTGTTCATCTTCGCATTTTTCTATCTTTGGTGAGGTCGGAGCATGGCAAACGCGGCAATACACATGGAAGGAAATCTCCACGCTCCGGCGTCTGGCGCAGTCGCTGCGGGAGCCGTGCACGCCAAGGGTCAGCAGCACCCGATCAAGCTCTATCTCGTGGTCTGGGGATGGTTGTTCGTCCTCAGCACCTGCTCTTACCTCGTCGACTACTTTGGCCTGCATGGCTATCTGAGGTGGTCGCTGATCCTGCTGTTCATGGTGTTGAAGGCCGGCCTGATCGTCGCCGTCTTCATGCACATGGCCTGGGAGCGGCTGGCCTTGGCCTATGCGATCCTGACACCGCCGATAGCGGTGATGGTATTTGTTGCGATCATGGTGCTCGAATCCGAGTACACGCACTTCCTGCGGGTGATGTTTTTCGCAACCCCGTCGTAGCGCTCATGTGAGTTCGCGCCTCGCCCCACTGTCATGCCCCGCCACCGGGTCTCGCCTCCGGCGAGCCCGATGACAGGCTCCGGCGGGGCATCCAGTACTCCGCGGCAGGAGTCGGCTTCTGCAACGTCCGCCGCGGAGTACTGGATCATCCGCCTGCCGCCTACGCTAAAGCTTCGGCGCTCCTGGACCTCAGCCCCGGCGAAGCCTTGGCGTAGCCGGGTCGCGGATGATGACAGATAGGTGTGTGGCAAGACCGCCCGTCTCTCTCCGGTGCTACCCCTCAAACGCGTCCGCAGATCGGCCGTTGCCGCGCGACACCAACGTGTCGTCCGGCGCGGGCAGCGGCTCGCCCTTGTCGCGAAAGCGGTTGGTGATGGGATAGCGGCGGTCGCGGCCGAAATTCCTGCGCGTCACCTTCACCCCGGGCGCGGCCTGGCGGCGCTTGTATTCGGCGACGTTGAGCAGATGGTCGATGCGCGCCACCGTCTCGCGGTCGAAGCCGGCGGCGATGATCTGGTCGAGCGGCTCCTCGCGCTCGATCAGCCGCTCGAGGATGGCATCGAGCACGTCATAGGGCGGCAATGAATCCTGATCGGCCTGGTTCTCGCGCAGCTCCGCCGTCGGCGGGCGCGTGATGATGTCGGGCGGGATGACCTCGCCCGCAGGCCCGAGCGCGCCGTCGGGCTTCCAGGCATTGCGCAGCGCCGCCAGCCGAAACACCTGGGTCTTGTAGATGTCCTTGATCGGGTTGAAGCCGCCGTTCATGTCGCCGTAGAGCGTGGCGTAGCCGACCGACATTTCCGACTTGTTGCCGGTGGTCATCACCATCAGGCCGGTCTTGTTGGAGATCGCCATCAGCAGCGTGCCGCGGGTGCGGGCCTGGAGATTTTCCTCGGTGATATCAGGCGGCAGGTTCTTGAAGATGCCCGAGAGGATGGTCTCGAACCCGTTGACCGCCTCGGCGATCGGCAGAACCTCGTAGCGGATACCCAAATGTCCGGCGAGTTCGCCGGCATCGGCGATCGAGTGTGGTGCGGTGTAGCGATAGGGCAGCATCACGCCGTGCACCTGGTCGGCGCCGAGCGCATCGACCGCGATCGCCGCGCACAGCGCGGAATCGATGCCGCCGGAGATGCCGAGCAGCACGCCGGGAAAGCCGTTCTTGGCGACGTAGTCGCGCAGGCCGAGCACGCAAGCGGCGTAATCGGCGTGGTCACCCTCGGGCTGCGTCGCGATCGGACCGGTGCAGCGCCAATCCTCGCCATTCCTGGCGAAGCGCAGCGTGGTGACGCTCTCCTCGAATGCCGGCAGCTGGGCTGCGAGCGAGAGATCGCCGTTGAGCGCGAAGGAGGCGCCGTCGAACACCAGTTCGTCCTGGCCGCCGACCTGGTTGAGATAGACCAGCGGCAGACCGCTTTCCGTGACGCGCGCGACCGCCACCGACAGGCGGACGTCGTTCTTGTCGCGGGCGTAAGGAGAGCCGTTCGGCACCAGAACGATCTCGGCACCGGTCTCGGCCAGCGTCTCGACCACGTTCTCGTAGTCCTCGGACTCTTCCAGCCAGATGTCCTCGCAGATCGGCACGCCGATGCGCACGCCGCGCACGGTGACCGGACCCGCAGCAGGTCCGCGCGCGAACAGCCGCTTCTCGTCGAACACGCCATAGTTCGGCAGGTTGCATTTGAAGCGCAACGCGGCGATGCGGCCGCCGTCGAGCAGCGCGCAGGCATTGTAGAGCCTGTCGTCCTCGACCCAGGGCGTGCCGACCAGCATGGCCGGCCCGCCATCGGCCGTCTCCCGCGCGAGGCCTTCGATCGCAGCGCGGCAGGCCGCCTGGAAGGAAGGTTTCTGCACGAGGTCTTCCGGCGGATAGCCGGCGATGAACAATTCCGGAAACAGCACGAGATCGGCGCCGTCGGCCTTGGCCCGCGCGCGCGCCGCGCGCGCCTTCGCGGCGTTGCCCTCGATGTCGCCCATGGTCGGATTGAGCTGGGCCAGCGTGACGGCGAATTCGTCGAGACGTTCGGTCATGGCCGGCCCCGTGTCCGATTTCAGTGGCTAGAGCAAGAATCCAAAGCGCGGCGAGCGCTTTAGAGAAAACCCAGTCGCTCGATGACGGCCAAGATCCAGAACGCACCGGCCATCAGGAGCGCGACGCCGACCGCCGCCGAGCCCATGTCCTTGACCCGTCCGATCTGCTTGTCGTGATCCAAGGTCAGGCGGTCGGCAAGCTTCTCGATCGCGGTGTTGAGCAGCTCGACCACCAGCACGAACGCAACGGCGCAGACCAGCTCGACCGCGCGGACTGCGGTCGAGCCGATGAACCAGGCCAGCGGCAGCGACAGCAGGAGCGCAACGATCTCCTCGCGGACGGCCTGCTCCGAGCGGAACGCAAAGGCGAGCCCGTTGCGGGAATTGATCGTGGCCTTCCAGATCCGCAGCAAGGTCTTAGAGCCCCGCGACGGCCGGCATCGGCCTCGCCTTGCCGGCGCGTTCCTGCTTCAGCAGTTCAGCCACCAGGAAAGCCATGTCGATGGACTGCTCGGCGTTGAGGCGGGGATCGCAGACCGTGTGATAGCGGTCGTTGAGATCCTCGTCCGTGATCGCGCGGGCGCCGCCGAGACACTCGGTGACGTCCTGGCCGGTCATCTCCAGATGCACGCCGCCGGCATGGGTGCCTTCGGCGGCGTGGATCGCGAAGAACGACTTCACCTCGGACAGGATGCGGTCGAACGGCCGCGTCTTGTAGCCCGACGTGGAGGTGATGGTGTTGCCGTGCATGGGATCGCACGACCAGACCACCACCCTGCCCTCGCGCTTCACGGTGCGGATCAGGTTCGGCAGGTGCTCGCCGACCTTGTCGGAGCCGAAGCGGCCGATCAGCGTCAGCCGGCCCGGCTCGTTGTCGGGATTGAGCACGTCGATCAGCTTCAAGAGCTCGTCGGCCTTCAACGACGGACCGCATTTCAGCCCGATCGGGTTCTTGATGCCGCGGAAATATTCGATATGGCCGTGGTCGAGCTGGCGGGTGCGGTCGCCGATCCAGATCATGTGGCCCGAGGTCGCGTACCAGTCGCCGGTGGTGGAATCGACGCGGGTCATGGCCTGCTCGTAGCCGAGCAGCAGCGCCTCGTGGCTGGTGTAGAAATCAGTGGAGCGCAGCTCGGGATGGGCCTCGAGATCGAGGCCGCAGGCCTGCATGAAGTTCAGCGCGTCCGAGATGCGGTCGGCCAGTTCCTTGTAGCGGCGGGACTGTGGGCTATCCTTCAGGAAGCCGAGCATCCACTGATGCACGCTGCCGAGATTGGCGTAGCCGCCGGTGGCGAAGGCGCGCAGCAGGTTCAGCGTCGCCGCCGACTGCCTATAGGCCATCAGCTGGCGCTGCGGATCCGGGACGCGCGCTTCCTTGGTGAAGGCGATGTCGTTGACGATGTCGCCGCGATAGCTCGGCAGCTCGACGCCATTGATCTTTTCGGTCGGCGAGGAGCGCGGCTTGGCGAACTGGCCGGCGATGCGGCCGACCTTCACCACGGGGACTGCGCCGGCATAGGTCAGCACCACCGCCATCTGGAGCAGCACGCGGAAGAAGTCGCGGATGTTGTTGGCGCCGTGCTCGGCAAAGCTCTCGGCGCAGTCGCCGCCCTGGAGCAGGAAGGCCTCGCCGGCCGCAACCCGCGCCAGCGACTTCTTCAGATTGCGCGCCTCGCCCGCGAACACCAGCGGCGGAAAGGTCGCAAGCTGCGCCTCGACGTCGGCCAGGGCCTTGGCGTCGGGATAATCGGGCACCTGTAGCACCGGCTTGCTGCGCCAGGACTCGGGCGTCCACCGCTCAGACATCGCAATCTCTCCGTGAAGCAAAAAGCACAACCTGATCTGTGGGTTGCGAGGGCCGCCTTATACACAGGCTGGCCCCCGCCCGCCAGTTGTAAATCCATTTCGCACTGCAAACCCTTGCGGGCAAAGCCGAATTCGCATTTGCTGGAAGCCAGAGGAAACTCAGGCCAGGACAGCTTCTACCCATGGACGCGGCGCGCGACGACGTTTTCATCGACGAGATCAGCTTCCCGGCGACCGACGGGTATGCGCTGACCGGCACGCTGTTCCTGCCGCGCGGCACCAAGCGCCACGCCGTCCTGATCAATTCGGCAACCGCCGTGCCGCGAAAAATCTATCGCGGCTTTGCCTCCTATCTCGCCCATCGCGGCTGCGCGGTCCTGACCTACGACTATCGCGGCATCGGCGACTCCCGGCAGCCGGCGATGGTCGGCTACAACCAGCCGAAATCGCTGGTCGGCTTCAAGGCCTCGATGTCGGATTGGGCGGCGCTGGACGTCACCGCCGCGGTGCGCTGGATGCGCGAGCGGTACGACACCCTGCCGCTCGCCTATGTCGGCCATTCCTTCGGCGGCCAGGCGCTGGGGCTGCTGGCGAACAACACCGAGATCTCCCGCGCCATACTGCTGGCCTCGCAGGCCGCGACCTGGCGGCTGATGACATCGCCGGAAAAATATCGCGTCTACGCTTTCATGAATTTTATCGGCGTGCCGCTGGCCCACACGCTCGGCTACGCGCCGGGCTGGGCCGGCATTGGCGAGGATCTGCCCAAGGGCGTCTTCCTGCAATGGGCCGAGTGGGTGTCCAGCCCGCGCTATCTGTTCGATTCCAAGCTGCCGGCGCTGGAGAATTTTGCAAACTTCAAGGGCGAGCTGCGCGCGCTGTGCTTCTCCGACGATCCCTGGGCGACGCGACCGGCGGTCGAGCTGCTCGTGAGCGGATTCACCGCGATCAAGCCGGAGGTGCTGACGGTGAAGCCATCCGAAATCGGCGCCAAGGCGATCGGCCATTTCGGCTTCTTCCGCCCCGACCACCGCGACACGCTCTGGCGCGGCGTGGCGGAATGGATCCAGGGGGAGTAGGAGAACGACGTTCGCCACAACCTCGATGTCGTCCCGGCGAAGGCCGGGACCCATACCGCGGAATCTGTCGATTGCGTGAGGTAGAAGTACCGAACGACGAGTCTTCGCCAAACTGCTCCCTGTGGTTATGGGTCCCGGCCTTCGCCGGGACGACGCTGGGATGTGCTTGACGACTATCGCCACCAACGGGCGGCGTGAGCCGTTCGAATTAGCGGATGATCGTCGTCAGGGACGAGTAACGCTTGTTCGGCCTGGCTTCACCCGGCGCGAATTGCGCAAAGGCGTCGGCGACGCGTTTCGCCGGCGGCGTGTTGCTCGCGAAGCGAAACTCCTTCGGCCGCGGCGCGTAGAAATCGCTGCTGTAATAGGCGTCGTCGAAACGCGCCTCTCCGACGCCGAACACTGCGTCGCAGGCGCACAGGAGCGCGTAGACTCCCGCCACCGCAACGACGATCTCCCTGAGAATTGACATGCCGATGCCCCAACCTATTGCCGGGAAGCATGCACGCCGGTTCCAAAACCGAGGTTTAAGGCGGCGCGGTTCTTGTCCGCAGGGTTTGCTGCCGCTGAGCGGAATGCAGACAATTTTATCGATCTCGAAAAGAGGGCCCGCCTGACCGGATGATCAGGCGGGCCCAGGATTGGCCGATCGGGAGGTTATCAGACGGCCAGATTCATCCAGACAGCCTTGGGCTCGGTGAAATTGTCGATCGCGGCCGTGCCGTGCTCGCGGCCGAGGCCGGAGTCGCGCTCGCCGCCCCAGGGCAGGCGCACGTCGGTATAGCCATAGGTGTTCATCCAGACCGTGCCGGCGCGCGCCCGCTTGGCGAAGCGCTGGAGCTTGCCGATGTCGCGGCTCCAGACCCCGGCGGCGAGGCTGTAGGCGGTGCCGTTGGCGATCCGCAATGCGTCGGCCTCGTCCTTGAACCTGATGACGCTGACGACGGGGCCAAAGATCTCCTCCTGCGAGATCCGCATCTCGTGTTCGACACCTGCGAACACGGCGGGGCTGATGAAATAGCCGCGCGTGCCGACCTTCTCGCCGCCGGTGACCAGCGTCGCGCCCTCCTTCTGCCCGATGTCGACATAGTCGAGGATCGACTTCATCTGCTTCTCGGAGATCACGGGCCCGAGCGCCGTCTTGCGATCAAGGGGATCGCCGATCCTGAGCGATTTGGCGCGCGCGGCCAGCCGCTCGACGACCTCGTCATAGGCCTTCTCCTGCACCAGCACGCGGGAGCCGGCCGAGCAGACCTGGCCCGCATTGAAGAAGATGCCGGAGGCGGCCGCCTTCGAGGCCGCTTCGAGATCGGCATCGTCAAAGATGACGTTGGCCGACTTGCCACCGAGCTCGAGCGAGACGCGCTTGAAGTTGCTAGCCGCGCCCTTCATGATTCCGCGCCCCACACCCGGCGAGCCGGTGAAGGTCACCTTGTCGACATCGGGATGATTGACCAGCGCGTCGCCGACGACGCGGCCCGGCCCCGTGACGACGTTGAAGACGCCGGGCGGCAGGCCGGCTTCGAGCGCGAGCTCGGCGATACGCAGCGCCGACAGCGAGGTCAGCTCGGCCGGCTTCATCACGATGGTGCAGCCGCAGGCCAGCGCCGGCGCCAGCTTCCACATGCCGATCATCAGCGGGAAATTCCAGGGCACGATCGCCGCGACCACGCCGACCGGCTCGCGCACGGTGTAGGTCAGGGCATCGTCACGCACGGGCACGACGTCGCCGCTGATCTTGTCGGCCCAGCCGGCGTAATAGATCAGCGTGTCGACGGCCGCCGGGAAATCCTGGCGCAGCGTTGCCGAGATCGGCTTGCCGGCATCGATCGACTCGATCTCGGCGATCTCCTCGCCGTGCTGCTTGAGCAGCTCCGCCCAGCGCAGCAGGATCTGGCCGCGCTCGGACGCGCGCATCGTGCGCCAGGGGCCTTCGAACGCCCGGCGCGCGGCGGCGACGGCGAGCTCGACATCGGCCTCGTTGCCCTCGGCGACGGTGGCGATGACCTGACCAGTGGCGGGATTGAGGGATTTGAAGGTGCGGCCGGAGCTTGCCGGGACGCGGCGGCCGTCGATCAGCAGATGCTGCGGCCGGGACATGAACTCTGTCGCCGGCGAATGCGCAAAGTCATATGCAACTGACATCATATTTCCTCCATTTCTGGTATACCAGACTAGGCGCAGAATAGCCGAAGTAAATATGATATCGTGTGCCTATGGACACCCAAGATATGAAATCGACTTCATAAGGAATGGCCATGCTCCAGATCGAGATTGAGGCTGTTTGGCGGTTTCGCCGGGAGGGCAGCCCGCGCACGGCGGTGGTCATGCTCGGCGTCCTCAATGAAATCCGGAAGACCGGAAAGATCTCCAGCGCCGCCACCGACGCCCACCTCTCCTACCGCCACGTCTGGAATCTGATCGAGCAATGGTCGGAGTTTTTTGGCACGCCGCTGGTCGAAACCCGGCGCGGCAAGGGCACCAAGCTCACCGCCTTCGGCGAGCGGCTGGTGTGGGCCGGCGAGCGCATGCAGGCGCGGCTCGGCCCGCAGCTCGAAAACCTGGCGCAGGAGCTCGCAAGCGAGATCAAGCCGTTCCTCGAGCAGCGGCCCTCGGTGATCCGCGTCCACGCCAGCCACGGCTTTGCAGTCGCAAAACTGCGCGAATTCCTCGACCGTGAGCCCGGCATCGGCGTCGACCTGCGCTATGTCAGCAACCAGAATTCGCTGGTCTCGCTGGCACAAGGCGCCTGCGATCTCTCCGGCCTGCATCTGCCGCACGGCACGTTGCGCGCGCAAGGCATCAAGACGGCGCGCGAATGGCTCGATGCGCGCGAGGACCGCGTCATCAGCTTCGTCACGCGCGAGATGGGACTGATGGTCGCGCGCGGCAATCCGCTCGGCATCGGGTCCATCGACGATCTCACCGCACCCAGGGTGCGCTTCGTCAACCGCGACCATGATTCCGGCACGCGCCTGCTGTTCGACCAGTTGCTCGCCGCGCACGGCATCGACGAGAGCCGGATCAACGGCGCGCAGCAGATCGAATTCACGCACGCCGCGGTCGCCGCCTATGTCGCGAGCGGCATGGCGGATGCAAGCTTCGGCGTCGAGGCCGCCGCCCGGCAATTCGGCCTCGACTTCATCCGGGTCCTCACCGAGGATTATTTTTTCGTCTGCAAGCGCGCGTTCCTCGACACCGAGCCGATGCGACGCATCCTCGAGATTATGCGCAGCGCCGATTTCCGCGCGGCTGTCGCCAGCCTGCCCGGCTACGTCCCGTCGGATACTGGCGAGGTGACCGGCGTGAAGGCGTTCCTGGAGATGCACGCCGTGCGATGATATCGCATGTCATCCGGATATCGGCCCCCCTCACCTTGTTCACGACGGGCAACAGTGGCAATCTCGCAAAGCAGAGCCCACGAGACCCCATCATGTCGCGCGCGAGCGCCAAATCGCTTCCCCAGCTGAGCGTTCGTATCGACC
>NZ_JBFULU010000047.1:0-53845 GCF_054049735.1 Bradyrhizobium sp. P5_C12
CCGCAAGCCCGGCTCGCGACACGTGACGACACAAGATCGCCCCTCAAGGTCAAGCCGGGATGGGCGACACATACGCCATTTCCGAATTTCGGTAAAGTGGAATATTTTTGCGAGCCGGGATTGACACCCGACCGAAACAGCAACTCGACGGCCAAGGCGGGCGAAGCCTATCGAAACGCTCCGGTTATGAAGCACACACCGCGATATCCGGCTTACTTCCTGCGCATCGTCCCGGACCGACAATCGAATCGGGCCACAGGCCGATCCATCTGCCAGAGCTCCACGTCGCGGCCGTCGACAAGTCTTTCCGCGGAGCTGATCGCGGCTTCATCGTCGATGCAATCCAGGTGGATCATTCTAATTGGACGATCGTGGAATCCCACGATCAATGCACGATAGGCGGACATTTTGGTCTCCATGCAAGGCGCGATGGCGCGCGCGGGCCGAAGAATGGCGCTGACCGTATTTAAATGCGATGGGGAGCACATCGCCTGTTTCTAGGCGCGGCATAAGTGACCGCGAGTGCGCAGTACGTGCCAGTCCTATGCCGATCCTATGCCATCGCGATCGTGCCAATCTCGAAATCATACGGCATCCGTCGCCATATCCGCTCCGTCGCGCAAGCTCGCGCGGCGGAGCGAACTGGTGGAATGATGTCGAATTCAGAAGTCAACGACCGGATCATTGATCCGATGATGGCAATCGCGAACTGTTCGACGCGGCAGCGTATCATCGTGGTCGGCACAAAGAGCATGGAATTGATGATGCAGTTGCATCGTCGCGGATATCTGCTGGCGGCGGCGGCAGGCAATTGCGGCCTCCCGGCAGCTCAATACGAAGTCGCGCTGGTGGATTGGCGGCGGCGCACGCTTCATGCGCTCGATGCGGCAATGGATTGGCTCGACGATTTCCTGAGCCCTCGCGCCGTGCTGGTGATCTGGCTCGATGCRCAGAAGGCAGCGGCGAAGGACTCTCTTCGTGCCGCAGTGACGAAGCACGGCTTCGTCGTCCTGGAGGGCGCCGAGCATCCATGCGGCAGCGTGCTGCTGGCGCGGCGTTCGCAGGCCTTCCCCGTTCAGCAGGCGGCGTGAGCGCCAGCCACCGCCCGCGGCAGCAACGCAAACAGAACTCTTCAGGGATTTATCCGATGCCGACATCGAAGATACGACGTGTTGTCATTCGCGAGTGGATGGCTCTTGCGCCCGAGCAACGACGGTCCGCCGAGCAGGCGGTCGCCTTTGCGCGACGCGCCATCGAAAGACATAGCCTGCCGCGCCGACGGCGAACGCCGCATGCCGCGATGATGGCATGGTTGAAGCCGCGCACCGGGCGGCCCTGAAACCGGCCAAATGCTTGAGCGCGATGGTGGCGAGGGCAATTGTGTGCACTGCCACCGCAATACGGCGGCGGCTGCCTAAGATTGCAGACAGCAATTCCACACGCTATACGCTCAGGGGATTGAGATAACTCAACGCATAATATCGGGGGGCGAAATGAACAAGTTGATGATTGCTGCCGCGGTGGCGGTTCTCGGACTATCGACCGCCAAGGCGGCTCCACTTTACGAATGCGGCGGCGATCCGGCCTGCCAGGCCAAGCGTGACAGCATGTCTCGCGCCACATATGACCGAAACATCAACCGCTGCCTCACCTCCGCCGGTGCCACGCGCGAGCAATGGCGCGCGCACGCAGTGCCGAAACCTGCTGCCGACAAAGTCCGCGCCTGCCTCGCCGCCAACGGCTAGCATCGGCAGCAACCTACCCGCCAAAATCCCGCGGCGTGAATGGCAGGTCCATCACCTTCCATTCCCCGTACTTGTCGGCCGGCAGCATCCTGTAGGGCTGGCAGGCCTGGAGCGCGCTCGTCGCGGACTTCACGAGGGCCACGCCCTTCGCTGATGGCGGGGCTTCGATCAGGATCGGCGGGCGCAGCAGCGTGCCGTCGGTGGCGAGCACCGCGCGCAGCTTGATGCGCACGCTGTCGGTCGGCTCGACCCCGGCCGGCAGTTTTGCGCAGCTCTTCAAGTGCCGGCGCAGCTCGGCGATGATTTCGGGCGGAAGCTTGGCGGCGATCGAGTCCTTGGCGTCGCCGCCGTCGTCCTTGGGCGCGTCCTTCGGCTCGGGCGGCAATTCCGGCGGAAGGCCCAGCATGACGCCGTATTTGACGGTGACGTCGGGCTCGGGCGCCTGATAGGCCGGCGGCGCAGCCTCCCGCTGCGGCATCGCTTGTGGCGGCTGCGGCGCCGGCTGAGGCTGCTGCAGCGACTGAGGCTGCGGCGCCGGCTGAGGCTGCAATTGCGGCAGCGGCTGCTGCGGCGGCAGCTGCGATGGCTGCGGCTGGGGTTGCGAAGGCTGTGGCTGCTGAGGCTGTGGCTGCTGAGGCTGCGACTGCGCATTTGCCTCATGTTGCTTTGGCGCCTGTGAGGGTTGTGGCTGCGGCTGCTTCTGCTGTTGCGGTTCGGGTGGTGCCTGCTGCTGCTGCGATGATTGCGACGCGGCCTGTTGCTTGGCCTTCGCCGCCGCATCCGCCTTGTCGGTAAGATCGAGCTTCGGCAGCTTCAGGTCGGGGGGCGGCTCCGGCGCCTTCTTGGCCTCTTCCTTGGCCTTTTCCTCGGCTTTGGCCTCCTCCTGCTTCACCTGCTCCGGCGTGACGATGTCGACCGACACCGTTTCGGGCGCTGCGGGGTGAAACGGATGGACCTCGCTGATCAGGATGATCAGCCCCACCAGCGCCAGATGCGCGATCGCCGACGCTGCAACGTCCGTCCGTATGATCTTCCGCAGTTCCATCGCCCGATCTTGGGTTGCCGCCCTGCTCCTAAAGCGCGATGAGGTCAGGATCAACCGTCATCGCGCTTCAGGCTCTCGTTTGAGCATGATCTTATCGGAAAACCGCTTCGCACTTTTCCGGATCATGCTGGGCCTACGGCAGCCCGCCCTCAATCCCATTTCGGCGCGAAGCCGAAATCCATCAGCCGTCCCTTCGGACTGGCCAGCGCCGAGATCCGCGCCATCTCGTCGTCCGACAGCTCGAAATCGAAAATCTCGATGTTTTCCGACAGACGTTCGATGCGCGAGGTCCGCGGGATCGCGGAAACATTCTGTTGCACCAGCCAGCGCAGGCAGATTTGCGCCGGCGTCTTGCGATGGGCGCGCCCGAGCTCGACCAACGTCTGGTCGTTCTTGATGCGGCCCTTGGCGATCGGGCTGTAGGCGACCAGCGCCAGCCCATGCCGGTCGCACGCCGCCCGCACCTTGGCCTGGTCGAGATAGGGGTGAAATTCGACCTGATTGCAGGCGAGCGGCTCCGGGCACAGCGCGACCGCCTGTTCGATCAGCGCCACCGTGAAGTTGGAGACGCCGATGTGGTGCGTCAGGCCCATGCGCTTGGCATGCGCCAGCGCGCCCAGCGTCTCCGCCAGCGGCACGTGCGAATTGGGCCAGTGCAGCAGCAGGAGATCGACGCAGGGAAGCCGCATCCGGACGAGGCTCTCCTTGACCGAGCGCTCGAGATCGTGGGGCGCGAAATGGTTGGTCCAGACCTTGGTGGTGAGGAAGATGTCGTCGCGGCGCACGCCCGAGGACCGCAGGCCGTCGCCGACCTCGCGCTCGTTGTCATAGACCTGCGCGGTATCGATGTGGCGATAGCCGAACCGCAGCGCCTGCTCGACCACGCGCGCGCAGGTGCGCCCGCTCAACTCCCAGGTCCCGAGTCCGATCGCCGGTATCCGTGCGCTGTTGGCCTCGACGAACAGCATGAGGAATCCTCTCTGTCGCAGTCGCCCCCAGGCGCATTATGGACCCGGCCAGCCACAGTGCCAACGGAAGCCGCTACAGCCGGACCGGGTTATTCAGCGCAATGCTAACGGGAGGTTGGCGTCAGGCCTTGCCGTCAAGCCTTAAACGTCAAGCTTTGGCAAGCGCCTGGAACACCGTCTCCGGTGCGTGCGCGATCACCGCGAGCAGCGCGCGGGCCGGCCCGCGGGGGGCGCGCTTGCCCTGCTCCCAGTTGCGGATGGTCTCGACGGGCACCCCCAATTTGGCGGCGAACTCCATCTGGGTGAGGCAGGCGCGACGGCGCAGGTCGCGCACCGCGAGCGAACCTGATTCAGCCGGCGTGGCAGCGCTCGCGGGCTGGAGCGGACACTCCTGCCCGTCCCGCAATTCGACGATCCGCCCGTCCGCCTTCAGCCGCAACCGCATGCTCATTCCCCCAAGCGCGGGCGATGATGCGGCAGGTCGCTTAAGTTCGGATTAAAGATGATGGCTGTCAGTCCGTAGCCCGGATGGAGCGCAGCGCAATCCGGGGCGCCTCTCGTACCGAAGCAGCGGTCCCGGATTACGCTTGCGCTCCATCCGGGCTACGAATTCCAACGCGCTGCCTACCTCAACCCGAACCAGAGCGTCGCGATGCCGAGGAAGGAGAAGAAGCCGACGACGTCGGTCACGGTGGTGACGAACGTGCCGGAGGCCACCGCCGGATCGGCCCGCACCCGCTCGAGCGCCATCGGAATCAAGATGCCGCCGAGCGCGCCGGCGACGAGGTTGCAGATGATCGCGAGCCCGATGACGATGCCGAGGCCCGGGATCCTGAACCAGACCACCGCCGCAATCCCGGTGATCACGGCGAAGGCGAGGCCGTTGACGAGGCCGACCGTGGCCTCGCGCATCACCACGCGCCAGGCATTGGAGGAGCCGAGCTCGCGGGTGGCGAGCGCGCGCACCGCGACTGTCATGGTCTGGGTCGCGGCGTTGCCGCCCTGGCTCGCCACGATCGGCGCCAGCACGGCCAGCGCCACCATCTTCTCGAGCTGGCCCTCGAACAGGCCGAGCACGGAGGACGCGAGGAAGGCGGTGGCGAGATTGACCAGCAGCCAGTTGAACCGCGCCCGCGCGATGGTGAACACGGTGTCGGAGAGTTCTTCGTCGCTGTTGACACCGCCGAGCGCCTTGAGGTCCTCGTCCGCCTCTTCCTCGATCACGTCGACGACGTCGTCCACGGTGATGACGCCGACGAGGCGATCCTGGGTGTCGAGCACGGGGGCGGCGACGAGATTGTACTTGCCGAACATTCGCGCCACCTCCTCCTGGTCCTCCAGGACGGAGACGCGGCGGCGATCCTCGTCGGTCAGCTCGGCGAGCGGCACCGGACGGCGGGCGCGGAGCAGCACGTCGAGCGGGATCGCGCCCTGCCAGTGCTGGTCCTTGTCGACGACGTAGATCTCGTAGAAGCGGTCGGGCAGATCCGGCGTCTCGCGCATGTAGTCGATCGCCTGGCCCACGGTGAAATCCTGCGGCACCGCGATGAACTCGGTCTGCATCCGCCGGCCGGCGGAATTTTCCGGATAAAGCAGGCTGCGCTCGAGCGCGACGCGCTCTTGCAGCGGCAGCTTCTCGAGGATCTCCTCCTGATCGGCCTCGTCGAGGGTCTCGAGCAGCTCGACCGCGTCGTCGGATTCGAGCTCGCGGACGCCCTCGGCGACGGTCTCCGGCGGCAGCTCCTCGAGGATCTCCTCGCGCACGCCCTCGTCGAGCTCGTTCAGCGCCGAGAAGTCGAAATCGCGCCCGGTGAGCTCGACCAGGCGGACACGGTCGTCGGGCTCCAGAGCCCCGATCAGATCGCCGAGATCGGCCTCGTGCAGCTCGGCGACGCAGGCGCGCAGCGCGGCGCTGTCGCCGGCCTCGATCGCATGCGCGATCTCCTCGACGAATTCGTGACGAATTTCGCCGTCTTCATTGCGCATCGGAACGTGGTCGAGTACCGAGGCCTCGGCGGAAGGGGCACCGTCCATATGTTCGTCCATAGGGCGCCTCGCCGTTTGACAGGTTGGATCGGGTGGTCTGGGCTGACGGTCAGGCAATACCCACAAGCGAACTGCGAGCGCAATGACAAAGATGCTTCGACTGAGGTGGACCTCGGTGTCGGCGGGCGCGGTCCTCGCCGCGCTCATCGGCATCGCCTCGACTGAAGCCGCCGACTGCCCGCGCAAGGATGCACTCGGCACCTCGCGCCTGCTGAGCGTCGATGCCAAGACCACGCCCCGCGTCGGACTGAAGAGCTTTCCGCAGACATTGCCGCTCGCCGATCACGAGGTCGTGCTGACCTTCGACGACGGCCCGCATCCGCCGACCACCTCGAAGGTGCTGACGGCGCTGGCGCAGGAATGCGTGCGCGCGACCTTCTTCCTGATCGGCCTGCACGCCTCCGCGCATCCCGACATGGTCAAGCGCATCGCCCGCGAGGGCCACAGCATCGGCCACCACACCTGGTCGCATCCGTTCATGGCGCGGATCCCGTTCGACAAGGCGAAGAACGAGATCGACCGCGGGATCGCGGCCGACGAGATGGCGCTGCACGGCACCTCGACGACGACGCCGTCGACGCCGTTCTTCCGCTTCCCCTATTTCGAGGCGACGCAGGCCGAACTCGACCTGCTCCAGTCGCGCGGCATCGTCGTGTTCGGGGCCGATCTGTGGGCCAGCGACTGGAACGAGATGACGCCGGAGCAGGAATTGAAGCTCGTCACCGAGCGCCTCGCCGCCGCCGGCAAGGGCATCATCCTGTTCCATGATCCCAAGGCGCGCACCGCCGCGATCATGCCGGCCTTCCTGCGGTATTTGCGGGACAACGGCTACCGCGTCGTTCACGTCGTGCCGGCGGGCGCGGCGCAGAAGAACGCCGCCACGCGTTGATGCCGGAATGTCACGCCGGCGCAAAATGGGGTGATTTGAGCCCCATTAACGATCTGTTCATGCTACCCCATGCAAAGATGGATGAGGCCTTTCAGGGGAAGGAACTTGGCGCCTGAACCGTTGCCCGGGCGTCTCCGACCTACCATGGCGGCAACTGCATATGAAGGCAGACGGAGTTGATGATCGGAAGTAGCGTTGTTGTTCGGACGCGATCGTGGATCGTCCTCTGCTTCTCCGGCTTCCTGGGCTTGCTGACCGCCGCTTCGCCGGCGGCGCTTGCTGCGGATTGCCCCGGCCATCCGGACGCGCTCGGCACCTCGCGCACCCTCGTCGTCGACCCGCACGAACATCCGCGCATCGGCACCATGCAGTACCGCGAGACGCTGCCGCTGAAGGACCATGAAGTGGTCCTGACCTTCGACGACGGTCCGCTGCCGAAATATTCGAATCAGGTGCTTCAGATCCTCGCCGACGAGTGCATCAAGGCGACCTTCTTCATCATCGGCAGCCAGGCCAAGGCGAACCCCGAGGGCGTACGCAAGCTGGTCGCCGCCGGGCACACCGTCGGCACCCACAGCATGAACCATCCGCTGACGTTCGACCGGATGCCGATCGAGAAGTCCGAGGCCGAGATCAACGGCGGCATCGAATGGACGTCGGCCGCGATGACCGATCCGTCCAAGCTCGCGCCGTTCTTCCGGATTCCCGGCCTGATGCGCGCCGATGGCGTCGAGAACCTTCTGATCTCGCGCGGCATCCAGGTCTGGAGCGCCGACTTCCCGGCCGACGACTGGCGCCACGTGTCATCCGACCGGGTCTATCAGCTTGCAATCCAGCGGCTGGAGGCCAAGGGCAAGGGCATCCTGCTGCTGCACGACATCCAGGCCCGCACCGTGGCGGCGCTGCCGAAGATCATCCGCGACCTCAAGGCGCGCGGCTATCGCATCGTGCATGTGGTGCCCGCGACGGCCGACCGGCCGGCGACGCCGACCACGCCGGTGGAATGGCTGCTGCATCCGCCGTCGGAGACGACGCCGATCGCGCGCTGGCCGGCGGTGCCCAATTTTGTCTACACCGAGACCAGAACGCTTCCGGCACCGAGCCTCGCCGATCTCAACGCGCAGCCGGCGCATCGGCCGCTGTTGCCGCGCCGGACCCTGGCCCAGGCGAATGTCGCGGCCACCCTGCCCGTCCCCGATCGCGACCTCTACGCCATTCCGGAAGGCTCGCTCGAGGTTCTGCTGTCCACGACGCTGACGCGGCGCGCTGCGACGCGATTGGCCGTGGCGGCCGAGACGCCTCATCCGGCCAAGCGCAAGGTCGCCAAGTTGCCGGTGCGCCGCACGGCGCATGCCGCGCATGGCGCAGCCAAGCACGCCGCGGAGGCCGCCAGCGCCGCGCCGCGTCCGACCCGCGTGGCCAGCCTGAAGAAACGCGCGCAGTAGGCCTTTACTGCCGCATGATGTTGGCGACGCAGAGCAGCACGATCAGCGCCAGGAAGAACAGGTCCATATAGGACTTCAGCTCGCCGTCACGGCGCAGCCGGGCAACGTCGGCCACCACCTGCTTGCGCGCGTTGGTTCCGCCGCTCCCGTCATTGATGGGCCCCTGGAGCCGCCGCGTCTCGCCCTCGAGCTTCTCGATCTTCTGGAAGAAGTAGAACGAGCGCAGCGTCGAGGCCGCACGCATGGCGCTGTAGACCAGCACCAGGATCGCGAGCATCGCCCGGTTCGGATATTTCTCCATGAAGTTCAGGCTGAAATACACCATCGCCAGGAACGCGAAGTTGGTCAGGAAGCGGTAGGCGATGCTTAGAAAGGCCATGCTGGCTCCAGCCTTGAGCGCAACCAGATCGTGTTGCGAATTCGGGGATATGGGGCGCAGACCGGAACAGCCGGCCTGGATGCCGCGCAGGCCCATCTACGCCAATTGTGTTGCGGCAAAGATAAGATCGCCCGCGCGCGGGCGCCTTTTAGCCACACTCGGCCACAATGCAAGCGCGCGGCGAGCCCGCCCGTCCCACACGCCCGCCCCCGCGACGGCTCAATGGAGATTCGGCGGAAGCCGCGATAGACTGTCACCGCTATTCGCATGCGGGGTCTGCCGATGCCGAAGAAGGGAATCACCGGCCACGACGACTGGGTTTTGACCGAGGCGCTCGCGACCGCGCTGGTTGCGCTCGAACAGCTCGAGCCGAAGCACCAGCCGAGCGCGCATATGGACGACATCCGGAAGATGCTTGCGAACGGCAAGGAGCCGGCGGCGGTGAGCCTGCACCTCGCCCAGGCCAAATGCCGTCTGTTCCCGGAGACAGATCCGCTTGAGATCTACAAGGAATACGGCATCGGCGAGGAATATGGATGAACGGGCCGGCGCCCGTGCTGGCTCGGCTGGCGTAGATCAGGATGTCGAGGCTGGTGCGCTCGGAGGGCGGCCGCATTTGCTGCGATTTCAATGGCTTGCGGAAACGGGCAAAGCGGTTAGGTGCATTTCGCCTTGCGGGACTTCCCCGCGCAGCGTAACTTTCAACTACACGTAGCTCATTCGAAAGCAATCTATCGGGTTCGGCCTAGCGGGAGAGAGCGATGGCAGATGTCCCATGGCACCTTTCCGGTGACTATTTCGAAAATTGCAGTTGCAGCATCGTGTGTCCCTGCCTCGTGTCGGCGGCCCCGCCGTTGACCTCGCGACCGACCGAGGGCTTTTGCAACGTACCGCTGATCTTCCACGTCGAGAGTGGCCGCTATGGCGACATCGCGCTCGATGGACTCAATGTCCTGGTTATCCTCCACGCACCTGGGGTCATGGCAGACGGAGATTGGTCGGTGGCCGCCTACATCGATCAGCGCGCTGATGATGCGCAGACCGAGGCCCTAGCTGCGATCTTCACCGGCACCGCCGGTGGACCTATGGCCGCGTTCACACCGCTGATCAGCAAGAACCTCGGGGTGCGCAAGGTCCCGATCGCATTCCGGATCGACGGCAAGACGCGGTCCGCGGAAATCCCGGGTATCCTGCACATGTCCGTCGATCCGTTGCCGACCATGCATCCGAGCGGGGAAATGTGGACGAACATCGGCCACCCGGTCAGCCCCGACAGGATGGTGTTGGCAGTCGGCGCCGCCGGCAATACGTTCAGCGATCACGGCATGCGCTGGGACAATTCCGGCAAGAACGGCCTCTATGCGCCAATCCGCTGGTCGAACCAGGCTTGATGCAACTCCTGACACCGACCCTGCGACGAGGCCGGCAACGTCAATCGCGAATGACCGACAGCGCCCTGGAAACCGTGCTGCGGCGCGATCGCTGGGTCGTCGGCGGCGCAATCGGCATCATTGTCGCGCTGGCATGGAGCTATGTGCTCTGGCTCGCCAACGACATGGACATGGGCGGCATGGACATGACCGGGCTCCGCATGATCCCGGCCGGGATCGGCATCATGCTGCCGGCCAACGAACCATGGCGAGCGATCGAGTTCGCGTATGTGTTGCTGATGTGGGCCGTGATGATGATCGGAATGATGGCACCCTCGGCAGCGCCCATGATCCTCATATACGCCCGCGTGGGTCGGCAGGGCAAAGCGCAGGGCAAGCCGTTCGCCGCGACCGGCTGGTTTGCGGCCGGTTATCTCCTCGCCTGGGGCGGCTTTTCGCTGGCAGCAACCCTACTCCAATGGGCGATCGAGCGGGCAGTCCTGCTGGATTCCCGGATGACGATCGCCAGCAATCTGCTCAGTGCAGTCGTGCTGATCGCGGCGGGACTCTATCAATGGACACCGCTCAAGAACGTCTGTCTCACCCAATGCCAGTCGCCATTTCTGTTCCTGATGCGCCACGGCGGCTTTCGCGACGACCTGCGAGGCTGCCTGCTGCTGGGGCTTCGCCACGGAGGCTATTGTGTCGGCTGCTGCTGGGTTTTGATGGCGCTTTTGTTCGTAGGCGGGGTGATGAACGTGCTTTGGATTGCGCTTTTGGCCCTGCTCGTCCTGTTGGAGAAACTTACGCCGGTCGGACGATGGATCGCGCGTGCTGCCGGCATTGCATGTGTGGCCGCGGGCGCCTGGCTGCTGGTGTTCTTGCCGCAGTGATGAGCAACCTGCTTGCGGTCCGGCACTCTGCCGGCCGCCGACCGCTCGCAGGGACTAAGAACAATCACTTGAATGTTCGTATGAATTTCAGCTGAGCCGCAAAACGGCTTGACGCCGACGCGGACAACGAATGTAATGTTATAACATTACATCTTTGGTCCCAATGCCCGATCCCACACGTCGTCGCCGTATCCCCCTGAAAAGGCTCTTCGACCTCCATGCAAAAACTCCCCGTCACCGTCTTGTCCGGCTTCCTCGGGGCTGGAAAGACCACTTTGCTGAACCACGTCCTGAACAACCGGCACGGCCTGAAGGTGGCGGTGATCGTCAACGACATGAGCGAGGTGAACATCGATGCGGATTTGGTCCGCGATGGCGGTGCGAACCTGTCCCGGACCGATGAGAAGCTCGTCGAGATGACCAACGGCTGCATCTGCTGCACGCTGCGCGATGATCTCCTGAAGGAGGTGCGCGCCCTCGCCGAAAACGGCCGCTTCGATTATCTGCTGATCGAATCGACCGGCATTTCCGAACCGCTTCCGGTCGCAGCGACCTTCGATTTTCGTTCCGAGGACGGCGATAGCCTCTCCGACGTGGCACGTCTCGACACCATGGTCACCGTGGTCGATGCCGTGAACCTGCTCAAGGATTACGCGTCGACCGATTTTCTCGCACAACGCGGCGAAGCGCTGGAGAACGACCAGCGCACGCTGGTCGATCTGCTCGTGGAGCAGATCGAGTTCGCCGACGTGATCGTTCTCAACAAAATCGATGACGCATCGCCGGCGCAGCGCGAGGCGGCACGACAAATCATCCGCGCGCTCAATCCGGACGCGGACCTCGTCGAAGCCAACCACAGCCAGGTGGCTTTCGATCGCATTCTTGACACCGGCCGCTTTGACTTCGAAAAGGCACAGCAGCATCCGCTCTGGTACAAGGAGCTTTACGGCTTTGCGGATCATGTGCCGGAGATCGAAGAGTACGGCGTGACGAACTTCGTCTATCGCGCGCGCCGGCCGTTCGATCCTGCCAAGTTCGACAAGTTCATCAAGGAGCCGTGGCCCGGCGTCATTCGCGCCAAGGGACATTTCTGGCTGGCCACACGCCCGCACTGGCTTGGTGAGATCAGCCAGGCTGGTTCGATCACGCGCACCCAGGCCCTTGGTGCGTGGTGGGCGAGCGTGCCGGCGGAACGATGGCCGGATGATCCGTTCTGGCGGAAGCAGTTGCGTGCGAACTGGAACGAGATCTATGGCGATCGCCGCCAGGAGATCGTGTTCATCGGCATCGGAATGGATGAGGGCTCGCTCCGCGCCTGGCTGGATGCATGCCTGGTGGCGGGGCAACCCGCCATGAACGTCGCGGAATGGGCGAAGCTCGCAGACCCGTTTCCGGTCTGGCGGCGCGCCGATGAAGCCGCCTAGGCGGGAGCGCGCATGGACAACATCATCCGATTCGTTCCGAAATCCGAGCTCGAGCGGGCGCGCCTGATCCGCGAGGCGCGCGCGATCTATGACAGCATATTCCCACCGGTCGCTGTGGCCGGCGGGCAAGCTGATGATGGGCCCGGGCGAGAGACCCAAGCGTACCCTTCGGGTCACACTCCCTCCCGAAAATCCGCGGTCGAGAACGACTGACGAAATCCCTGGCTGCCGAACGGCTGGGGTGATGGACGCGCGCACAACATCCATCACCGCGCGAGGCGGCTGCAAAAATCCAATCAAAACAACGGCAAGGTGATGCTGGTGCGCTCGGAGGGACTCGAACCCCCACGATTTTACTCACTGCCACCTCAAGGCAGCGCGTCTACCAGTTCCGCCACGAGCGCTTTGGGGATGCCGGCTTGAGGCTTGAGGGCCGGCCGGATCAACGGCGCCGATCTAACAAATCCATCAGAGGGGTACAAGCCTGCAAAGGCCCCGAATTCCACAAGCTTGGGAAGAAAGTTCCTGCCCTCCCGGCTGCCGGGCCGCTACCGCGTGCCCGGGGCCGCTAGCGCGTGCCGGGCGTGCGCGGCAGCATCTGCTTGACCTCGACCGCGATCCGGTTGCGGTCAACCAGCACGACGCCGGAGGCGACCGGCAGATTGTTGGCCAAAACCTTGACCTCGTCGGCCTCGGTTGCGTCCAGCTCGATGATGGCGCCGCGGGAAAGACGTAATACCTGATGGATCGGCATGGTGGTCGTCCCGAGGACGACCATGAGATCCACCGTGACTTTATCGAGAGTGGGCACTTAGCACCGCCGCAACTGGAGACTCTGCATTTGCGCCTGCGATCATCACCACGTTATGGTTAGCCAATGGTTAATAACCTTCAAAACCCTCGCCAAGACCTCGATTTGACGTCGTTTTCCGCCGCAACGGGCGCCCCCGTGGAATGGCGGATTTCGGACGCCCCGGTGCCCTATCCGGAGGCCGTGGCCGCCATGGAGGCACGCGCCGCGGCGATTGCGGACGGCACGGCTCCGGAACTGGTCTGGCTGCTCGAACACCCCCCGCTCTACACCTCCGGCACCTCGGGCAAGGCCTCCGACCTGCTCGATTCCCGCTTTCCCGTCTTCACGACCGGCCGCGGCGGGCAGCTCACCTATCACGGCCCCGGCCAGCGGGTGGCCTATGTCATGCTCGACCTCAAGCGCCGCCGGCCCGACGTGCGGGCCTATGTGGCGAGCCTGGAGGAATTGATCCTGCGCACGCTCGCCGCCTTCAACGTCCGCGGCGAGCGGCGCGAGGACCGGGTCGGTGTCTGGGTGAAGCGGCCCGACAAGGGCTCCGGGCACGAGGACAAGATCGCGGCGATCGGCGTCCGGCTGAAGCGCTGGGTCTCGTTCCACGGCATCGCCATCAATGTCGAGCCGGAGCTTGCGCATTTCGCCGGCATCGTGCCTTGCGGCGTCGCCGACCCCCGCTACGGCGTCACCTCGCTGGTCGACCTCGGCCAGCTCGTGACGATGGCCGATGTCGACATCGCGCTCCGGCAGGCCTTTGAGGAGCTGTTCGGGCCGACAAAGGCGCTGCTGCCGGAAGCGGCGGCTTAAGCCGCCGCGCGGTCCGGGGCGACTTCGAGCTTGCCGGCGATGTAGCGGCGCTCCTGGGTGAGGCCGCCAAAACCGTAGGCGTCGCCCTTGACCTCGTCGACATGCAGATAGGTCTCGGGATGCAGCGGGCCCAGCAGCTCCGCCATGCGCTTGAACATCGCGGCGAGATAGGCGGCCTTCTCGTCCTTGGTGTTGGTGCCCTCGCTGACATGGACGTCGATCCAGTAGCTCGCGAGCCTTTGCTCGGCGAGCGATTTGCCGCCGGCGAACCAGTCACTCGCCTCGACCGATTTCACGATGATGGCGGTGACCTTGGGATCCTTGTGCAGGATCTTTGCGGTGAGCTCGGACACGGCGCTGGCGATATCGGCCTTCAGCGACGGCGACTGGCGGGAGGTGGTGTAGGACACGGTGATCAGGGGCACGGTCGGTCTCCTCAAGATGCTGCGCGGTGTTGCGCGGCGTTGGAGAGAAGCTAGACCTCCCGCCGTCATTTTGGTATCTTATCGCTATTTATACCAGTGATAACCATTCATAATGAACACCACCCTCGACATCGCCACCGTTCAGGCCTTCCTGCTGGTCGCAGACCTCCAGAGCTTTACCCGCGCCGCCGAGGCGCTCGGCACGACGCAGGCGGCCGTCAGCCTGAAGCTGCAACGGCTGGAGACGCTGCTCGGAAGACGCCTCGTCGAGCGCTCGCCGCGCGCGGTCCGGCTCACCGCCGACGGCGCCAGCTTCCTCGACCGCGCCCGCGCACTGATGGAGGCGCATGACCGCGCGTTGTCGGGCGAGACATCGACTGCGCAGTCACTCTCGCTTGGCATCTCCGACCATGCCGCAGGATCTGAACTGGTGCCGCTGCTCGAACGCCTGCATGCGATGTCCGCAAACCTCACGCTCGCCGTCACCATCGGCTTCTCGCGCGAGATGCAGGACGCCTATGACGCGGGCGAGCTCGACGCGGTGATCGTTCGCCAGGAAGGCAGCCGCCGCGGGGGCGAGAAACTGGCCGAAGACGAATTCGGCTGGTTCGCGGCACGACGTTTCACCCTGCCGAAGGGCGAAGCGCTGCCGCTTGCGACGCTCGCCCCGCCGTGCGGTGTCCGTGCCATCGCCGTGCGCGCGCTCGACAAGGCCGGCATCACCTGGCGCGAGCGCTTTGTCGGCGGCGGCGTCACGGCGGTGGTCGCCGCCGCGCTCGCGGGACTCGCGATCGCGCCGCTGGCGCGACGGATCGCGCCTCCCGGGCTTGTCGACATCGGCCCTGCGCACAGGCTGCCAAAGCTCGGCAGCTCAAAGGTGATGCTACATTCGAAGGTCAGTGATCCCGCAAAACTCGCGGCGCTGCGCACGGTGGCGGCGACGTTTCGGAGCGTGGCGGCCGCCTAGCCAAACCACTGACCTTCGTCCCCAGCATATCTGCCAGCGACGAACCAATAGACAAGTCCAGCAGCACCGCCGGCGAGAACAAACGAGGCGCCAAACGAGCCGACAAGCTGGAACAGAAGCGCGCAAAACAGCGAGCCGATCGCGGCGCCCGAAGTCGCGTAGAATAGCAGCGACCTAATGCGCATCCGTTCGGCGAGCCAGATCACTGCGCCAGCCGGAAACCCCGTTAACGCGCAGACGATAATCAACGTCAGCGGCAGCACGAAGATGAGCATCGATGCGATGCCGACCAGCTGCCCGGCACTATTCATGGCTCCAATGAGGGCGGCCAGCATGATTGCATGCAGGACCGCGGTTGCGGTCACGCATGAGCGAAACCAACCTTTCAGAGCGCGAGGACATTCAGCGCAGGACATGCCACCACCTCACAGAATCGCCTCGAACGCGCTGCGCAGCGTCTCGTGCCGGAACACGAAGCCGCGGCTCAGCGCCTTGTTCGGCAGCACGCGCTGACCGCCGAGCAGAAGCTCGTCGGCAAAGCCGCCGCCGATCCGGCGCAGCAAACCGCCGGGAATGCGGAACACGGCGGGCCGATGCAGACGGCGGCCGAGCTCCTCGGTGAACTTTGCATTGGTGACGGGAATCGGCGCGGTGGCGTTGACGGGGCCGGCGAGATCGGGCGTCGCCATCACATAGGCGATCAGACGGATCAGATCGTCGCGCTCGATCCAGGACATCCACTGCCGGCCCGTGCCCAGCGGTCCGCCCAGGCCGAACTCGAACGGCGTCAGCATGCGCGTGATGAAGCCTCCTTCCGTGCCCAGCACGAGGCCGATGCGCAGGTAAACAACGCGAACGCCGAGCTCCTCCGCCGGCCGCGCCGCGGTCTCCCAGGCATCGCACAGCTCGTGGCTGAAGCAGGCGTGCGACTTCGCCGATTCCGTCAGCACCTGGTCGGCCCACAGGCCGTACCAGCCGATCGCGGAGCCGCTGACGAGCACATCCGGCTTGCGGTCGAGCCGCGCGATCAGCTTCACGACCTCGCCGGTCATACCGATCCGCGAGGTGAGAATCGCGCTGCGCTTCGCTGCGGTCCACAGGCCGTTGCCGATCGGCTCGCCGGCGAGATTGACGATGGCGTCGATGCGCGTGTCGGCCGGAATCTGATCGAGGCTCGTGATCAACGTGACCGGCGGCGGGAGCATCTCCGCTTTCGCGGGATTGCGGATGAGCGCAATGACCTGATGCCCTGCCCCGCTGAGGCTCGCCGCGAGGCGGCTGCCGATAAAGCCGGTGGCACCGGTGATCAGCACGGTGTTGCGGCCTGCCAGTTTCTCGACGAGATCGCGCGCCGGCACGCTCCTCATACGGGCGAGCCGGCGCACCGCCGCAAAATCCCTGATGCCGCACAGCGCCGCGCCGACCGCGCAAGCGGTTGCCGCGATGCTGAGCAGGCCCTGATATGAGACCATCACACCGAGCGGCTGCATCGCCCAATCGATCAGCACCGGCAGCAGCAGCACCAGGATGGCGCCGTAGTTGATCGCGAGCAGCGTGTGATTGATACGCTCGCTCGGCGGCAGTTTCCGGCTCAGATCCTCCTCGACGAAATCCATCAGCGTGATGACGATCTCGGCGACCAGCACTGCCATGATGAGGAGCGATAGCACGCCATAAACCTCGAGCCAGCCGAGCACCAGGAACAGCAGCGCATAAAACATGTTGCGCACACCGTGCAGCTTCAGCTCGAAACGCTGTGACGGGCGCCAGGCCAGGCGCTCGGTGAATTCATGGTGATAGAACGTGTCGAACACGCCCATCACGATCTGGACGGCGATGAGGCTCCACAGCAGTGGCGTCATGATACGGCCTCCCTGAACACGACAGACTGGTGGATCAGCGCGCCGTAACGCGGGTGAGTGACATCGAGGGTGAAGCGGAACGCGCCCTCGCCGAGATCGCGATGCGTCACMGTGAGATCGCCCGGCGTGAGCCATTGCGGCAGCGGAATCCACAAGGCTCCGAACTGGAGGCCGTAAGCAACGCTGCGGAAAGTCAGCGCCTGGTCCTCGACCGCGATGCGGAGCGCCATCGAGACGCCGAAGCCGACATATTCTTCGAGCCCGGTCGGGCCTGCAAACCGCTTGGCGGAGTGGATGACCTGCGGAAAGCCGCGCTTCCGCGCGCAGATGCGCGTCCAGGTCTGGCCACCGCTCGCAGCGTCCTCCGTGACCGTGACGATCATGGGCACGCCGGTGTCGCGGCCGGTCGGCAATGGGCCGCCGATCAGACGCGCGACTTGCGCGAACCACCAACCGATCTCGCTGAAGCCGACCTCATCGACGACGCCGACATAGACGACACTGTCACCGTCGGCGACGCGTTTCGAAAACCGCCGCCAGGTCGCGAGCGGCAGCCGGCCCCAATCCTCGTCCGACAGCAGCGCACGGAAGCGGCGGTCGTCGAGCAGCCTGGTGTGAGCGGGGTGAGATGCGTGGGAGCCTGATAATCTCTCTGACGTCATCGCACCCTCCTATGGTCTATTTGGCCTTGCCCAGCGGCAGCAGGTTGGCGATCTTCTCGCCAAGCCGCATCAAGGCGACCAGCCGCGGCCGCGGCACTTTCAGCATCTGCATGAACCAGTGGTCGGCGAGCTCGGTGAAGGCGAGCATCTCCTTCAGCCGCTTGCTCGCAACCGGACTGACGGCCGGATCGGCGGCTGCGTCGGACACGCAGGCCCGTAGCGCAGCGACCGCCGGATCGAGCTCCCGCTCCTTGCGCCGCGCCGCGATCCGCGCCGCGATCTCCCAGATGTCGGTCTCGGCCTCGTAATGGTCGCGGCGGTCGCCGAGGATCGGCACCCGGCGGATCAGGTTCCAGGCGAGCAGCTCCTTGATCGAGTTGGAGACGTTGGAGCGCGCCATGCCAAGCGTGTCGGCGATGTCCTCGGCGGTCATCGGCGCCTCGGCGAGATAGAGCAACCCGTGGATCTGGCTGACCGAGCGATTGACGCCCCACCCGTCTCCCATGTCGCCCCAATGCAGGATGAAGCGCTCGACGGCAGCGGGAAGTTTCTTCTTTCCGGTTATTTCTGTCATGACAGAAATATCTGATGACCCCGATCCACTGTCAAGCCGTCCCGCAACCATTTTGCGGCTGCATACTGTTGACGAGATTTGCCTAAAAATATCCCAGAGCGCGGGAACAATCCCTATTTTGCCGCGTTTGCACGGGTCGAGGCGGGGTCCCGTAATGGTAAAAAAGTCCAATCAACAGAGAGACTTGTTCGAGAGCGAACGCAGTTTCCGGCTGTTGGTCGAAGGAGTTGCGGACTACGCCCTGTACATGCTCGATCCCTCCGGGACCATCACGAGCTGGAACATCGGCGGCGAGCGTATCAAGGGCTATTCGCCCGAGGAGATCCTCGGACAGCATTTTTCCCGCTTCTACACCGAGACCGACCGGGCCAACGGCAAGCCCGCCCGCGCGCTCGGCATCGCCCGGGAGAAGGGCCGCTACGAGGAGGAAGGCTGGCGCGTCCGCAAGGATGGCACCTTCTTCTGGGCAAGCGTGGTGATCGATCCGATCTACGAGGACGACGATCTGGTCGGCTTCGCCAAGATCACACGCGACATCACCGAGCGTCGCAACGCGCAGCTCAGGCTCGACGCGATGCAGAAGCAGCTCGCCGAGTCGCAGAAGTTCGACGCGCTCGGCCAGCTCACCGGCGGCGTCGCGCACGACTTCAACAACCTCCTGATGATCATCAGCGGCAGCCTTCACGTCCTGAAGAAGGGCACCGCCGACGAGGCCAAGCTTGAGCGCGCGATCTCCGCGATCGAGACCGCGACCAGGCGCGGCGCCGCATTGACCAACCAACTGCTGACCTTCGCGCGGCGGCAGAGCGTCAATCCGCAGGCGATCGATTTCGCCGACCGGATCGCGGCGATCCGCGATGTGCTCGATGCCGGCGTCGGCAGCTCGGTGCGCCTCGCCTTCGACGTCGGCCGCGGTGTCTGGCCGATCAGGACCGATGCCGCCGAGCTCGAGACGGCGCTGCTCAACCTCGTCATCAACGCCCGCGATGCGATGCCGGACGGCGGCACGGTGACGATCGGCGCCCGCAACGTCGTGCTGGACGAGCCGTTCCTGACCGGCGAATTCGTGGCGATCGACGTCGCCGACACCGGCCTCGGCATTCCCTCCGACGTGCTCGACAGGATTTTCGATCCGTTCTTCACCACCAAGCCGATCGGCAAGGGCACCGGTCTCGGCCTCTCCCAGGTGCACGGCTTTACCCATCAGGCCGGTGGCACGGTGAAGGTCGCAAGCGAGCTCGGCAAGGGCACGACCTTCACCATCCTCCTGCCGCGCGGACTGAACGCGCCGTCGCGCGAGATGCCGGACGTGGATTCATTCCGCGGCAGCGGCACGGTGCTGCTAGTCGAGGACAACCCGGAGGTCGCCATTGTCAGCATTGGCCTGCTGGAGCAGCTCGGCTACCACGTCCGCCGGGTCGCCGACGCCGAAGCCGCCTTGCGCGAGATCGAGACCAACGGCGTCGACTTCGTATTCTCGGACATCGTCATGCCCGGCAAGATGGACGGACTGAGCCTCGCCCATCAGCTGCGCCAGATCCGCCCGGGCCTGCCGATCCTGCTCGCCACCGGCTACAGCGAGGCCGCCGCCGACGTGCGCGGCGATTTCCCGATCCTGCGCAAACCCTACGAGATCCACGAGCTGAGCGAAGCGATCGCGAAGCTGCCGCGGTGATTGTTTCACCTCTCCCCGCTTGCGGGGAGAGGTCGGATCGCTCTTGCGATCCGGGTGAGGGGGTACAGGTCTCGCGGCAGTCTCATGCGCGGAGAGAAGCCCCTCTCCCCGTAAGAACGGGGCGAGGGAGCGCACCGCCTGCGCGGCAAGAGCTCCACTCCGTCTACGTCACACCGTCGGCAACACCGAGAACGTCTCCCCTGCCCGGCGCAAATTCAGCTCGTCCACGCTTGCAGTTTCGCTGGTGACGCTGTCCACGCGCGACGACGGCGGGCCGTGGCGGCACAGTGCGACCATTTCGGCGACATGCTGTGGCGCGCCCGCGAACAGCGCCTCGACGCTGCCGTCGCGGCGGTTGCGGACCCAGCCTTCCAACCCGCTCGTCATCGCCTGATATTCGACCCAGGCACGATAGCCGACGCCCTGCACGCGGCCGCGGATCATGACCTGGAGGATCGCCCGGCTCATTTCTTCAGTCCGAGGACATCGGCGCTGCGTGCCTTGACGTCGGCCTCGCGCATGATGCGGTTGGTCAGTTCGGACGATGCGAGACCCCTCAGCGCCTTCGGCGCCGTGCCCTCACGCAACGCTTTCAGCGTGTCGTAGACGGCCTGCGTTGCGGCCGCGATCGGCGCGTGGCCCTGGAGCGCGATGCGCACGCGCTGGGTGGCGAGATAGTCGAGCGCGTTCAACTCGTCCGGCGCGCCACCGAGCACGATCGGCAGGCGCGTTGCCGCCGCGATCGCCTCGAGCTCGGCGCGCGACTTGATGCCGGTGAAGAACAGCGCGTCGACGCCGGTGGCCTCATAGGCCTGTGCGCGGCGGATGGCATCGTCGAGCGACGTGATCGAGGCGGCTCCGGTACGGCCCATGATGACGAGCGAGGGATCGCTGCGGCCGCTGAGCGCCGCCTCCATCTTGCCGACGCCCTCCTCCAGCGAGATCAATTGCGTCTTTGCCTCGCCAAAGGCGGCCGGCAGCAGCGTGTCCTCGATGGTGAGACCGGCCGCCCCCGCCGTCTCCAGCTCCTGCACCGTGCGGCGCACGTTGAGCGCGTTGCCATAGCCGTGGTCGGCATCGACCAGCACCGGCAATGCGGCGGCGCGCGACATCCGCCGCATCTGCTCGGCGAGCTCGGTGAGCGTGATCAGCGTAATGTCGGGATCGCCGAGCACGGCGAGCGAGGCGACAGAGCCGCCGAACATGCCGAGCGGAAAGCCGAGATCCGCGGCGATACGGATCGAGATCGCGTCGTACACGGAGCCGGGATGGATGCAGGCTTGCCCCGACAGGATCGAACGCAGTTTTTCGCGGCGGGAACGGAAGGCCATGGCGATTTCTCGATCAATACGAATTGCAACCCTGCCGTCGTCCTGGCTTTCGCCAGGACGACATTGAGCCGCTTACGCAAACTCCAAAATCAGCGCGTCCACCGCCAGCGTGGCGCCTGCACTGGCGTGGACCTTCTTCACCGTGCCGTCCTGCTCGGCGCGCAGCACGTTCTGCATCTTCATGGCTTCGACCACCGCAAGCGTCTCGCCGGCCTTGACCTCCTGCCCTTCGGTCACCGCGATCGAGACGATGAGCCCGGGCATCGGGCAGAGCAGCTTCTTGCCGGTATCGGAGGCCGTCGTCACCGGCATCAGCCGCGCCGAGGCCGCTTCCGCTTCGGTCCAGACATAGACCGGCACCTCGACGCCCTGATGCGCAAGACGGATGCCGTTGGCGATCGGCCGCGTCTGCACCGCGACGAAATGGCCGTCGATGGTGCCTTGCCAGACCGGATCGCCCGGCTTCCACGGCGATTGCAACAGATGCGCGTTGCCGACCTTGCCCTCGGCGTCGATGAAACGAATTGCGATGGCCTCGCCCTCGCGCGCGACCTCGAGCAATATCTCCTGACGGTCGAGCCAGACTGCGCGGCGGCGCTCGCGCTGCACGACGCGGCCGCCCATCTGCCCCGAGATCTGCCGCTTGCGCTCACCCAGCACGTGATCGATGGCGGCGCCGACCGCGGCGATGCGCCGTGCGACCTCGCCCTCGGGCACGCGCACCGCAAATCCCTTGGGGAATTCCTCGGCGATGAATCCGGTCGAGAGCCGGCCCTCGCGCCAGCGCGGATGATGCATCAGGGCCGATAGGAACGGGATGTTGTGCCGGATGCCGTCGACATAGAACGAATCCAGCGCGGTCGCCTGCGCCTCGATGGCCGCGGCGCGCGACGGCGCATGCGTGACGAGCTTGGCGATCATCGGATCGTAATGGATCGAGATCTCGCCGCCCTCCTGCACGCCGGTGTCGTTGCGCACCGTGATGCCGTCCTGGCTCGCTTCCGCCGGCGGCCGGTATTTCACCAGGCGCCCGATCGAAGGCAGGAAATTGCGGAACGGATCTTCGGCGTAGAGACGCGACTCGACGGCCCAGCCGGTGAGCGTGACGTCCTTCTGGGTGATGCCGAGCTTTTCGCCCGCGGCCACGCGGATCATCTGCTCGACGAGGTCGATGCCGGTGACGAGCTCGGTGACGGGGTGCTCGACCTGGAGGCGCGTGTTCATCTCCAGGAAGAAGAAGCTCTTGTCCTGGCCGGCGACGAACTCGACGGTGCCGGCGGAGTCGTAGTTCACGGCCTTGGCCAGCGCGACCGCCTGCTCGCCCATCTTGCGGCGCGTGGCTTCATCGAGCAGCGGCGACGGCGCCTCCTCGATGACCTTCTGGTTGCGGCGCTGGATCGAGCATTCGCGCTCGCCGAGATAGATGACGTTGCCGTGCTTGTCGCCCAGCACCTGGATCTCGATGTGGCGGGGATCGACAATGAATTTCTCGACGAAGACGCGGTCGTCGCCGAACGAGGCCTTGGCCTCGGCCTTGGCGAGATTGAAGCCCTCGGCGACCTCGGCCTTCGAATGCGCGATGCGCATGCCCTTGCCGCCGCCGCCGGCCGAGGCCTTGATCATCACGGGATAGCCGATCTCGTCGGAGATCCGCACCGCGTGCCTGTCGTCCTCGATGACGCCGAGATGGCCCGGCACGGTCGAGACTTTTGCTTTCGCGGCCGCCTTCTTGGATTCGATCTTGTCGCCCATCGCCGCGATCGCGCCCGGGTTGGGGCCGATGAAGACGATGCCGGCCGCCTCCAGCGCGCGCGGAAACGCCTCGCGCTCGGACAGGAAGCCGTAGCCGGGGTGCACGGCCTCAGCGCCGGTCTTGCGGCAGGCATCCACGATCTTCTCGATCACCAGATAGCTCTCGGCCGCCGCGGGCGGGCCGATCAGCACGGCCTCGTCGGCCATCTCGACATGGAGGGCGTCGCGGTCGGCCTCGGAATAGACCGCGACCGTCTGAACTCCCATGCGGCGAGCGGTCTTGATGACCCGGCAGGCGATTTCGCCGCGATTGGCGATCAGAATGCGTTTGAACATGCTTTTCTTGAATCTCGACCTTGGGCGGGACCCTTCCCTGGCCGTTGGGGCCTATGGGGACGGGCCGTGTGGCTCCCGTGGTACATCAAAATAGGGCGGAGGCAACGGTCAAAATCCGCGCCCCTGGCGTACCAGGCGGACGCCAAAACCCACTCCCGCGGCGCCTGCGAACCCGCGACCGCCCCGCTACGGTGCCTTGGCCTTGGCCACGTCCCGGACCAGACCGTGAATGAAGCCCAGTTTTTCGACCACCGCGGGCGACAGGATGAAGGGATAGAGGTCGTGCAGCCCCATGGCGCGGTTGACGCTGTTCATGGCGAAGGTGAAGGGCAGCCATGCATTGACCAGCGCCTCGACGTCCCTGGCCTCGTAGGGGTTGAAACGTATCCGGGTCGACAACTCTCCGTCGCGGTCGACCCGCGGCCGCACCTGCATGCCGAACTCCGAGGCCATCTCCAGGGTGTCGACGATGTGGAGATAATGCGCCCAGGTCTCGGCGAAGTCTTCCCAGGGATGCGTGGTGGCGTAGGCCGAGACGTAGTTCTGCTGCCAGTCCGGCGGCGCGCCTTCGGCATAATGGCGCTGCAAGGCCTGGCCGTAATCGGCGGAATCGTCGCCGAACACCGCGCGGCATTCATCCAGCCTGCCACCCTCGCGCACCAGCACGTCCCAGAAATAGTGTCCGACCTCGTGGCGGAAATGCCCGAGCAGCGTGCGGTAAGGCTCGCCCATCTCCAGCCTGCGCCGTTCGCGCTCGATGCCGTCGGTCTCGGTGAGCGCGATCGTGATCAGGCCGTTGTCATGGCCGGTCATGATCTTCCGCCCGCTGTTCGGATCGTCGGCGAGGAAATTGAAGATCAGCCCGTGCGCGGGATTCTCCTGCCGGGTCTGGAGCGGCAGCTTCCAGCGGATCAGGGAATAGAACAGCCGCAGCTTCGCCCCCTCGAGCTCGCGCCAGCCCGCGAGCTGAACGGGATCGGACAGGTCCGGCACCATGCCGTTATGGCGGCAGGCGCGGCAATAGCCGTTGCCGTCGTCCGGGTCGGTCAGCCAGTTGCAGGCGTCGTACTCGGCATTCCGGCACAGCATCCGCCCCTTGCCCTTGTCGGCCAGCGTGGCCCAGGCTTCGCCGTCAGCCTCGCCATCGGGCTCGAGCGCCGACATCGTCTCCTTCTCCGGCAGGAAGGCGACCCGATGGCCGCAACGTTCGCAGGCGCGATTCTCGAAATAGAGGACGTTGCCGCAGGCCTGGCAGACAAAGAGCTTCAAGATTTAGCCTCTTCTGAAAGAGAGTATCAGGAAAACACGTTCGGCGCCTCGCACAGACGTGTCCGCGGGCCGATCGTTCCAGTCTCCGGAACAAATTGCCAGACCGGACGTTGCCTCGTCAGATTTTTCCCGTGTCGGGCGACCGCGGGAGCTTTCCCGACACTCTCTCGCCTTTGAGCAATGGCCATCACGCCCCGTCTGTGTGAATATCGGTCCGGCATGTGCGCACCCGCATGACAACGGCCGACGCCTTGAACGATCCTTTGCCCGAGACCATCGCCGCCGAAAGGCTGCGCCAGCACCTGGAAGAGATCGCGCGCGAGCGCGACGACGCCTATCGTGCGCTCCAGGAGCGCGAGGCGGAGCTCGCCCGAGTCCAGCGCATCGGCAAGGTCGGCGGCCTCGAGGTCGACTTCCGCGACGGCTTCAAGAACCGCCGCTCGCCCGAATATTTGATGATCCACGGCCTGCCGGCGGAAGCCGCCGGCGAGTCGCACCAGGATTGGGTCGATCGCATCCATCCCGAGGACCGGGAAGCGACCGTCAAGCACTTCATCGACGCCCTTGCCGGGACCAGCGAAGACTATGTCGCCGAATACCGCATCATCCGTCCCAGCGACGGCGAAACCCGGTGGATCCGCGTCGTCGCCAAGATCGAGCGCGACGGGGACGGCCACGCCATCCGACTGGTCGGCGCCCATATCGACATCACCGACCAGATGCTGGTCCGCGAGACCCTGCGCGAGAGCGAGGAGCGTTTTCGGCTGATCGCCGACAGCGCGCCGGTGCCGATCTGGGTGACCAAGCTCGACCGCAAGCGGTCCTTTGCCAACCAGGCCTATGTCGACTTCGTCGGCCTGCCCTATGCGGAGGCCATCGATTTCGACTGGCGCAAGGTGCTGCATCCGGACGACCTTCCGCATGTGCTGCAACAATCCGTCCAGGGCGAAGCGTCGCTGAAGCCGTTCGTGCTGGAAGCCCGCTACAGGAACGCGAGCGGCGACTGGCGCTGGCTGCGCTCGGAATCGCAGCCGCGCTGGGACCCGACCGGCAAGCACATCGGCTTCATCGGCGTCGCCCACGACATTACCGCCGCCAAGCAGGCCGAGATCGAGCTCAGGCGGCTGAACGAGACGCTGGAGGAGCGCATCACCGAGCGCACCGCCGAGCTCGAATCCAACGAGGCGCGGCTGCGCGCGATCCTGGAGACCAGCAACCAGTATCAGGGACTGGTCAACCTCAAGGGCGAGCTGCTCTACGCCAACAAGACCGCGCTCGCCGGCATTCGCGCCGAGGCCCACGGCGTCATCGGCAAGCCGTTCTGGGACACGCCGTGGTTCGCGACCACCGAAG
The DNA here is from genome assembly GCF_054049735.1 of Bradyrhizobium sp. P5_C12. Classification (NCBI taxonomy): domain Bacteria; kingdom Pseudomonadati; phylum Pseudomonadota; class Alphaproteobacteria; order Hyphomicrobiales; family Nitrobacteraceae; genus Bradyrhizobium; species Bradyrhizobium sp. P5_C12. The sequence goes on from NZ_JBFULU010000047.1 coordinate 26,026, forward strand.
GCATGAGCGCCGTCGTGCGCGCCGCCTTCGACACCGTGCTCGGAGGCGAGGCGGTGCGGATGGAAATGCGGCTGCGACTTCCCGTCGGCGAACGCGATTTCGATTTCGGCATGCGTCCCGTGCTCGACCGCCACGGCAACATCACGGGCGCGGTGCCGGAGCTGGTCGACATCACCGAGCGCCGCCGCGGCGAGGAAGCGCTGCGGCAGTCGCAGAAGATGGAGGCGATCGGCCAGCTCACCGGCGGCGTCGCGCACGACTTCAACAATCTGCTCACCATCATCCGCTCGGCCACCGACTTCCTGCGCCGGCGCGAGCTGCCGGAGGAGCGCCGCCGCCGCTATGTCGACGCCATCTCCGAGACCGTCGAACGCGCCTCCAAGCTCACGGCGCAGCTGCTGGCCTTTGCCCGCCGGCAGCCCTTGAAGCCGCAGATCTTCAACGTCGGCAGCCAGGTCGATGGCGTCGCGCAACTGGTCCGGCCGCTGGTCGGCGGCCGCATCGAGATCGCGGTCGAGGTCCACGATGACGACTGCTTCACGGTTGCCGACATCGCGCAATTCGAGACCGCGCTGATCAACCTCGCCATCAACGCCCGCGACGCGATGAACGATGAAGGACGACTGACCATCGCGGTGCGGAAGGTTCAGGGCATTCCGAGCCTGCGCGCGCAATCGGCGCGCGGCGGCGACTATGTCGCGATCTCCGTCGCCGACACCGGCTGCGGCATCGCGCCGGAAAACATCGACGCCATCTTCGAGCCGTTCTTCACCACCAAGGAGGTCGGCAAGGGCACCGGCCTCGGCCTGAGCCAGGCCTTTGGCTTCGCAAAACAATCCGAGGGCGACATCGCGGTCGCGAGCGCGCCGGGAAAAGGCGCGACCTTCACCATCTATCTGCCGCAGGCGCAGAGCCCTGCCGGGGAGAAGGCAGCCGCGGCGCTGACCCACGAGGCCGCAACCACCGGGCGCGGCTATCGCGTGCTCGTGGTCGAGGACAATGACGATGTCGGCCAGTTCTCGACCGAGCTGCTGGAGGATCTCGGCTATGTCGTCCGCCGCGTCGCCAACGCCAACGCGGCGCTGGCGATCCTCGGCGAGAACGAATTCGCCGTCGACCTCGTCTTCTCCGACGTCATCATGCCCGGCATGAACGGCGTCGAGCTCGCCGGCATCATCCGCGAGCGCTATCCGGGCCTCCCCGTCGTGCTCACCAGCGGCTACAGCAACGTGCTGGCCGAGAACGCCCATCGCGGCTTCGAGCTGATCCAGAAGCCGTATTCGGTGGAGTCGCTGTCGCGCATCCTGCGCAAGGCGATCACGGAGAAGCTGTCGGTGGTGCGGTGAGTGACCACCAAAAAAACGCTGTCGTCCCGGCGAAGGCCGGGACCCATACCGCGTGATCTCTCTTGTGGCACACACAACGTCGTTCTTCGCCAAACACCTTTTCGTGGTTATGGGTCCCGGCCTTCGCCGGGACGACACCGAGTGTTAGGCTCCAGCCAGCCACATCACGACAACTTAACCGCGCGCGCATCAGGAAGCCCATGAAACCCGCCCTCCTCTCCGCCTGGCAGACCTGGGCGCTGCTGTCCGCCTGCTTCGCCGCGCTGACCGCGATCTTCGCCAAGATCGGCGTCGAGAACATCAATCCGGATCTGGCGACCTTCATCCGCACCATCGTGGTGCTGCTCGCCTTCTCGGTGCTGTTGTTCTTCACTGGCCAGTTCGCCGTGCCGTCGGCGGTCGCGCCGAAAACCTGGCTGTTCCTGGTGCTGTCGGGGCTTGCAACCGGCGCGTCCTGGCTGTGTTATTTCCGCGCGCTGAAGCTCGGCCCCGCGACGCTGGTCGCGCCGATCGACAAGCTCAGCGTTGTCCTGGTCGCCCTCTTCGCCTTCACCTTTCTCGGCGAGCGCCCGAGCGCGCAGGGCTGGCTCGGCATCGCCATGATCGGCGCCGGCGCGGTGCTGCTGGCGGTGAAGTTTTGAGGAGCTCACCGGTGACGCGCGGAACCAACCGGACGTCACGAAGGTTGCTGCCGGGGCAACTTTGAGCCTCGATCGAGAAACCGATGTCGAGCCAAGACCCCGATCAGACGACGCGAGCCGGCCGCGCACTGGATGCGGCGAACTTTTTTCTCGCCGATGTCCGCGACGGACTTGGCCCCTATCTCGCCGTTTATCTTCTCACCGAGCAGCACTGGGACGAGGCGCGCATCGGCCTCGTGATGTCGATCGCGACCATTGCCGGCATCGCGGCGCAGACGCCGGCCGGCGCGCTGGTCGATGCAACGCGGGCGAAGCGGTCGGTGATGGCACTCGCCGCAATCATGGTGACGCTCGCATCGTTGTCGCTGCCCTTGTTTCCGGGCTTTCGCCCGGTCGCGATCTCGCAAGGGATCGCGCAGGCCGCGGCCGTGGTGTTTCCGCCCGCAATCGCCGCCGTCTCCCTCGGCATCTTCGGCCATGCTGCCTTCACCCGGCGCATCGGCCGCAACGAGACCTTTAATCACGCCGGCAATGCGGTCGCAGCCGGCCTCGCGGGGCTCTCCGCCTACTGGTTCGGCCCGACCGTCGTATTCTACCTTCTCGGCGCCATGGCAGTCGCAAGCCTCATCAGCATTCTTGCGATCCCCGGGCGCGCCATCGACCACGATCTCGCGCGCGGGCTGCACAATTCCGATGCGGGTAGCCGGCAGGAACAACCCTCGGGCCTCGGTGTCCTCCTGACCTGCCGCCCCCTGCTTATCTTCGCGATCTGCGTGGCGCTGTTTCACCTCTCCAACGCGGCCATGCTGCCGCTGGTCGGGCAAAAGCTCGCGCTCCAGGACAAGAACATGGGAACGAGCCTGATGTCGGCCTGCATCGTGGCAGCGCAGGTGGTGATGGTGCCGTTCGCGATGCTGGTCGGCGCGAAGGCCGACCGTTGGGGCCACAAGCGCTTCTTCCTCGCGGCGTTGTTGATCCTGCCGGTCCGCGGCGCGCTCTATACGCTCTCCGACAATCCGTTCTGGCTGGTCGGCGTGCAGCTTCTCGACGGCGTCGGCGCCGGCATCTTCGGCGCGATCTTCCCCGTCATCGTCGCCGACCTCATGCGCAATACCGGCCGTTTCAACATCGCGCAAGGCGCGGTCATCACCGCCCAGAGCATCGGCGCGGCGCTGTCGACGGCACTGGCGGGGCTGGTCGTGGTCGGCGCGGGCTACAGCGCGGCTTTCATCACCCTCGGCGCGGTGGCCGCGATCGGCGCCGTCATCTGCTTCCTCGCCCTGCCCGAGACGCGGCACATCGCAGATGGCGGCCCGCGTCCGCGGGGGAAGACAGCGGCGTCCGCATCAGCTATCGCTGCCGAATGAAGCCGTTTCACTTCGAGGACTGAACGTGCCGACCGTGCCGCATGACGCCTTCTGGGCCTGGAGCATCATTGTGCTTGCGACCGCAGGCGTCATCACCCGTCCCTTTCATCTGCCCGAGGCGATCTGGGCCGTGATCGGTGCCGCGGCGCTGGTGCTGCTCGGCCTCCTGCCATGGCCGGATGCGCTTATCGGCATCGAGAAAGGCATCGACGTCTATCTCTTCCTGATCGGCATGATGCTGATCGCCGAGCTGGCGCGGCTCGAAGGCCTGTTCGATTATCTCGCAGCCCTCGCCGTGGAATATGCAGGCGGCTCGCCGCAGCGGCTATTCCTGCTGATCTATCTCGTCGGCACTGTCGTGACGGTGCTGCTCTCCAACGATGCCACCGCGATCGTGCTGACGCCCGCCGTCTACGCCGCAACGCGCGCGGCCGGCGCCAAGCCGCTGCCTTATTTGTTCGTCTGCGCCTTCATCGCCAACGCGGCGAGCTTCGTGCTGCCGATCTCCAATCCCGCCAATCTCGTCGTGTTCGGCGCGCGGATGCCGCACCTCACCGAATGGCTGCGCCTGTTCGCCCTGCCCTCGGCGGCCTCGATCCTGCTGACCTATGTCGTGCTGCGCCTGACCCAACACCGCGCGCTGAAGGAGGAGACGATCGCGCGGTCAGTGCCGCATCCCAAGTTGAACCGCGGCGGAAAACTGACAGCCGTCGGCATCGTGGCGATCGGCGTCGTGCTGGTCACGGCCTCCGCGCTGGACAAGCCGCTCGGCCTGCCGACCTTCATCTGCGGCGTGGCGACCGCCGCGATCGTGCTGCTGCTGAGCCGGCAATCGCCGCTGCCGGTGCTGCGCGGCGTCTCCTGGAGCGTGCTGCCGCTGGTCGGCGGGCTCTTCGTGATGGTGGAAGCGCTGGTGAAGACCGGCGTGATCGGGCAGCTCAGCACACTGCTGCATGAGGCGGTAGCGCAATCCGTCCCACAAGCCGCCTGGAGCACCGGCATCGCCACCGCAATCGCCACCAACATTGCCAACAATCTACCGGTCGGCCTCGTTGCCGGCTCGGTTGCCGCCAGCGATCATTTGCCCGCGCCCGTCGTCAGCGCCATCCTGATCGGAGTCGATCTCGGCCCCAATTTGTCGGTGACCGGTTCGCTCGCCACCATCCTGTGGCTGGTCGCGCTCCGTCGCGAGAGAATCAAGGTCGGCGCCTGGCCGTTCCTCAAGCTCGGCATGCTGGTGACGCCGCCCGCCCTGATCGCGGCCTTGGCAGCCGCGATCAGGTAGCGTGCATACTAGTCGTTCTCGTAGCCGTAGACTTCCGGCAGGATGAAGATCGCAGCGAGCAATCCGATCATCGGGAAGATCGCGACCATCAGCGTGGCATTCGCCTGCCCGATCGCAGCGAACACCGTCGGGAACAGGAAGATCGCCAGGAACGACGGCAGCTTCACGAACATGTAGGCGAAGCCGCTGGCGGTGCCGCGGTACTTCGGCTTGGCGACCATGGTCGGGATCGTCATGCAGTTCGACGCGTCCCAATAATGGCCCCACAACATGGCGGCCGCTGCAAACGGCAGCAGGATCTTGTTGTCGGTGTAGAGCGCGAAAGCCGCGACCAGCAGCGATGCCAGCACGATGCCGAAGCCGGCGATCGCGATGCCGCGGTGGCCGATCTTCGGTGTCAGGAGCGGGCCGACCCAGCCGGACAGAGCGGCGAAGCAGAACAGCGCCATCGTCACCAGGTTGATGCCGAGCACGCTCGACACGCCGACCATGACAAAGAGCACCGGCAGGTAGAACGCAAAGGTCGAGAACTCGCTGCCTTGCGCAAAGCAGGCGATCCAGCCGTAGACAGTCGCTCGCCAGCGGATCGGATCCTGCTTGAGGTCGGCGAGAAAGGCGCGGGTGCTGACTTTCGGCACTTTCACATCGTGGTCCGGCAGCATGGCCAGATCGTCGTTGAACATCTCGCGCGCAACCTGCTTGGCCTCGCGGTAGCGTCCCTTCTGCACCAGCCACACCGCCGTCTCCGGCACGTCGTGCCGCATGATCAGAATGATCAGCGCCGGCACCGCGCCGAGGCCGAGCGTCACGCGCCACAGCATCTCGTGTTGCATGTCGATCAGAAGGAAGATCACGATGACGCCGATGGTCAGCACTTCGCCGACTGCGAACATGAACTGCCAGCGGTTGCCCATGACCTCGCGCTCGCCCTTGGCCATGGATTCCATGATGTAGGTGTAGCCGGTCGAAATATCCGAGCCGAGCGGAATACCGAGCAGGAATCGGATCACGATGAGCCAGGTGACGTTCGGCACAAAGGCCTGCGCCAGCGCCAGCACGATGAACAGCACCATCGTCACCAGGAACATGACGCGGCGGCCGATCTTGTCGGACAGCCAGCCGCCGAGCAGCGCGCCGATCAGGGCGCCGCCCTGTGTGCCGGCCGCGGCGAGGCCGAGCATCAGCGGATCGGGATTGTATTGCTCCTTGATGAAGATCAGCACGAAGGCGATCGAATAGAGATCCCAGGCCTCGACCAGGATCGAAGCCATCATCAGCCAGCCGACCTTGTTACCTTTGGGACTGTAGTTCGTGATGAGGTAGCGGACCGCGGCTTCGCTCGCGGTCGGTTGTGGCATGGCCATCGTTGACATGTTTGGTCCTCTCTTGAAAACTTTTTACGCGCCGAGCAGCGGCTCGATGCTGCAATCGAGCAGGCGCGGGTCGATCCCCGTCTCCATGCCCGTGAACATCTCGCCCATGTAGTCGATCAGTGCATCGCTCGCCTTCACCGCGTCGTCGACGCGGCGATTGGCGACGGCAGTGAGAATCGCCAGATGACGATCGATCGTGCCTGATAGATCGGCCTGTCCCGGCATGAAGCGGTGGTGGATATAGCCGATGCGGCGGTAGAGCGTGTGCAGCGGCCGCAGCGTATGCACCAGAAAGGGCTCCCCCGCCGCTTCCAGCACCAGCGCGTCGATGCGGCGGTCAATGCTGTTGAATTCGTCGAGGGTCAGGGTGGCGCGGCGTTCGCGCAGGAGCCGTTCGATATGGAGCGCCTGATTGCGATGCGACAGGCTGGCGCGATCGGCCGCGAGCCGGACCACGAAGCGTTCCATGTCGCGGCGCAGATCCAGCAGCATGCGCTCGCGGGCCAGATCGATCGGCGCGATGTGCAGGCCGTGGCGGGGGCGGATCATGATGAGCGTGTCGGCGGACAGACGATTGACGGCGTGATGCACCGGTGTGCGCCCGAAGCCGGTGATGTGCTGCAATTCCAGCATCGTCATGAACTGCCCGGGCTTGAGCTCGCAATGGACGAGAAGCTCCTCAATTCGCTGATAGGCGAGTTCGAAGAAGTTGAGCCGGTTGCGCCGGGAGGGCTTGCCCTCGCCGTCGTCCTCGTTTCTCACCACCTCGAGCGCGCGCTTGCGCCGTGCCATGTCGTCCTCCTGTCAGCCGCGCTCTCATTGTCGGGTGGCGCCCTATTTGTGGCACCCTTAAAACATGTTGTGATATATTACAAGCAGGCGTAAGACTTCGGCGCGACCTGCAACATGCTGCAGCGCAAAATGAGACGTAAGGCGCGAGGCGCCTGTGATGGGAGGATTGTTGCCGTGAAGATCACGTCGATCGAGACGCTGCGCACCGAGGAATTTTCCAACGTCATCTGGGTGCGCGTCCACACCGACACGGGCATGATCGGTCTCGGCGAAACCTTCTATGGCGCGGGCGCGGTCGAAGCGCAGATCCACGACACCTTTGCCGGCCGCCTGCTCGGCCGCAATCCGCTGCACATCGAAGCCATCCATCGCGACATGCTCAACCTGCCGATGGCACAATCCTCGACCGGCGTCGAATACCGCGCGGCTTCCGCGATCGACATCGCGCTATGGGACCTGTTCGGCAAGGTCTGCAATCAGCCTGTGCACCAGATGCTCGGCGGCCTCTGCCGCGACAAGCAGCGCATCTACAACACCTGCGCCGGCACGCAATATGTCCGCTCGACCAACATCAGCCCGGTGTCGAACTGGAATCTCGGCGCTTCCAAAGGTCCTTATGAGGATCTCGACGGCTTCATGAATCACGCCGATGCGCTGGCCGAGAGCCTTCTGGAGAGCGGAATCTCCGCGATGAAGATCTGGCCGTTCGATCCGGCGGCGCAGGAGAACAAGGGCCTCTACATCACCGCCGCGCAGATGAAGCAGGCGATCGAGCCGTTCGAGAAGATCCGCAAAGCGGTCGGCGACAAGATGGAGATCATGGTCGAGCTCCACTCGCTGTGGAACCTGCCGACCGCCAAGCAGATCGCGCGCGCGCTCGAACCGTACAAGCCGACCTGGTACGAAGACCCGATCCGGATGAACTCGCCGCAGGCGCTGGCCGAATATGCGCGCTCGACCGACGTCTGGGTCTGCGCCAGCGAGACGCTGGGCTCGCGCTTCCCCTACAAGGACATGCTCGATCGCGATGCCATGCATGTGGTGATGGCGGATCTGTGCTGGACCGGCGGCCTCACCGAGGGTCGCAAGATCGCGGCGATGGCCGAGACCTATCACCGCCCGTTTGCACCGCACGATTGCATCGGTCCGATCGGCTTCATCGCCGCCATCCACATGTCGTTCAGCCAGCCCAACACGCTGATCCAGGAATCGGTGCGCGCCTTCTATAAGGGCTGGTACAATGAGCTCGTCACCACGATGCCAACGATCAAGGACGGCTATGTCTTCCCGATGGAAGGCCCCGGCCTTGGCGTCGACCTCCTGCCCGCGGTATTCGACCGCAGCGATCTCACCGTGCGCCGTTCCAACGTCTGAGGATTTTTGAGATGAGCACCGCCCTCTTCGACCTTTCCGGCCACACCGCGCTCGTGACCGGTTCCTCCCGTGGCCTCGGCCGCGCCATTGCCGAGGGCATGGCCAAGGCCGGCGCCAAGCTGATCATCAACGGCGTCGATCCCAAGCGCGTCGAGCAGGCCGTCGCCGAGTTTCGCGCCGCCGGGCATCAGGCCGAAGGTGCCGCGTTCAACGTCACCGACGAGCCTGCGATCGTTGCGGCGTTCAACGATTTCGACAAAAAGGGCATTGCGGTCGACATCCTCGTCAACAATGCCGGCATCCAGCACCGCAAGCCGCTGGTGGAGTTCACCACCGACGAATGGCGCAAGGTGATCGAGACCAACCTCACCAGCGCCTTCGTCATCGGCCGCGAGGCGGCCAAGCGCATGATCCCGCGCAAGCACGGCAAGATCATCAATATCGGCTCGCTCGGCAGCGAGCTCGCGCGTCCCACCATCGCGCCCTACACCGCCGCCAAAGGCGGCATCAAGAACCTGACCCGCTCGATGGCGGTGGAATGGGCCCAGCACGGCATCCAGGCCAACGCAATCGGTCCCGGCTACATGCTGACCGACATGAACGAGGCGCTGGTCAACAACACCGATTTCAACACTTGGCTGATGGGCCGCATTCCCTCGAAGCGCTGGGGCAGGCCGGACGAGCTGGTCGGCGCCGCGATCTTCCTCGCCTCCGACGCTTCGACTTACGTCAACGGCCAGATCATCTATGTCGACGGCGGCATGATCGCCGCGATGTGATTGCGAACACAAAAACGGAGCAAGCCATGCGTGCCGTCGTCATTCACGCACCGAAAGACCTGCGGATCGACAGCTACCCCGATGCGGCGCCCGGTCCCGGGGAAGTCCGCGTCAAGATCGCCAACGGCGGCATCTGCGGCTCCGACCTGCACTACTACCATCATGGCGGCTTCGGCGTCGTCCGTATCCAGCAACCGATGGCGCTGGGCCATGAGATCGCAGGCGTGGTCGCCGCCGTCGGTGACGGCGTGACCAGCGTGAAGCCCGGCAGCCGCGTCGCGGTCAATCCGAGCAAGCCGTGCGGCCAGTGCCTGCATTGCCAGGAAGGCATGCGCAACCAGTGCCTCGACATGCGCTTCCTCGGCAGTGCGATGCGCTTTCCGCATGTGCAAGGCGGTTTTCGCGAGTTCATCACGATCGACGCCACGCAGGCCGTGCCGATCGCCGACAGACTGTCGCTGGCCGAGGCCGCGGTCGCCGAACCGCTCGCCGTGTGCCTGCATGCCGGCAAGCAGGCCGGCCCCCTCCTGGGCAAGCGCGTGCTGATCACCGGCTGCGGCCCGATCGGCGCGCTGATGATTTTGGTCTCGCGCTTCGGCGGCGCGTCCGAGATCGTAGTGACCGACGTCGCCGACGCACCGCTCGCGGTCGCCAGGAAACTCGGCGCCACGCACGCCATCAATGTCGCGAGCGATGCCACAGCGCTCGATCCCTGGCGCGCCGGCAAGGGCGTGTTCGACACCCTGTTCGAAGCTTCCGGCAACCAGGCCGCGCTGCGGACAGCGCTCGACGTGCTGCGGCCCGGCGCGACGCTGGTGCAGCTCGGCCTCGGCGGCGAGATGAATCTGCCGATCAACACCATCGTCGCCAAGGAGCTGCAGCTCCGCGGCACCTTCCGCTTCGACCCCGAATTCGAGCTCGCGGTGCGGCTGATGGGCGAAGGCCTGATCGACGTCAAGCCGTTGATCACCGCCACACTGCCGTTCGAGAACGCGGTCGCCGCCTTCGAGCTCGCCAGCGACCGCTCGCAGTCGATGAAAGTGCAGTTGACCTTCTGAGGATGTCAAATTCTCAGGGCTGCGCCGCGCCGTCGAGAAGACGATCGCCGACCAGCCGGACTGCACCCCGCTTCCAGGAATAGTCGGCCCCCATGCGCAAGCCGCTGTCGCCGCGTGCGACAACGGCGCCGGTCCGGGCGTCGCGAACCTGGAAGCCGACCGTGTATTCAGTTCGGCTCACGCGCCGGACCACGCCGATCAGCGATTGATCGGCGCCGAGCTTGCCGGCAACGGCGGCGTCGCACCCCCCGCAGTCCCGCAGGCCGTGTGACGTCACGACATCATCGCGGGCGACGCTGACGTCAACCATGCGGTAACGGCCGGACTGTCCGAGCAGCTCGCGCACACCGCCCGTGACCTCGGCGAGGTACGACGCATCGGAGGCCGTCAGCCCGGCCGCGGGCGCCGCGGTATTGTCATCGAGCTCGAAATCGAACACCGCGAGCGCGATCGAAGGCGCCGCGAGTGCGGCCATGACCTCGCGGGACACGAAGATCTCGGCACGCTCCCATGCCTCGTCATTGTCGCCGCGGAAGGTGTAGAGCTTGTCCATCACGACTTTCCTGGCGCCGACGTCGATCACAGCGACCTTGGCCCATTGCACCAGCGTGCTCGTCTTCTGGATGCCGCCGATGATCTTGAACGCCGGACCGTCCTGTGCGTCCGGCGCAAGCCGGTAACGCCGGTCCGCGCCGATATCCCGCCGCAGCGCGGCCATGAACGCCGCCAGCCGCTTCTCGTGGGCGGCGGTCTGGTTGGCCGGCTCGTCCGACGTATCGGCATAGCTGAAATCGTCGATAGCGACGCCGATGGCCTCGGCCGCGGCTGGCGAATAGGCTGCCGGGAGGGCACAAAGGAGACAGGCTGAGAGGATCAACCAGGTGCGACGCATGCGGGCCTCGTGTGATGGAGCTGCGCGGCAGTCTGGAGGGCTGCTTCCCACACTGCAGCCGCGGCTGTCCCGATCACAGCCGGGAAAATTTCACGACGTTGCACCGCGGTATGCGCAGTGCTTTCCGCCGCTTCCTTTCTGCCGTTTAATGCGGAGGCGACAAACCCCGTTCGCGCCAGGTGCCTGCCGATGTGGAACCGCCCGAGATTCGATCTCAAGGTCCGTCTGACGTTGCGCGTAGCCGCCATATCGGCCGCCTGCTTCGCCGCGATCTCCGCCTATTTCCTCATCACGGCCGATCGCGCGGCCCATGCGCGCATCGACGATATCGCCGCCATCGTGGCCAAGACGCTGGAGCTCCAACAGGGCAAGATCCAGTGGGTGGCGAGCCCGCGCTCGGACTTTCCGAACCTCGACCCTGTCTCGGCCTATGTGATGACGCCCGGCCTGTGTCTGGCGTTCCGCGGTACGAATGGTGACTTCCTCCAGCGCTTCTGTAGTGGCGCACCTATCCCGGCGAGCCCGCCGCCGCAGGCCTTCGCGGCGTTTTATCACGGCCTGTTCGACCCCGGCCGCGAGGCGGCACGGCCCGTGATCGTGCGCGGTGCGAAGCTCGGCGAGGTCGTGGTCTCGGTCGATCCGGCCGTGCAGACGGCCGACGCCTGGCACGAGGCCGGCCGCCTGATGCTCGCGCTGGCGATCGCCCTGCCGCTGCTGTGCGTCCTGGTCTACGCCGCACTGGCGCGCGCCCTGCGCCCGACGCGCATGATCCGCACGGGCCTGGAGCGGATCGCAGCCAACGATCTCACGACGCGGCTGCCGCCGTTCGATCTCGCCGAATTGTCGGCCATCCGCGACGTCTTCAACCACCTCGCCGAAAGCCTCGACACGGCACTGGCCGAACGCGCCGAACTGACGCGGAAACTGATCGCGCTCCAGGACGAGGAGCGCCGCCATCTCGCACGCGAGCTGCACGACGAGTTCGGCCAGTCGCTGGCAGCCATCCGCGCGCTGGCCTCCTCCGCCCGCCAGACCGCCGCGCAGGAATGCCCGTCCCTGCTCGGCGAATGCGACGGCATCGCACGGACCTCAACCGGCATGATGGAGACGCTGCGCGGCGCACTGTTCCGGCTACGCCCGCCCGATGTCGAGGAGCTCGGGCTCGTCGCCAGCCTCGAAGGTCTCGTTGCCGGGTGGAACGGACGCAGCGGCGGCAAGACGCGGTTTGCGATCCGCTTCGACGGCACGTTCGAGACCCTGCCGGCCACGATCAGCGCGAGCCTCTACCGCATCGTGCAGGAGGCGCTCACCAACGCCGCCAAGCATGCCGGCGCCACAAAGGTGAGCCTGGAGCTGGCGATGCGCACCGACGAGATCGCCCTTGCGATCGACGATGACGGACGATCGCACGATCCAGCCACGAAATCCGGCATGGGCCTGCTCGGCATGCGCGAGCGCGTCGCGGCCCTGCGCGGCCGACTCAGCTTCGAGGCCGGCCCCAACGGCGGCTCCGCGCTGCGCGTCGTCATTCCGCTCCCGGCCGCCGGTCAGCAGGTGCTGGAGCGCGCGGCATGAGTGCGACGATTCTGCTGGTCGACGACCACTCCGTCGTCCGCGAGGGTTATCGCTCCGTGCTCCAGAAGCAGCCGGGCCTGCGCGTCATCGCTGAAGCCGGCGACGGCGCGGAGGCCTATCGCCTGTTCAAATCCGAGGCGCCCGACCTCGTCATCATGGATCTGAGCATGCCCGGCATCGGCGGCATCGAGGCCGTGAGGCGCATCAGGCAATGGGACAAGGCGGCAAAGATCCTCGTTTTCACCATGCACGAGAATGCCGGCTTCGCCCTGCAGGCGATCCGCGCCGGCGCGCGGGGCTACGTCACCAAGACCAGCCCGCCCGAGACGCTGGTGCGCGCGGTGATGGATGTGCTCGCCGGCAAGATCGCCATCAGCCCCGACATCGACCACGAGCTCGCGCTGAGCCGGCTCAGCGGCGAAAGCTCCGCCGCCGACGTTCTCACGCCGCGCGAGTTCGAGGTGCTGCGGCTGCTGCTCGCCGAGAACACAACGGAGGAGATCGCCGAGACGCTCCACGTCAGTCCGAAGACGGTCGCCAACCTGCACTCCCTGATCAAGGACAAGCTCGGCGTCGGCTCGGACATCGAGCTGGTCCGGCTGGCGCTGCGTCAGGGAATTTTGACGCAAGTGGATCTCGGCGAAGCCTGAAGCGCGCTGCTCAGACGAGATAGCGCGTGAGATAGCCTTCCATCGCGTAGAGCGCGCAGAGCGCGAGGCTCGACCACACCGCGGCGCTGAAATACAGGAACATCCAGGTCAGTTCGCCCTTCCAGTGCGCGACGTCGTGGGTCACCACCCAGCGCGTAGCGACGTCATGGAGCCCTTCGAGGAAGCCGAGCAGCCTGTTGCCCTCTTCATGCCCCGCCCGCCAGCGGCTGAGATACATCGGCACGTCGACGGTGACGAGGAAAGCGAGGAAGCAGGCGATGCCGACGATGCCCGCGATCAGCGCCCAGCGCACCACGCCCTGGAATTCCGGCATCAGCCGGCACAGCGCGATCCCGACCAGGAAGAAGGTCACAGCCCACAGCGAATTCTCGATCGCGTTGTAGAGGTAGTTGGTGGTCAGCACCGCGTACCAGGAGAAGCACTCCGCGATGATGATCACGGGCACGATGACGAGGGCGATGCTCACCGTGGTCTCGGCACCGGCCATGGTGCCGAGCTGATGCAGGATGATGGCCCATTGCGCGGCGAAGCACACTTCAGCGACGGTCGCGACGGAGCGGCCGACGAACACGCTGGAGAGCCAGGTGTCGAACAGGCAGATCCGCTGCACATCCGCGCGCGGCAGGAACGAACGGAAGGCGCAGCCGAACACATAGCCGGCGCAGAGCAGCAGCATCACGCCCATCCCCGACGGCGCACCGAGGCTGCCGGTGACGGGCTGATAGAACTCCCGGTACAGCATGAACCAGACAAGGATGTTGACGTTGCTGACGAGCGTCAGGGACCCCCACCACCACGCGAGGGGATTTGACCGCGCCTGCAACATCAGCCTCATCGATTGCTCCGTTGTAACTGGATTGACATCCAACGGTAGCAATACTGTCACATTCGAGTCGTCCGCGGCGACAAAAATTTGCGTGACGGCACTGTCATAATTGCGGAAGACAGGCCGGGAACCTGCGGGCCGTCCCAGGGTCGCCGGCCCGGCGACCCGGAACGACCCTCGCCTCATCCCTTCATCCCGCCCACATAGGCCGCGAGCTTGTCCAGCGTCTGGTAGCCGTATTCGACGGCGCCGAACCCGATCATGCCGTCGCGCTGCTCGGTGCTCGAGGCCAGTTGCCGCATCATCAGCACGGTCTTGCCGTTGCTTTGCTCGGCGAAGGTGACAGTGAAGCGGAACATGCCGGGATCCTCGTCCTGGTCGGTGCCGTGATCCATCTCCATCAGTGAAGGCCGCTCGATGCGGCGGAAGCGCATGCGGTTCGGATAGACCGTGCCGTCGGGGCCGATCATGTTGAAGCGCCAGACGCCGCCGACGCGCACGTCGATCTCGAAGGTCTCGAGCTTGAAGCCCTTCGGCCCGAACCATTGCGGCAGGTGCTTCGGGTCGGACCACGCCTCGAACACCAGATCACGCGGCGCGTCGATCACGCGCGACATCACGATCTCGCGGTCGAGCGACCATTGCGACAAAGCAGGGTTGGCAGAACTCGTCATCACTCGTCACCTTTCCGTTTGGTTGTTCGGGACGGCCGCTTAGCTGCCGCCCTCTCCTTCTTGAGCTTCAACACGTAGGCCTCGAACCGATCGAGCCGCCCCTCCCAGATCGCGCGCTGCTGCTGGAACCAGTCTTCCGCGCCGACGAGCGCCTCCGGACTGAGGCGGCAAGTGCGCACGCGGCCGGACTTCTCCGACTGAACGAGGCCGCTCGTCTCCAGCACGTGGATATGTTTCATGAAGCTCGGCAGCGCCATGTCGAAGGGATTTGCGAGCTCACCGACCGACGCCTCGCCGGCGCATAGCCGCATCACGATCGCCCGCCTTGTCGGGTCGGCAAGCGCCGCGAAGATCTGATCGAGCCGGGATAGTTGGTTAGCCATGTAGCTAACTATAGGCCCGCCACCAACCGGCGTCAATAATTGTTAGCTCATAAGCTAAGTATTTTCCCTGGGGTGCCGATGTGGAACCCACAACGCGCAATCGTGAATTGGGACACCGGGGCCTCCCCGCTAAAGGAATCACGGGGGCGTATCGCATCAATCGTCAGAGCACGTGCCACCTGTTGTCATCTCACCACACCTCACCCGGCGAGTTCTCGCCCGAGCCGCGCTCGTTCCGCTCGCGATCGCCCTCGCCCGGCCGCGCCGAGCATCTGCGGATTCCGACATGATCGCGCAGATGCGCGACATCGTCGCCAATGAGCTGGCGCCGACCGCGGCACCGGACCAGCCGGGCGGCCTTGCCGCCGCGCTCTACGCCGGCCGCCACGTCGAATTCTTCAACTACGGCTTTGCCGACGACGCGACCCGGCGCGCGGTGACGCCGGACACGCTGTTCAACCTCGCCTCGTTGCGAAAACCGTTCGAGGCGACGCTGGTCGCGCTCGGCACGCTCCGCGGCGAGCTGCGGCTCGACGATCCTCTGACGACATACATGCCCGAGCTCGACGGCGACTACGTCCGCCGCGTCACCGTCGGTGAGCTCGCCACGCATACGTCGGGACTGCTGCTGCCGACCGATCATCCGCCCTGGCCGAACGACTCCTTCACGCGCGCGCAGCTCGTCGACATGCTCAACGCATGGAGCCCGCAGGCCGGCGAAGCGCCCGGCCGGCAGCGCATCTACAGCCATGCCGGCTACGTGCTGCTTCAGCTCGTGCTCGAGCGCTGTTACGGCACCCCGATCGCAACGCTGTTCGAACAGCGCATCCTCAAGCCGCTCGGCATGACCGCAACTTGCGTGCCCGAACGTGGGCCGGACAACCGCGCCGTCATGGACGAGGCCTGGACGCAGCGCGTCGCGCACGGCTATTCCGATCAGGGCATGGCGATCGGGCCGCCCGGCAACCAGCAGAGCTATTTCGATATCCCCGGCACCGGCCAGATGTTTTCTTCCCCGCGCGATCTCGCGACATTCGTGGCGGCCTGCGTCGATGGCCGCTCGATCGACCCGCATTTGCGCGAGGCGTTGCGGATGACGCAGCACGAAACCTTCCGCGTCGACGCAAAATTCGGACAAGGCATGGCCTGGGAGACCGTGCACCTTCCCGGTCTCACCGTTGTCGACAAGCCAGGCGGCCTCAACAACGCATCGGGCTATATCGGCCTCGTTCCGGCGCATCGGATCGGCATCGTGCTGTTGGCCAATCGCGGCGAATATCCGCACGAGATCGCGCGCTACAAGATCCTGCCCGCGCTGGTGCATCTCGTGTCCTCGCACGCCGGCTGAATTTCAAAACAGAAAGCCCCGGCTGTGCCGGGGCTTTCCACGCCAGGTCGGAACGGGATGAAGCTCAGTACCTGGCGACGACCGGTCCGCCGAACTTGTAGTTGACGCCGACACGCACGATGTTCGACTTGAGGTCGACCGAGTGGGTGTAGACGTTGCCCGGATATTGCGTTGCGCCGCTAACCAGGTTCGTGCTGGTGGCGCTGGCGCGACCGAGATCGACATAGAGATATTCGGCCTTGAGCGACCAGCCGCCGCCGAAGGCATATTCGGCGCCGACGCCTGCGGTCCAGCCGAGGCGCGTGTCGCGGATCGTGCCCGACTCGGTCGCGGCTGCGAACGTGTCGGTGAAATTGAAATTGCCCTTCACTTCCGCGATGGCCGCGCCGCCGGTGGCGTAGAGCAGCCAGGTCGGAGCCGCGAGGAAGCCGACGCGGCCACGGATAGTGGCAAGCCAGTCGGCCGAGACCTGCGACGACACCGTAAAGCCGGTCGGGGCGCAGCAGGGATAGAGCGCCGAGCCGCTCGCGCTGCCCTTGAAGCCGAAATAGTTGATGTCGCCTTCGAGGCCGAGCACGGCGTGGTTGACCTGCCAGTTGTAGCCGGCAGTGAAGCCGCCGGTCACGCTGGAGCTGTTGACGCTCTGGGCACCGACGGCGCCAATGGCGGGGACGCTGCTGGCGGCAAAATAGCCGGCCGGAGCAAACACGGTCGAGGTGGTCGGATCGGCACTGCCCCACTGCCCGCCGACATTGCCGCCGACGTAGAAGCC
Source organism: Bradyrhizobium sp. P5_C12 (assembly GCF_054049735.1). Taxonomy (NCBI): domain Bacteria; kingdom Pseudomonadati; phylum Pseudomonadota; class Alphaproteobacteria; order Hyphomicrobiales; family Nitrobacteraceae; genus Bradyrhizobium; species Bradyrhizobium sp. P5_C12. The sequence goes on from NZ_JBFULU010000047.1 coordinate 43,182, forward strand.
GGTCCAGTTGTAGGCCGGCGCCATCACCGGCGCCTTGGTGTACTGCGCGGCGAGGTCGGCCGCCTGCACGGATGCGGTGCCCAACACGATTGAAGCAACCGCCAGCAAAAACGTCTTCATTCCAGTCTCCTTGCCCCACGCGACAAAACTCGCGTTTCGAATGCGCGCGGGCGAAAGGCATCCGGCGCAGACCGGGGATAGGCTGCCGGCCCCGTGCCGTCTTGGGCTGCGGCGAAGTTCATAGGGACTGTGACGTAGTGTGAGGTCCACCGCGTGCGAAGTGTGACGTGTGTGACCGAAGTGCCACGCATTTCGCACGCCGCAGCACCAGGCAGCGGCGCGCAAGGCACGCCCGTGTCGCGCCAGGGCAAGCGCGCGGAAATGGAGCTTCGAATCTTCTCTCGTCGAAGACGCTCAGACCGAACGCGTCAGCCCGCCGTCGACGCGGATGTTCTGGCCCGTGATGTAGGCCGCACCATCGGACGCCAGGAACGAGATCGTCGCGGCGATCTCCTCGACCCTGCCGTAGCGCTTCATCGGCACGCTGTCGCGGCGCGCATCCGCCTGCGGCAGGCTGTCGATCCAGCCCGGCAGCACGTTGTTCATGCGGATGTTGTCGGCGGCATAGGTGTCGGTGAAGATCTTCGTGAAGGCGGCCAGCCCCGCGCGGAACACTGCCGAGGTCGGAAACATCGCGCTCGGCTCGAACGCCCAGGCGGTCGAGATGTTGATGATGGCGCCGGCCTTCTGCGCCTGCATGACCGGCGTCACCAGCCGCGTCGGGCGGATCACGTTGAGCAGATAGGTGTCGAGGCCGGTGTGCCACTGCTCGTCGGTGATCTCGGTGATCCCCGCGCGCGGCCCGTGGCCGGCGCTGTTGACGAGCACGTCGATGCGACCCCACGCGGCAAGCGCACCGTCGACGAGGCGCTTCAGATCGTCATTGGACTTGTTCGAGCCGGTGACGCCGATCCCGCCGAGCTCGGCCGCCAGCGCCTCACCCTTGCCGGAGGACGACAGGATCGCGACCCGAAAACCGTCGGCCGCGAGCCGCCGCGCAGCCCCCGCGCCCATGCCGCTGCCGCCGGCGGTGACGAGTGCGACCTTCTCTGCTGCCATGACCGATCATCCCCTGTGATACCGTTGAGGCGAGCCGCAGGCCCGACCTATCATGAGGCCTTCTACAGCCAGACTTGCCGACAGGTCCACCGTCGAAGGCATCCGTCATGAGCGACTTGTAAGATGAGCAATTTGCAGATCCGCAACCTGCGTTCCGAGGAAATCTCCCTCGCCATCGACTGGGCGGCGGCCGAGGGCTGGAATCCGGGCCTCTCCGATGCGGCCTGCTTTGCGATTCCCGACGCGCAGGGCTTCTTCGTCGGCGAGATCGACGGCGAGCCGGTCGCGACCGTGTCCTGCGTCAACTATGATGACCGCTTCGCCTTCCTCGGTTTCTACATCGTGCGCGACGGTTTTCGTGGCGCGGGCCACGGCCTGCGCATCTGGGACGCGGCGATCGCGCATGCGGGCTCCCGCGTGATCGGGCTCGACGGCGTCGTGGCCCAGCAGGCCAATTACAAGAAATCCGGCTTCCGGCTTGCTCACGCCAATATCCGCTATGGCGGTGTCGCCGACGCACCGGCCAGGCCGCCCGCCGATGTCGTCGGGCTCGACACGATCCCGCTTGCGCTTGTCGAAGCAGACGACGCGACCGTCTTTCCGGCCCCGCGCAGCGCCTTCCTGCGCGCCTGGATCAACACGCCCGGCCATCTCGGCCGCGCGCTGCTGCGCGACGGTAAGCTCGCCGGATGGGGCGTGATCCGTCCGTGCCGGACAGGCCACAAGATCGGCCCGCTCGTCGCCGACGACCGGGCCGCGGCAGAGGCGGTCGTGCAGGCCTTGCTGGCAAGCGCGGGTGGCGGCGAGATCTTCCTCGATCTCCCCGCGGTCAATCGCGAGGCGATCGCGCTCGCGCAGTCGCTCGGCCTCAAGCCGGTGTTCGAGACGGCGCGGATGTATACCGGACCCACCCCGCCGCTGCGGATCGACCGCGTCTTCGGTGTCACCAGCTTTGAGCTGGGCTAGCTGGCCGCGCGATCGCTGCTCGACCCCGGCCGCGCTGTGCGCGCAGCCACCGGCTGCGCCGATCCGCGGTCAAAACTGCGAATTGAAACTTTGGCTTTTGTGGCCTGACTCTCACAGTCGGCCGCGCCGGGGTGCTAAGCTCCCGGCTGCGATTGCACCATTGCGGGTGCAATGCGCGCGGGCATCCTCGCCGTCGAGGCGTCCGCATCGGCTCGGCTGTCGTGATTATTGTCAGGCAATATTTCGCTTTTCAATGAGAGAGATTTCCATGACTGAAACCAGCAAAGCCCCCCATCCTCCGTCCGCGGACGCGGACATGCCGCACACCGTAATCGCCTCTGCCGTGCTGATGGCCGCGGTGGTAGCTTATGGGCTGCACGCGATATTCATCTCGGGACCCATGATGCGGGAAGAGGCCGTCGCCAACCTCGCGCGGATCATCGCCGAGGAGGACCGCGACGTCTGCGGCCAGTTCGGGCTGCGCCCGGACACGACCTCTTTCGCGGCCTGCAGCCGCGAGCTCGCCACCGTCAGGCAGAAGCAGTCCGACCGCGACAAGGCGGCCGCGGCAGGCATTCTCTGACCTGGCGGCGCCGCTCAGTAGCAGCGCATGATGTTGACGGTGTGCTCGCCGCCGCCGCGGCCGGGCACTGTCACGGACTCCGTAGGACAGCTCGGCACATAGGGACGATCGGACTGCACCACGTTCGGCGGGAAGCGATGCGCCCAATCCCAGGGAACGTCGTAGGTGTAGGTGTAGCGCACGTCGTTGGAGACCGGCTGCCCGGCATCGACGAAGGGCTGGCTGTAGTTCGCACCGTCGTAGAAGAATCCGCCGCCGCCCGGCCAATAGACCAAGGGATTGTTGCGCCGGTGGAACCTGGCGCCCGGCCCGATCGGCGCACGTGCTGTGGCCGGAGGCGCGGCTGCGCCCACCACGCCATGCGGCGCGGCGCCGCCGGGTCTTGCAAAACTGTCGCTGGAGCTAAGGAGCAGCGCTGCTGCGCTGAGCGAGGCGAGCAACGCCCCATGGGTTCTGAACGTCATGATACGCACCAACTCGTTTGGCTTGGCGATAGCGGCTCCCCACTGCACGCTAGGCCGGGCCATCGCCCGCCCGCAAACGTATAATTAATTGTTGGTTAAGGCACGGGATTAACAGGGAATATGGTGCGGCAGAACGCGCGCCTCGGCCATTTCGGGCTCGTTCCGGCGCGCGACCCGCGGAACCAGAGGTCCGGCAAGGCCCATCATCCGCACGGACGATGGGCCGTCGCGCGTCAGTGGCCCTGCTGCTTGCGCAGCCAATCCAGCATGTCCTTGGCATTTCCGGTGCCCTGCGACACGATCGCGGTGTTGCCGCCGCTGCGGCGATAAACCGTGGTGCGGCCCGGCTCCTTGTCGATCCGGACCTCGGCCTGCGCCGGATCGCCGCTTTGCGTGATGACCGCTGTCCCGTTTTCGTCCTGGACCACGGTGGTGTGGCCGTCGCCGGACTCGCCGGCTCCGGCCGGCGCCATCGCAATTGCGGTCATGAGGCTCATTCCGGATGCGAGCAGGAGGAACTTCATATCACACCTCTTCTTCGTCTCGATCATCGTCCGAACTGGAATATGGCCAGCCAGTTGAAACGCCCGAACTGCCTGATTGCTCCCGTGTTCATGTCACCGACCTGAAGCAGGAGCGCATTGGTCGAATTGCCGACCTGGGTGATATTGGCGAAATTGCTCAGGCCTGACTGGCCGATCAGCGCATTGGTGGTGCTACCGACCTGAATCACATCGACCTGGTTGCGCATCCCGGTCTGGACAATCGTCGCGTCGACGGTGCCCGTCCCGATCTGGATCACCCGTGCGATATTGATGCGGCTGTTCTGCTCGATCGTGACCGGCTGGACGTCGTTGCCGAACTCCACGATCGTCTCGATGCTCACATTCCTGTTGGTCACGCCGCGCTGGACCGAGCCTGCGGATGCCTCCGTCGCCGCGCCGATGACGGCGAGCACCGCCGTCATCGCCAAGAGCTTGCTCAAGACCTGTCTCAAGACCTGCCTGCCGCGTCGCATCGCCGCTCCCCTTCGCACCTTGAGGTCAACGCGCCCGCAGGCGTCTCACGGACTGTTCTGGGTCACCGTCGACGAGTTGATCGCGGCGAATTGCGCGATGGCCCCCGTATTCATGGCGCCGAGCTGAGACACGACGCTCGTCGCCGATTGGCCGGTCTGGCCGACAAAGGCAAAGTTGTTCATGCCCGCCTGCCCGACCGACGCCGAATTCGTTCCGCCGAATTGCAGGATCCCGGTGGCGTTGTTGGTGCCGTGCTGGACCACGGTCGCGCTGGTGCTGCCGCCGATCATGAACACGCCGGCCATGTTGAGCTGGCTGTTCTGGTTGAGCACGACGGGCGGTCCGCCGACCGACACGATGGTCTTGATATCGGCGGTCTGCGCACCGGCCGATCCGGCGCCTGCGCAACAGAGAGCGAGAAGTGCGCCACACGCGACGCCTTGAAGGTGTTTCATGACATGCCTCGCCACTGGAGATGCGCTCACGGAGTCTGCTGGAGAATCGTCGAGCCGTTCAGGATGCCGAGTTGGCCCACTCCGGCGGTGTTGTTCGCGCCGATCTGTCCGATCAGGCTCGAATTGGAGCCGCCGACCTGGCCGGCCAGCGCCGTGTTGGTCGCGGTCGCCGTCGTGCCGCCCTGCCCGATCACCGAAGTATTGACGGTGAGAAGCGAGCCCATCTGCAAGGTCGTCGCCTGGTTGGTCGCGCCGAACTGCAGCGTCGTGGCGCTATTGTTGGTGCCGCCGCTCTGCGAGATGAAGGAGGTATTCGTCGTGCCGAATTGAAGCACGCTGGCCGAGTTGCCGGCCTGGGCATCGACAGCAGTCAGCACGCTGAGCGTGACGATCGTCGCAACGAGAAATCTGGTCCGCATGTCATTTCCTCCGCGAAAGTCGGCGTGGGATCCCTTACCTGGTCCACCGGCCTGATTGCGGTGCTTGCGAGAATGGCCCGGACGCGCCGCGCTGTGACGCGCCCGGCCAAACAGGGGCTGGTTCAGTGCGCCGTCTGCGAGACGCCGCTGGTGTTGACGCCGAAAACACTGAGCTGACCGACGGCAGCCGAGTTGTTCTGAAGCGCGGGGGGCCCGAACGAATTCTGGGTGATCCCGCTGCTGTTGTTGCCGAAGGCCACCTGGCCGGTGGCCGCCGAGTTCTGCACGCCGATCTGGTTCACGGAGCTGGCGTTGTTGAGCGAGGCCGAGCTCGTGCCCTGCATGGTGGACGCACCGTTCAGGATGCCGACTTGCGTGGTCGACGAACTGTCATTGGTGAGACCGTTCTGCGTGACGCTCGACGCGTTCACGATGCCGACCTGCACCGTGGTCGAGGTGTTGGCGGCCTGGGCCGCGGAGGAAAGAGCGAACACGGCAACGGAAGCAAAAAACAATTTGCGCATGGAGTATCCCTTTCTGGCCAAGTTGTCTGACTGGTTTCGGATGCCGGTCTGAAGGAGGTCGACATCGTGGGATGACTCTGAACCGATCGTGCTCCATGCGATAGACTGCTGTTCATGCTAGTCGGTACGGACTAGACGCTGCGCGAAAAGTCGCCGCTCGCACTAGGCTTGCGACTGTCCCGCAGCGCTCCGCGCCGTCTCGTGCGCCATGCTGTCGATCAATCTCGCCACTTCGATCGGCGAGCGCAGCTCGAGCTTTCGCATCATCCTGGCGCGATGTACCTTGACCGTCACTTCGCTGAGCTGGAGCTTCGCTGCGATCTGCTTGGCAACCAGGCCTTCGGCCATCAGCAGCATGATCTCCCGCTCCCGCGCCGTCAGCGTTTCGACGCGCTGGCGCGCCGCGCGCACCGCGTCTTCGCGCTCCATCCGCCGGCGATCGCGCTCGATGCCGTGCCGGATCGCATCGAGGATCTCCTGTTCGCGGAAGGGCTTTGGCAGAAACTCGACCGCGCCGCGCTTCATGGCCTCGACGGATACGCGGACGTCCGAATGACCGCTGATGAAGACGATCGGTATGGGCACGCCGGATTCGGCGAGCCTGCGCTGAAGCTCGAGCCCGGTTGGCGACGTACCGGGAAAGCGAACGTCGAGCACGAGGCATGAGGGTCCGTCAGACAGACTCTCGGCGAGGAATTCGTCCGTCGAGGCAAACAGCCTCACCTGATGTCCGGTCTCCTCGCAAAGGCTTCCGATCGCGTTCCGTATCTGAATTTCATCATCAACGACATAAACTGTGGCTTGATTTGAATTCATTGCAAAAGACTCCCGAACTTGGCGCTCGATGATCCAGCAACGAGCTGTCCATTGTTCTTGCAAGCGATAACAAGGTGCTTGAATCCATCGGCGAGAATCGGCCGAGTCGTGTCGGCCCGCCGATGCGAGTTCTTACGGCCAGCACGCGCTCAAGACGAGTGAAGGCGTTCACATATCGGGTTTCGTGATCGGAGGCAGTCGACGTCGCCGTTTGCAGCATCACGGCGAAACGCCGTAACAGGACTACGGCAATCAGGCGTCGTGGCGTTGATATCGCCGGCTGCGTCATGGCGTCGCCACCCGTCCGCCAACTTGAACGCCGTTGGCCAGCCGCCTGGGCCTGACCAGACGAGGCGTTCAGTCAGCTGTCGAATTCGATACCRCGCGCTTCGTTTTGAATACGCTCGGTATGCGATCCGTGCAAGTTGCAAAAGCTTGCAGCCGCCCGCTTTTACTTTTGGATCATGGAGTGCACCCGTCCGTCGCACCATCAACGCCGACACACTGACGAGACGGCGCTACCTTGGGTGAAATACAACCATAACGCGATATTTGGCATTTCCGCTAACAAAGTCATTTCAAGAAGGCGGTTTTGATATGCGATTTGTGCCAGTCATTGTCCTGCTTGGAACTGCATGCGGCCTCGCCGCGATCTACGGCGCGGTGCCGGACGTCGTCGCGGGTGCTGCCGGGAGCGCCGCGGGCGGCGCGAGCCGCGCCTATGAATCGACGAGGCAACTCCTCAAGCCCGGCGGCGGCGAAGCCCCGACCTTCGGATCGGATGCGCCAGTGTTCCGCTACGCCGCAATCCAGCGCGGCAGCATCGAGCAGACGGTCACCGTCACGGGCGCCCTGCAACCCGTCAAGACGATCGAGGTCGGCTCGCAACTGTCCGGACAGCTCGCCCGCGTCTATGTCGACTTCAACGACACCGTCAGCAAGGACCAGCCGCTTGCCCTGATCGATCCCCGTAGTTTCGCAGCCAAGGTCGATGAAGCCAAAGCAGCACTGGCGGTTGCCGACTCCCTGGTCGACATCCAGCGCGCCAAGCTCGATCGCGCCAGGATCGATCTGCAAAACGCCAAGGGCAGCAGGGACGTCCTCGTCGCCAAGCTCGACAGCGCCCAGGCGGTCAAGGCGTCGGCGCAGAAGACCTTGCAACGCAAGCTGGCGCTCCAGTCGCAAAATGTCGTGGCAACGTCGACGGTCGACGACGCGCAGACGGAATTCACCGCGCGTGTGGCCCAGGAGCGCGAGGCCGAGGTCATGATGTCCCTCAATGCCTTCTCGGTGGACGGCGCCCGCGCCGACGTCCGCCGGATCGAGGCCGAGCTGGACCAGGCCAGAATGGCGGTGCCGGAGAAAGCCGCCGTCCTCGCGGCGGCCCAGGCCGATCTCGACCGCACCGTGATCCGCTCGCCGATCGACGGCGTCGTGGTCGGCAGATTCGTCAACGAAGGCCAGACGCTCGCGGTCGGCCTCGAGTCCCGCACGACCTTCGTGGTCGCCCACCGCCTGGAGGACATGGAAATCCACGCCCTGGTCGACGAAGCCGATATCGGGCGCATCGCGCCCGGCCAGCGCGCTCACTTCACGGTCGATGCCTATCCCGACCGCCGCTTCGAGGCGGCGGTGCGGCAGGTGCGCAAGGCGCCGCAGAACCAACAGCACGTGGTGACCTATACGGTCGTCCTGTCGACCTCCAATCTCGACGGCGCGCTGCTGCCCGGAATGACTGCCCTGGTCAAGATCGTGATCGAGCAGCAGGACAACGTGCTGAAAGTGCCGCTGGCCGCGCTGCGCTTCCAGCCCCAGGGCGCGCGGGCAGACGCAGCCCCCGGACGCAACGGCGTCTGGGTGCGGACCGCCAACGGCGCGCTTCAGCGCATCCCCGTGACTGTCGGAGCGGCGGGCACCGAACAGGTCGCGCTCAGGAGCGGGGAATTGGTCGAGGGCAGCCAGGTCGCGGTCGGACAGGCGATCCGGCCGGCCGGCATGGAATTTCTCGGCATCAGGTTCGGATCATGACAGCCACCCTGCCCCTCATCAGCCTCCGATCCGTCGGCAGGACCTATCGCACGGACGGGATCGCAGTGGCTGCGGTACGCAATGTCAGCTTCGACATCGATCAGGGCGAGATCCTCGCCGTCATGGGACCGTCCGGTTCCGGCAAGTCCACGCTGATGAACATGATCGGACTGCTCGATCTGCCGAACGAGGGCGCGGTCTATCTCAAGGGAGCGAACGTCGCCGACCTCTCGGAAGACCGCAGGTCAACCTTGCGCGCCCGCAGCATCGGCTTCGTGTTCCAGTCCTACAACCTGCTCGCGCGCCACAACGCGATCGAGAACGTCGCCCTGCCATTGGTCTATTGCGGGGTGGGCCGCAAGGAGCGCCTCGCGCGCGCCGAACAGAGCCTGCAAGCCGTCGGCATGCTGCATCGGGCGCATCACTTTCCGCGCCAGCTGTCGGGCGGCGAGCAGCAGCGCGTCGCGATCGCGCGCGCGCTGATCGCCTCTCCGCTGATCGTGCTCGCGGACGAGCCGACCGGCGCACTCGACAGCCGCACCGGCGCCGAGATTCTGGCGCTGTTTGCCGCACTCAACCGGACCGGCCAGACCATCGTGATGATTACCCACGATCCCGGCATCGCGACCCAGTGCCGGCGCACCATCCGCCTGCATGACGGCGAGCTCGTCAGCGACGAAACGCTGGCTCCGCTGCTACCGAAACGGAGCGTTGCATCATGACGATGCTTCAGGGGTTTCAGATCGCCCTGCACGCCCTGCGGCTCAACCCGCTGCGCAGCTTTCTCACCATGCTCGGCATCGTGATCGGCGTCGCCTCGATCGTGACGGTCTTTGCCATCGGGTCCGGCGCGCAGCTTCGCCTCCAGGAGCAGATCCGCTCGATCGGCGCCAACGTGCTGATGATCACGCCCGGCGCCGTCTTCCAGGGCGGCGTGCGTCTCAAGGAAGGTTCCAAGCTGACGATGACCGAAAGCGACGTGCAGGCCATCCTCGAGCAGATTCCGGAAATCCAGGCCGCGGCCGGCTCGATCGCCGGAACGGCCCAGATCATCCACGAAAGCAAGAACTGGAACACGACGATCAATGGCACGACGACCGGGCACTTCATGGTGCGCGACTGGCAGCTCGCGTCCGGACGTTATTTTTCCAATGCCGAAGAGGCCGCCGCCGGCAAAGTCGTGATCCTCGGCAGCACCGTCGCGCGCGAGCTGTTCGCGCCGGGCGATGATCCCATCGGCGCGCAGATCAGGATCATGAAGGTCCCGCTCGAAGTGGTCGGCGTGCTCGATCGCAAGGGACCCGCGCAAGATGATGTCGCCTTCGTCCCCCTCACCACGGCCAAGCTGCGCTTCCTCGGCAGCGCCAGCAACATCAACCGGGATTCGGTCGCCTACATCATTGCGAAGGTGGCCGCCGACGGTCAGATGCAGGGGGCACGATCCGAGATCGAGAACCTGCTGCGGCAGCGGCATCGGATCGTTGCCGGTCAGGAGGACGACTTCAAGGTCCAGGATCCGGCTGCGGCCATGGAAGCGCAGCAGGGTGCGATCCGCACCGTGGCGCTTCTGCTCGTCGCCATCGCCTCGGTCTCACTGCTGGTCGGCGGCATCAGCATCATGAACGTCATGATGGTGTCGGTGACCGAGCGCACCCGGGAAATAGGCATCCGCCGCGCGCTCGGCGGGCGGATGCGGGACATCCGTCTCCAGTTTCTCTGCGAAGCGCTCGTGCTCTGCCTGCTCGGCGGCGCCATCGGCGTTCTCGGCGGCGTCACGCTGTCGATGACGGTCGCGCGCATGGCCGGGTGGATCACCTCGATCGACGGCGAGGCGATCGGTCTCGCCCTCGCCTTCTCGATCGCGACCGGCCTCATCTTCGGCTTCTATCCTGCACACAAGGCGTCCAAGCTCAGTCCAATCGAGGCACTCAAGACGGAGTGAGACCATGCTGGGGTGGTCACAACATCGAAACCAAAAGCCAGGGAGGAGCAAGTCATGAGCCCGGATCCGAAAGATTTGATTGCACCGACGCCGCGTGAGCGCGAGCTGATGATGCTTATCGCGCGCGGAATGCAGAACAAGAACATCGCCTACGAGCTCAAGATCTCGGAGAATACGGTGCGAGCGCATATCGGCAACATCATGCGCAAATACCGGCTCCATAACCGAACCCAGATCGCGATCATCTTCGCGCTTCAGTCGGCGCCGCGGTCGCTGCGCCGCGATCTGGCCAATGCCAAGGGCTATCCCCCCGCCGCGAAGCCCACGCC